>JANNAF010000369.1:0-1946 GCA_031384005.1 Rhodobacterales bacterium | reverse complement strand
GGCGCCCCCCTGACCGGACCCGATAAGGCCGATTTTGCGCTTGGTCGCTGGTCCGACCTGATGCCCATCACCCGTTTCCGCATCGGCCAACCCGATTATCCCGACCGCTCTGCCACCCTGATTGTCGAGGTGGACGATCTGACCCCCACTGGCCACCGCCTGACCGGCCCCGGCATCGCAGATCACGCCCATTTGTCGCTGCCCGATACCCGCGCCTTTCAAGACAACCGCGCGCTGTTTCCGCTTGGGTTTGATACCCTTCTGACCTGTGGTCCCCGCATCGCCGCCCTGCCCCGTTCGACCAAAGTTGAGGTTATCTGATGTATGTCGCCGTCAAGGGTGGCGAACGCGCCATCGACAATGCCCACGCCTGGCTGGCCGAGGAACGCCGTGGCGATCCCGCCGCGGCCGAACTGTCGGTGCCGCAAATCCGCGAACAACTGCGCCTTGCCGTCAACCGCGTCATGGCCGAGGGTTCGTTGTTCGACCCAGACCTTGCCGCGCTGGCGATCAAACAATCGCGCGGTGATCTGATCGAGGCGGTCTTTTTGATCCGCGCCTACCGCACCACCCTGCCGCGCCTTGGCGCATCGACCCCGGTCGATACGGCGGATATGGCCATTGACCGCCGCGTGTCGGCCACGTTCAAGGATCTGCCGGGTGGCCAGATCCTGGGCCCGACGTTCGATTACACCCACCGCCTGCTCGACTTCAAACTGATGGCCGAGGGGGGAACCCCCACCGCCCCCACCGCCCCCGCCATGCGGCAAACCATGCCACATGTGACGGGCCTTTTGGGCCGCGACGGCCTCATCCAGCCCGAACCTTCCAGCAATGCCACCCCGCCCGACCTGACCCGCGAACCCATGGAACTGCCCGCCTCGCGCCCCCTGCGGCTTCAGGCGCTGACCCGTGGTGACGAAGGTTTTATCCTGTCAATGGCCTATTCCACCCAGCGCGGCTATGGCCGCACCCATGCCTTTGTCGGTGAATTGCGCATTGGCCGCGTGTCGGTTGCGGTTGATATCCCCGAACTGGGCTTTGCGGTCGAGGTGGGCGAGGTTGAACTGACCGAGTGTGAAACCGTGAACCAGTTCAAGGGGTCCAAGACCGAACCGCCGCAATTCACCCGCGGTTACGGCCTTGTCTTTGGCCAAAGCGAACGCAAGGCCATCGCGATGAGCCTGGTTGACCGTGCCCTGCGCTGGAAAGAGTTGGGCGAAGATGACACCGGCGCCCCCGCTCAGGATCAGGAGTTTGTCCTGATGCATGCCGACAACATTCAGGCGACGGGTTTTCTGGAACATATCAAACTGCCCCACTACGTCGATTTTCAGGCCGAGTTGGAAATGGTCCGCCACCTGCGGGCCGAGGCTCAGGCGCTGCGTGAGGCCGCCGAATGACCCTAACCGCCGCCCAGACCCGAATGTTGCCCATGAAAAGGGTCCAGTCATGACCGATCAAGCCTATAACTTTGCCTATCTGGATGAACAAACCAAACGCATGATCCGCCGCGCCATCCTCAAAGGTTTGGCCGTGCCGGGCTATCAGGTGCCCTTCGCCAGCCGCGAAATGCCGATGCCTTATGGCTGGGGCACCGGCGGGGTGCAGGTGACAGCCGCCTGTCTGGTCCCCGAGGACCGGCTCAAAGTCATCGACCAAGGGGCCGATGACACCACCAACGCCGTCAGCATCCGCAAATTCTTTCAACGCACCGCAGGCGTCGCCACGACCGAGGCGACGTCTGACGCAACCCTGATCCAGACCCGCCACCGTATCCCCGAAACCGCCCTGACCGAGGGGCATATCCTGGTCTATCAGGTACCCATCCCCGAACCCCTGCGCTTTTTGGAACCCCGCGAAACCGAAACCCGCAAGATGCACGAGCTAGAGGAATACGGCCTGATGCATGTCAAGCTGTACGAGGATATCGCCCGTCACGGCCA
>JANNAF010000348.1:0-4055 GCA_031384005.1 Rhodobacterales bacterium | reverse complement strand
TTCCGCAACGAAAACTCGTCCAAACAATGGGCGACGGGGTACGGGTTCGAGGCGATTGAAAAGGGCTATGCCATCAAGGAGGAAATCCCGAACGGCAACATGGCCAGTGGTCAGGCATTTCTGTTCAACATGCGTCTGGACAAGTTCAAGGATCCACGGGTGCGTGAGGCGATTGCGCTGATGTTCAACTTTGAATGGTCGAACAAGACGCTGTTTTATGATCTGTATGCCCGTATCAATTCGATCTGGGAAAACACGCAGATGGCGGCAGTTGGCCCGGCCAGCCCGGCCGAGGCGGCGCTGTTGCAGCCCCTGGTCGATGAGGGGCTGTTGCCTGCGTCGATCATCACGGACCCGCCGGTCATGGCCCCCACATCGGACGCCGACAGCCAGTTGACCCGCGCCAACCTGCGCGCCGCCTCCAACCTGCTGGACGAGGCGGGCTGGGCGGTGGGCACCGACGGCATCCGCCGCAATGCGGCAGGCGAGGTTCTGACAGTCGAGTTTCTGGAGAGCAACCCGGCCTTCGAACGGGTGATCAACCCCTATGTCGAAAACCTCAAGGCGCTGGGCGTCGATGCCAAGCTGACCATGGTGGACCCGGCGCAATTGTCTGACCGCGTCGATCCGCCCAAGTTCGATTTCGACATCATCAGCGGCGGTGCGGTCAATTCCTATGAGCCGGGCAGCGAGATGGAACAATCTTACGCCAGCAAAACCGCCGACAATTCGACCCGCAACCGCGCGGGCGTGTCCGATCCGGCGGTTGACCGTCTGATCGAGGTGGTCAAGGCCGCCAAGACCCGTGAGGAGCTGGACGTGGCCACACAGGCGCTGGACCGGGTGCTGCGGTCCATCCGGTTCTGGGTGCCGGAATGGTACAAGAACACCTATACCGTCGCCTATTACGATGTCTTTGGCCGTCCTGCCGCCCCGCCGACCTATGCCTTGGGCGAAACCAGCCTGTGGTGGTATGACGAGGCCAAGGCGGCAACCCTAAAAGCCGCTGGCGCGTTGAAGTAGAAAGGCCACCTGCCCGATGGGTGCCTATATCCTGCGACGTCTGCTGTTGGTCATTCCGACCCTGCTGGGCATCATGATCATCAACTTTGCGCTGACCCAGTTCGTTCCGGGCGGGCCGATCCAACAGATCGCCGCCCGGCTGGAGGGCGAGGGCGACAGTATCAAGAACGTGGTCGGTGACGCAGGCGACGCCGGCATCAAGGACAGCCAGACCGATGGATACATCGGTGCGCGCGGTCTGCCGCCCGAGTTTCTGGCCCAGTTGGAGGTCGAGTTCGGCTTTGCCCGCATCCTGTGCGAGCCGGGCTTCACGGGCAAACCAACGGTCGAGGATCCGGCCTGCACCAAGGAATATATTCCCGCGCTGGAACGGTTTTTCATCATGATGTGGAACTATGTCCGCTTTGACTTTGGCGAAAGCTATTTCCGGTCCACCAGCGTGGTCGGGCTGATATTGGAAAAAATGCCGGTGTCGATCACGCTAGGCCTGTGGTCCACGCTGATTGCCTATATGGTGTCGATCCCGCTGGGCATTCGCAAGGCGGTTTCGGACGGGTCGCGGTTTGATATCTGGACCTCGGGGCTGATCATCACCGCCTATGCCATCCCCGGCTTTTTGTTCGCCATTCTGCTGTTGGTGCTGTTTGCGGGCGGGTCGTACTGGCAGATCTTTCCGCTGCGCGGGCTGACGTCGGACGGGTGGGAGGAGATGAATTGGCTGCAAAAGGCGGGCGATTACCTGTGGCACATCACCTTGCCTGTCATCGCCTCGACCATCGCCAGTTTTGCCACGCTGACGCTGTTGACCAAGAACAGTTTTCTGGACGAAATCCGCAAGCAATATGTCATGACGGCGCGGGCCAAGGGGTTGTCCGAGGCCGGGGTGCTGTATGGCCATGTGTTTCGCAACGCCATGCTCATCGTGATCGCGGGTTTTCCGGGGCTGTTCATCGGCGTGTTCTTTGGTGGATCGCTGATCATCGAGACGATCTTTTCGCTGGACGGTCTGGGGCAATTGGGCTTCAAATCGGCGGTGGAACGCGATTATCCGGTGATATTCGGCACCCTGTTCGCGTTTGGCATCATCGGGCTGGTCATCGGGATTTTGTCGGACCTGATGTATGTCTGGACCGACCCGCGCATCGACTTTGAACGGCGGGGCTAGAATGGCGCTGTCAAAACTCAACCAGCGGCGCTGGCGCAATTTCCGGGCGAACAAGCGGGCGTTTTGGTCGCTGATCCTGTTTTCGGTGCTGTATGTCCTGTCGCTGGGTGCTGAACTGCTGGCCAATGACAAACCGCTGATCGTGAACTATCGCGGCGAATACTTTTTCCCGATCGCCAAGTTTCATTCTGAACGCGAGTTTGGCGGCGATTTTCAGACCGAGGCCAGCTATCACGACGTGGCCGTGCAATGCCTGATCCAGACCGGTGGTTTGCTGGACTGTTTTGACGAGCCGGAAACCACGATGCAATCGGCCGATCTGGGGCGGCTGGACGGGGCCGAGGGGTATGCTGCGGGCTGGATCCTGTGGCCGCCGATCCCCTATAGTTTCAACACCATCGTCGACACCGGCAAGGTGGCCCCCGGCCCGCCATCGACGCAGAACTGGCTGGGCACCGACGACACGTCGCGCGATGTGCTGGCGCGGGTGATTTACGGGTTCCGCATCTCGGTCACGTTCGGGCTGGTGGTGTCGATCCTGACCTCGGTGATCGGGATTGTGGCGGGGGCGGTGCAGGGCTATTTCGGCGGGCTGACCGACCTGATATTGCAGCGGATCATCGAGATCTGGGGGTCCACGCCGACGCTGTATGTGATCATCATCCTGTCGGCGATTTTCACCATGAGCTTTTGGTTGCTGGTGCTGATATCCGTGGTCTTTGGCTGGATGGGTCTGGTCGGGCTGGTGCGCGCCGAATTCCTGCGCGCCCGCAATTTCGAATATGTCCGCGCGGCCAAGGCCTTGGGCGTCAGCGATGCCGTCATCATCTTTCGCCACGTCCTGCCGAACGCACTGGTCGCCACGCTGACCATGATGCCCTTTGTGATCACCGGCACCATCGCCAGCCTGACGGCACTTGATTATCTAGGTTTCGGCCTGCCTGCCGCCTATCCGTCCTTGGGCGAACTGACCCAGCAGGCCAAGCAGAACCTGCAGGCCCCTTGGCTGGCCTATTCGGCCTTTTTCACCGGGGCGATCATGCTGTCGCTCCTCGTCTTTATCTTTGAAGGCGTGCGCGCGGCCTTTGACCCCAGGAACACCTTCAAATGACTGTCTTGCAGGTGACAGGGCTGAACGTGCGCTTTGCCCAAGAGGGCGGGCTGATCCATGCCGTGCGCGACGTGTCGTTTTCCGTGGCCAAGGGCGAGACGGTGGCGCTGGTTGGTGAAAGCGGGTCGGGCAAGTCGGTGACCGCGCTGTCCACGGTGAAACTGTTGCCCGACAGCGCCGCCGTGACCGGGTCGGTGCTGTATCAGGGCCGCGAACTCCTTGGCGCGCCCGAGGGCGAGTTGCGCCGGGTGCGCGGCAATGACATCAGTTTCATCTTTCAGGAACCGATGACCAGCCTGAACCCGCTGCACACCATCGAAAAGCAGATCAGCGAAAGCCTGTCGCTGCATCAGGGCCTTGGCGGCACCAAAGCGCGGGCGCGGGTGGTGGACCTGTTGCACAAGGTCGGCATCCGTGACGCCGAAAGCCGCCTTGCCGCCTATCCGCACCAGCTGTCAGGCGGGCAGCGGCAGCGCATCATGATCGCGATGGCACTGGCCAACGGCCCCGAACTGTTGATCGCGGATGAGCCGACGACGGCGCTGGATGTGACCATTCAGGCGCAGATCCTGGACCTGTTGGCCGATCTGAAACGGTCCGAGGGCCTTAGCCTGTTGTTCATCACGCATGATCTGAACATCGTGCGCCGCATTGCCGACCGGGTCTGCGTCATGCAGGGCGGGCAGATCGTGGAACAGGGCGTCACGGCGGATATCTTTGCCAACCCGCAGCACCCCTATACCCAGAAACTGCTGG
>JANNAF010000344.1:0-6016 GCA_031384005.1 Rhodobacterales bacterium | reverse complement strand
GGGGCAAGGCTGTCGGGGGTGTGAAACCCCCGCTTGGCGACGCTTGCAACAGGCGCGAAACCGGCCCACAATCCTGATCAAATGGTCAATCAAACCGAGGCCCCCGAAATGCTGCATGAAGCCGCCACCGCTGTGCGCCTGCGCGCCTATGCGCCCTATTCCCGCTTCAAGGTCGGTGCCGCCCTGCGCGCCACTTCCGGCTCGATCCATGTCGGCTGCAACGTCGAAAACGTCGCCTACCCCGAAGGCACCTGCGCCGAGGCCGGTGCGATTGCCGCGATGATTGCGGCAGGCGATGTGCGGATTGCCGAACTGCATGTCATCGCCGACAGCCCGAACCCGGTGCCGCCCTGCGGCGGCTGCCGCCAGAAAATCGCCGAGTTTGCCGATCAGGACATGCGCGTCACCCTGCACACCACCGATGGCAAATCCCTGACGATGACCGTGGCCGACCTGTTGCCCGGCGTATTCAGTGCGGCCCATATGGCGCGGACTTGATGGACGCCCGCGCCATCATCGCCACCATCCGTGACGGCAAAACCCCCTCTGCGGACGAGTTGACCTGGTTTGCGGCGGGTCTTGCCACGGGTGGGGTGACCGATGCTCAGGCCGGCGCATTCGCCATGGCGGTGCTGCTGAAGGGTCTGGGCGAGGCGGGCCGTGTGGCGCTGACCCGCGCCATGACGGCGTCAGGTCAGGTGATGACATGGGACCTGCCCGGCCCGGTGCTGGACAAACATTCCACCGGCGGCATTGGCGACTGTGTGTCGCTGCTGCTTGCCCCCGCTCTGGCGGCCTGCGGGGCCTATGTCCCGATGATTTCGGGCCGTGGCCTTGGCCATACCGGCGGCACGCTGGACAAGCTGGAGGCGATCCCCGGTTTTCGCACCGGCCTGTCCGAGGATCAGCTGCGCCGCCAGATCAAGGATGTGCGCTGCGCCATCGTATCGGCCAGCGCCGAAATCGCCCCGGCAGACCGCCGCCTTTATGCCATCCGCGATGTGACGGGCACGGTCGAATCCATCGACCTGATCACCGCCTCGATCCTGTCCAAGAAATTGGCGGCGGGGTTGGAGGCACTGGTGCTGGATGTCAAATGCGGGTCCGGTGCCTTCATGAAAACCCTGGCCGATGCCGAGGCGCTGGCCCGCGCGCTGGTGTCAACGGCGCAGGGGGCGGGCTGCATGACAAGCGCGCTGATCACCGACATGAGCCAGCCTTTGGCCACCGCCGCCGGCAACGCGCTGGAGGTCAGCGAGGTGATGGAAACCCTGACTGGCACATCGGTCAATTCGGCACTGTGGGAAATCACCATGGCGCTGGGCGGCGAGGCGCTGGCCCTGGGCGGCATCGCCGCCGATGCGGCGGACGGCGCCGGGCGCATCGAACAGGCGCTGGAATCGGGTGCTGCCGCCGATTGGTTTGGCCGCATGGTGGCCGCCCAGGGTGGACCGGCCGATTTCGTCGACCGCTGGCCCGACCGCCTGCCCGCCGCCACCGTGATCCGCGAGGCGCCCTCGCTGGGGCGCGGTTATGTCAACACCATCGACGGCCAGCGGCTGGGGCTGGCCGTGGTCGCCCTTGGCGGCGGGCGGCAGCGTGAGGGGGACAAGATCAACCCCTCGGTCGGCCTGTCCGATCTGGCGGGCATTGGCGAGGATATCGGCGCGGGCGATCCCCTGTGCATGGTGCACGCCGCCACCGAGGCGCAGGCCGAGGAGGCAATTCGCGCCGTTCAGGCTGCCTATGCGCTGGGGGTTATCGCCCCCGATGAACCCAGCCTGATCCTGAAAAGGATTGCCTGATGACACGTGCCTTTTTGATCGTGATGGATTCCGTGGGCTGTGGCGGCGCACCCGATGCGGCGGATTTTGGCGATGCGGGGTCCGATACCCTTGGCCATATCGCTGCCGAATGTGCGGCGGGCCGGGCCGACACTGGCCGCGCCGGGCCCTTGCGGCTGCCCAATCTGGACCGTCTGGGCCTGTCATCCGTCATGGGGACCCCTGTCACGCAGACCCCCACAGGCCGTTGGGGTGCCGCGACCGAGGTGTCGCGCGGCAAGGATACACCGTCCGGTCACTGGGAACTGGCCGGGGTTCCGGTGCCATGGGACTGGACCTATTTCCCCGACACCGTGCCCGCCTTCGGCCCCGAACTGGTTGCACTGGTCTGCAAACTCGCGGGGACTGACGGCATCCTTGGCAACTGCCACGCCTCGGGCATCCCGATCATCGCGGCACATATCGACGAACATCTGCGGACCGGTTGGCCAATCTGTTATACCTCGGCGGATTCGGTTTTCCAGATCGCCGCCCATGAAACCGCCTTCGGGTTGGACCGCCTGCTAAAGCTGTGTCAGGACCTTGCCCCGACCCTGCACGCCATGAAAGTGGGCCGCGTCATCGCAAGGCCCTTCACCGGCACGCCGGATAATTTCAAACGCACCCCCAACCGCCATGATTACGCCATCGCGCCCCCGGCGCCCACCCTGCTGGACTGGGTTCAAGGTGCCGGCCGTGACACCCATGCCATCGGCAAGATCGGCGACATCTTCTCGATGCAAGGCATCGGCGCATTGCACAAAGGCAAATCCGACGTTGATCTTTTCGATCATCTGGACCGGCTGGGGCGCGATGCCGCCCCCGGTTCCTTGACCTTTGCCAACTTTGTCGAGTTTGACAGCCTGTATGGCCACCCGCGCGATGTGGCAGGCTATGCCCGCGCGCTGGAATGGTTCGACACCCGTGCCGGCGCGTTTCTGGCGGCGCAGCGCCCCGGCGATCTGGCTATTTTCACCGCCGACCATGGCAACGATCCCACATGGCGCGGCACCGAACACACCCGCGAACAGGTGCCGGTTCTGTGCGCCGGGGTCGGTGCGGGCCCCATCGGGCCTTGCGCCTTTGTCGATGTCGGCGCCTCGGTGGCCGCCCATCTGGGTGTTACGTCTTATGGTACGGGACGGAGTTTTCTATGATCCCCAAGATTGAATTGCATCTGCATCTGGAGGGGGCCGCCCCCCCCGCCTTTATCCGCAGTCAGGCCAAGCAGAAAAAGATCGACCTGTCGGGCCTGTTCAACGACGACGGGTCCTACCGGTTCACCGATTTCTGGAACTTCATCAAGGTCTATGAGGCCGCCGTCACCACCTTGCAAAGCCCAGAGGATTTTTACCGTCTGACGCTGGCTGTGCTGGAGGAAAGCGCCAAATCCGGCGTCGTCTATACCGAAACCTTCCTTGCCCCCGATTTCTGCGGCAACCGCGATGTGTCAGCCTGGCGCGAATATCTGCATGCCATCGAGGAGGCGGCGGCCAAGGCCGAGGTTGATTTCGGCATCACCATGCGCGGTATCGTGACATCGGTGCGCCATTTCGGACCGGACAAGGCCCGCCAGACCGCCCGCTGTGCGGCGGAAACGGCGGGACGGTTTGTGGTGGGCTTTGGGCTGGCTGGTGATGAAAAGATCGGCAAACCCAAGGATTTCCGCTATGCCTTTGACATGGCGCGCGAGGCGGGGTTGCACCTGACCGCCCATGCCGGTGAATGGGGCGGGCCGGAGTCCGTTCGCGATGCGATCGCCGACCTGCGCGTCGAACGCATCGGCCACGGTGCCCGCGCCATCGAGGATATGGCGCTGGTCGAGGAAATTGCCGAAACGGGCATCGTGCTGGAACTGTGCCCGGGGTCCAACGTCGCCCTTGGGATTTTCCCGACCTTTCGCGCCCATCCGATTGGCGAGATGTTCAACCGTGGTGTCAAGGTCACCATATCGACCGACGATCCGCCCTTTTTTCACACCACCATGGACCGCGAATACGAAATGCTGCACCGCGCCTTTGACTGGGACGAGGGGGTATTCGCCAAAATCGCCCGCACCTCGCTTGACGCCGCTTTCTGTGACGCGGATACCAAGGCCCGAATACTGAAAACGCTGGAGGCTGCCGATGCTGAATAATCTGACCGTCGTGACCCATCCGCTGGTGCAGCACAAACTGACGTTGATGCGCGAAAAGGACACGTCCACCGCGTCCTTTCGCCAGCTTTTGCGCGAAATAAGCCTGCTTTTGGCCTATGAGGTCACCCGCGAACTGCCGATGACCACCAAGCGCATCGAAACCCCGCTGGAGCCGATGGACGCCCCCGCAATCGAGGGGCGCAAGTTGGCGCTGGTGTCGATATTGCGCGCGGGCAACGGGTTGTTGGACGGTATTCTGGAGCTGATCCCGGCGGCGCGGGTCGGGTTTATTGGCCTGTACCGCGACCCCGAAACGCTGCAACCCGTGCAATACTATTGCAAACTGCCCGATCATCTGGAGGACCGGGTCTGCATCGTGGTTGATCCGATGCTGGCCACCGGCAATTCCTCGGCGGCAGCGGTGACGCTTTTGAAACAATCGGGCGCGCGCAATATCCGGTTCTTGTGCCTTTTGGCGGCGCCTGAGGGCATCAAACACATGCAAGAGGCCCATCCCGACGTGCCAATCGTCACAGCAGCAGTAGATAGCCACCTGAATGACCATGGATATATTGTGCCCGGGCTAGGAGATGCGGGAGATCGCATGTTCGGCACTAAATAGGCCATTAGGCCTTTACTAAGAAACAATCATGATACACTGTATCCCTCAACTACTGGGGGGTAGTCATGCTGTTTAAAATTGTGTCATCGGCCATAGTGGCCTTGGGTCTGTCTGCAACCATGGTGTCGGGGCAAAGCCTTGCATCCATCGGCGGACCGTCCAATCTGCCGCCTGCAGGGTTTACCGGCCAACAATTCGTCGATGGACGGGGCTGCCTGTTTCTGCGGGCCGGATTTGGCGCGCAGGTCAACTGGGTGCCGCGGATCGGGCGTGACCGCAGACCCCTGTGCGGCTTTCCACCCACCTTTGGCGCGGCGACGGCAGCGGCGGTTGCTGCGAATATTGTGCCGGATGCGCCTGCTGTTGTGGCGGCCACGGTCGTTGTTGCTGCCCCAGTTTTGCGTGCCCCGGTTTTGCGTGTAACAGCCCCGGTTGTGGTGGCGGTGGCCCCTGCCCGCCCGGCAGCGGCGGCACCCGCGCCAGCCACCTATGCGGCTGCGGATCTGTCTGGCCCGGCCTCTGGGCAAATCCAGTGTTTTACCTCCGCGCCCAAACTGGAACGCGTGTTGTTGCGCAGCGGTGGCACGGCGCTGGTCTGCACGCGCGGCGATGGGAGCCTGACAGGCTGGCGCCCCCCGATTTTCCCGCGCAGTGCCGGGGTCGGTGCGGCTCTGTTTGCACAGGATCTGGCGGGTGCCACCCTGATGGGCAACACGCGCACCACGGCAAACACCCGCCCCGCAGCGGTGGCCCGTGCGGCAATCCCCAAGCCGCCTGCCGGATATAAACTGGCATGGACCGACGACCGCCTGAACCCGCTGCGCGGCCAGGGCACGGCACAGGGTCAGGCGCAGCAGGATCAGGTCTGGACCCGCGATATTCCGGCGGAATTGGTGGCCGACCAGCCGCAACCGCGCGCCGCCACGCGGGTGGCGACGCGGGTGGCGGCCATCACCGTGTCAACAATGTCCGCCCCGCAGGCACAACAACCGGCTACTGCCGCGTCCTATGTCCAGGTGGGCACCTTTGGCCAAACGGCCAATGCCGATGCAGTCAAGGCGCGTCTGGCGGCGCTGGGCCTGCCGGTTTCAACCTCTAAAATCACCCGCAGCGGCAAGGTTTTGCAGATTGTCTATGCCGGACCCTTTGGGTCTGATGCCGCCGCACGCGCCGCACTGACCCAAACCCGCAACGCCGGATTTGGCGACGCCATACTACGATAACAGGTTCAGGCGCGGAGCCCGCCAAGGGCAACCGGACGTCAGGCAAGACCGAGCAGCAACGACCACTGACCCTCTGGCCCCGGCCAGAGGGTTCTTTCTTTGGACCGCTTCAACCCGCGCAGATGCCCTGCAGGCTGATCCAGTCGCTGTCGTCCAGAATGGCGGCGGGTGAACGACCCTTGAACGGGTCCGCCTCGATCAGGCCCAGCAC
>JANNAF010000335.1:0-17959 GCA_031384005.1 Rhodobacterales bacterium | reverse complement strand
GCAGGACATCAACCTGAACACGGCCCCCCCATGATCAGCAGAATCGCCGGTTCCACAAGTGCCACCATCGCCCGCACCCAGGCATCCAGATCGCGCTGCTGTTCGGTCGCGGCATGGTCAAGGGCGGTGCCCAGATCGCCCGTCGCCTCGCCACTGGCCACCATGGCCACCATCATGGCGGGAAAACAGCGCGCCTCCTCCATTGCGCGGTGCAGGGTGATACCTTGGCGGACCTTGTCTGTCACCTCGGTCACGCGGGCGCGGATGTGGCTGTTGGGTGTGACGTCGGCGGCGGCAGTCAGCGCCTCGGCCAGAGGGACCTGAGACAGGAGGAGGGTGGCCAGGGTTCCTGCAAACTGGGCGGCGTTCATCCGCTGTGACAGGCGGCGGGTCAGGCGGTTGGTGGAGATAAAGCGGTCCAGCACCAGACGGTTGGCGGGGGATTTCAGCCAGCGGGTCAGGGCCAGCAGGCCAAGGGTCAGGGCTGCGGCGGCGTATAGGCCGTAAAAGCGGATCGCCTCGGACAGGGCGATCAACGTGCGGGTCAGCAGGGGCAGGTCAGCCCCCCGGTCGCGAAAGACCTTGACGATGTCCGGCACCACAAAGACCATCAGGAGGGTGATGATCCCCAGACTGACCACGCCCAAAAGTGCGGGATAGAGCAGCGCCAGTTGCACCGTCTGCCGGTTGCGGGCGCGGTTCTCAACAAAGCTGGCCAGATGGGTCATCACCTGATCCAGCCGACCGGACTGTTCACCGGCCCGAACAGAAGCGCGGTAAAAGTCGCTGTAGATGAGCGGGTAGCTTGCCAAGGCCGCGCCGAAACTGCGCCCCTCCAGCACCAGCGCACGCAGGGTCAGCAGAACCCCGGCCACCTTGGCGGGTTGTCCGCTGGCGATGGTCTGCAACGCCTCCTCGATCCGAAGGCCGGAGCGTAGCAGAGTGGCCATCTGGCGGGTCGTCAGCGACAGGGCCGCCCCCGACATGCGGGGCGCTGTGCGGGGGGTCTGGCCGGGTTTGGCACTGTCGGCACTGGCCGACAGGTCCAGCGGCAACAGGCCCTTTGCGCGCAGCGACAGGCGGGCGGCGGCGGGGTTGGCGGCCTCGACCATGCCGGACTGGGCCTTGCCGGTAGCATCCAGCGCCTTGTAGCGAAAGGCGGCCATCTATGTTGCCCCCGCCTGCACCTAAACCTCCTGCGCCACACGGGCGACTTCGGCCACGGTGGTCAGGCCAGCCCTGATCTGGCGCAGACCGTCGGCCACCAGTCCGGGGCCGTCACGGCGGGCGGCAGCGGTCAGGTCGGCCTCGGACGCACCAGCGTGGATCATCGCCTCCATCTCTCGGGTTATCGCCACGACTTCGTAGATGCCCGAGCGGCCCCTGTAGCCCTGATCATTGCAGGCCGGGCAACCGCAGGCGTGGAAGATCGCATCGCCGGGGGCAAGGCCGTCGATCCGGGCTGCATCGGCGGCTGTTGCCTGGGCGGGTTTGCGGCAGACCGGGCAGAGGCGGCGGACCAGACGCTGCGCCACCACGCCCACCAGCATGGGTGCCAGCAAAAAGCGTTCGACGCCCATGTCGGTCAGCCGCGATACCGCGCCGATGGCGGTGTTGGTGTGCAGGGTGGACAGCACAAAATGCCCGGTCATCGCGGATTCGACGGCGACCTGTGCTGTTTCACGGTCCCTGATCTCGCCCACCATGATGACATCGGGGTCCTGCCGCAGCACGGCGCGCAGGCCACGGGCAAAGGTCAGCTCGGTGCGCGGGTTGACCTGCATCTGGCCGATGCCGTCGATCGAGTATTCGATGGGATCCTCGACCGTCATTATGTTGCGGGAGCGATCGTTCAGATGGTCGAGTGCGGCATATAGCGAGGTCGTCTTGCCCGACCCGGTTGGCCCGGTGACCAGCAGCATCCCGTCTGGTCGGGCCAAGAGGCGGGCGAACACTTCGGCATCCCGCAGGCTCATCCCCAGATGGGGCAGGCCCAGACGGGTGGTGTCGCGGTCTAGAAGGCGCATCACCACCCGTTCGCCATATTGCGACGGGATGGTCGAGACGCGGACATCCACCTCATGCCCGCCCACGCGCAGGGACACCCGGCCATCCTGCGGCAGCCGCTTTTCGGCGATGTCCAGCCGCGCCATCACCTTGATGCGGCTGACCAGCTGCGGGGCGAGGGCGCGTTTGGGTTCGACCATGGGCCGCAGCAGCCCGTCGATGCGAAAACGTACGATCAGCCTGCGTTCCCGGGTTTCGATATGGATGTCGGACGCCTTTTCCTTGATCGCCTCCAACAGCAGGGCGTTGATCAGGCGCACCACGGGGGCATCTTCGGACTGATCCAGCAGGTCATCCACCTCGGCCACCTGATCAGCCAGCGAGGTCAGGTCTTCGGACGCGTCAGCGGCGGCCGAGGCATCGGCGGCATTGTCGCGGTAGGCGGCGGCGAGGCGGGTCTCGAACGCGGCCTCGGTCAGGGGTTCAAAGGTCAGGTCGGGCCCGGCGCAGCGGATCACCTCGGCCACCGCATCGA
Source organism: Rhodobacterales bacterium (assembly GCA_031384005.1). Lineage (GTDB taxonomy): Bacteria > Pseudomonadota > Alphaproteobacteria > Rhodobacterales > Rhodobacteraceae > Stagnihabitans. The sequence continues at coordinate 15,417 of JANNAF010000335.1, read as the reverse complement.
GGCCCGCATCGGGGCGCAGGCCGCACAGACCTTGGGTCACCACGACGCCGTGCTGGCGGGCAAAGCTGTAAGGCATGGGGGCAAGCATTCAACGCTCCACAGTCAGGGTGGTGGCAACGATGCCGGGGGCGGTGCGGCGGGTCAGGGTCAGTTGGGTCAGGCGCAGGCCGCCCTCTTGCAGCAGGGACTGGGTCCACAAAAGGACGGTGTCAAAGGGTGCATCCTCCAGCGTCACCAGAACCTGGGTGCCCTGCGGTTGCAAACGGGTGATGGTCAGGCCAAAGGTGTCGGCGGCGTCGGTCAGGAGTGCGGGGGTGGTGCGCGGGTCGGTGCCGGTGGTCTGCGGGGTGGGGTTGGCCTGCATTTCGGCCAGGGCGCGTTCGATCCGGGGGATGCGGGCGGCGATGTCTTGGCGCAGCGAGTGTAGGGGCTGCCAGACCTGCGTGATGGCCACCCAGAGCAGGGCGAGGGCAGCGAGGCTGGCCAGCAGCAGCTTTTCGCGCGGGGTGCGGTTGGCAAAAAGGTCAGTCATGATCCAGGCTCTCGCAGCGTCATTTGCTGTTCCGCCGTGCCATTGGCGCTGGTGGCAGGGCCGGCGGTGACCGTGAGTTCGGCGGCAAGTTCGGCTTCGACCTGTTGCAGGCTTGACAGATTGGGGGCGAGGACGGTCAGGGTCAGACTGCCGGTATCCCCCGCATAGGTCAGGTCGCGCAGCGACAGGCTGCCGGGGTCGGCGGACAAGGTGGCGAAACTGGCGCTGATCAGGGGCAAAAAGGCGTCCTGCGGCGCGGCGGTCTGGGGTGACAGGATGCGGGTCAGCAGGGCGTCGATCGGCGCGTCGGCGGTGGTGCCGGCGGCATCGCGCAATCGGGCTGCCAGGCGGTCCTGGTCGCGCGACAGGGTGACGACATCGGTGGTCAGCACGGCCAAGTGACCAAGGGCGGTGACAGCGGCGACGGCCAGCAGGCGGCGGGCAAGGGGCGGCAGGGTCAGGCTTTGGCTGCGACGGTCAGTCAGGTCGAACCGAGGTGGGAGTGCGACCGGGGGCAAGGGGGCCGTGGTATGATTGAGGGCGATCTGGCCGGCATAGAGCGTGATGGGCGGCGATCCGGCCAAGCGGTGCAGCACGGGAAGGGCGGCGGTCTGCGTGACAAACCCGGTTCCGTCGGGGCGACGGATCAGGATGCGGCCAGCCTCCTCGACCACGGACCAGGCGCCTTCGGGCGGGATGGGCAGGGCCATGGTATCGGGCAGCAAGCGGTGGCTGGGGGCGGTCCCTTGCGGCAGGTCACTTCGGGCTATGACGGCCACAAGCCATTGGTTTGGCCCCATTTCGGGGCCAAGGGCGACGTGGACCTCCTCCAGTGGCTGGGCAATCCGGTCCTCGACCGCAAAGGCCACAGCAGTGCGGCGCTGGTTGGCGGTCATCCTCGGCAGGGTCACGGATAGCAGCAAGACCCGCTCACCCGGCACATAACGCACGCCGGACGGTGGGCGCAACAGGGTCGACCCTGGGGCCTCGGGGGCTGGGGGGCGTCTGAATCGGAAGGGCGGAAACAAAATATTCATGAATGAAGCTACGCGGTGAAACTTCCAAAGTTTCAGAACGTATCAAAATTAGACTCCGCTTTGTTCAAGGTGACCCAGATGCTGCCAAACCGCAGAAAAGCCCGCCAGCCCGACGCCGGTGTGACCCTGATCGAGATGATGATCGTGCTGGTCATCATCGGCATCGTGGCCGCGTTGATCGTGCCCAATGTCATTGGCCGGCCCGATCAGGCGCGAGTAGCCGTGGCCAAGACTGACCTGCGCACCATCGCTGCCAGTCTGGAGATGTACCGGCTGGACAACCGCAGCTATCCCACTGTGTCGCAGGGGCTGGCGGCGCTGACCGCCCGGCCCACTGAACCGCCGGTGCCGGTGAACTGGGTCGAAGGCGGGTATCTGCCCAACCTGCCGCAGGACCCGTGGGGCCAGGACTATGTCTACCGCATGCCGGGCGAGGCGGGGCCGTTTGATCTGACCTCACTGGGCGCCGATGGGGCGGCGGGGGGTGAAGGGGTCGACAGCGACATCGTCTATGGCGCGGGGCAGGTCGAATGACCCAAGTTGCCCACACCGGACGGCAGGCCACGGCAGGGTTGACCCTGATCGAAATGCTGATCGTTCTGGTGATCATGGGGATCGCCACCTCGGCCGCCGTGCTGAGCGTCGGCAGTATTGGCCGCGACCGGCAGGCCGAGGCAGAGGCCGCACGGTTGGTGGCGCAGTTGAACATGGCGGTAGATGAGGGGTTGGTCAGCCGGACGCCCTTGGCACTGATCTGGACGGCGCAGGGGTATGAGGTCAGACGCTGGACCGCGGAAGGGTGGCAGGCCGCGGCCACGCCGATGCTGGCGCGCAGGCATGACCTGTCTGGTGCGGTTGTTCTGCGACGGGCGGACGGGTTGGCCGACCCGGTGGAGGTGGCCGAAGATGGGTTGGGGCCTGCGGTCACGCTGGAACTGGCCGGACCGGGCGCGACCTGGGCTGTGGCCTTTGACGGATTTTCGGCCCAGGCGGTTGGCCCATGACCCGCAGCCCCGAGGCAGGCTTTACCCTGATCGAGACGCTGGTGGCGCTGGCGGTGCTGGCCTTGTCCTCGGTCGCCTTTCTGGGCGCGACCGAGGCGCATGTGGCCCGCATCTCGGCGCTGGAATACCGGGCGGCGGCGCAACTGGCCGCGCAAAACTATCTGGCCGAGGTGACGCTGGGGCTGGTGCCACAGGGCCGCGAGGTTCTGCTGGGTGTGACCTTTGACGTGACAGCCGAGGAGGTTGCGACCGCTGAGGCAACCCTGCGTCGCCTGAACATCAGCGTCAGCGATGCGGCCGATGGCAAGGTTTATGCCCGCCTGACCGGGTTCGTGCAGAACGCTGTCTGGGGGGCACCATGATCGCCCGCCTGACCCTGTTGGCAGCGTTGGTTCTGGCCGGGGTCAGCCTGTGGGTCGCCTCTGCCCCATTGGTCGGGCGGGTGTTTGGGCAATCGACCGCGCTGGCCGGCAGTCCGGGCCCCGAGGCCCCTGCACCTCAGCCGGACAGGGTGGACCTGACCCCGGTCCTCGACTTTGCCCCATTTGGTCGGGCGGAAGTGGTGGACGAGGTTGCGGTGCCGGATGGCGATGACAGCGGGCTAGTTTTGCTGGGCATCACGATGACCCAAGTGCCGGGCCAGTCCCGCGCAATCATCGCAGGCGGCGACGGGGTAACCCAGAACTTCGGTCTAGGTGATACGATAAGGCCGGGCGTGACCCTGACCGGCGTCTTTGGCGACCATGTCACCCTGTCTCGGGGTGGCCAAGAGCGGGTGCTGGGCTTCCAGCCCGGCGACGCCGGGGTGCCCGCAGTGCCGACGGAATTTGCCGCGCCCCAAGTTGCAGATGACACCCTGATCAGCCGCCTTCGTGCCGAAATCCAGCAAGATGCGCCCGGTCTGTTGGCGCGGTTGGGGTTGGAGGTGGCCGAGGGCGGTTATCTGGTGACCAATGCGGCCTCGGGCGACATTTTGCAGGCCGGGTTGCAGACCGGCGATCTGATCAGCGCCGTCAATGGCCAGCCCTTGGGCGACCCGGGCAGCGACATCGCCCGATTTGATCTGGTCGCTGCTGTCGGCACAGCCAACCTGTCCGTCCTTCGCAACGGCGCCACCCTTCTGATGACCTTTCCCTTGAAATGAGCGTGACCATGAAAACCCTGCTGCATGTCCTCACGCTGGCGCTGACGCTGTTGGCCCCGCTGGCGGCGCTGTCCGAAACAAAACCTGCCAGCTTTATCATTAACCTGCGGGATGCCGATATCCGCACGCTGGCCGAACAGGTCAGCGACATCACCAACCGAACCTTGGTGCTGGACCCCAATGTCAGCGGGGTTGTGACGGTGATTTCGGCTGACCCCTTGGATGTGGATGGGGTGTGGGAGCTGTTTCAGTCTGTGCTGGCGGTGCAGGGCTATGCCGCACTGCCCGCCGGGAAACTCTGGCGGATTGTCCCGCGCGAAACCGCCCGCGAAGGGGGTGCCATGGCGGGGGGTGAGGGGGACAGCGGGCCATTGGACGTGGTGACCCGGCTGGTGCCTCTGAAGAACTTTCCCGCCGCGACTGCCGTGGCCGCCCTCCGCCCGCTTGTCGCGAGCTTTGGCTATATCGAGGCGATCATTGACACCAATACCCTTGTCATCACCGACACCTCGGAAAACGTGCGCCGGATCGAGGGGATTGCGCGCACGTTGGACGCCGACGACGGGCAAGAGGTTTTTACCATCCCAATCCTGAACGCCGATGCGACCGAGGTGGGGGCGGCGGTGCAAAGCGTTCTGGGCGGGCGGGCCGATATTGGCGACGCAGCCCCCCGGGTGACGGTGGATGCGCGGTCGAACCTGCTGCTGCTGAACGCCGATCAGGCGACCTATGACGCGGTCAAGACCATCGTCGCCGAACTGGATGTGCCGGGCCGGGCGGTGCCGTCTTCGGTGCCCGTCACGCGGGTCTACAGCCTGCAATTTGCCGATGCCGTGGCGCTGGCCGATGTGTTGCGTGGGTTAGTGGGCACCGGGTCCGACATTTCGAACCCCGTCGCGGGGGCGCTGGAGACGATGGATGTCGCAGCCGAGGGCGCAGATGTGCGGCTGGTTCAGCCGGTCGGCAACTATGCGGGCGAGGCGGTGACGATTGAACCGGTGCTGGAAAGCAACTCGATCGTCGTGCGCGCCCGGGCCGAGGTGCAAGAGGATCTGGGCCGTCTGATTGCCCAACTGGACACCCGCCGCCCGCAAGTCCTGATCGAGGCGGCGATTGTCGAAGTGTCGGGCGACATATCCGAGGCGCTGGGCGTGCAACTGGGCTTTGGCAGTGCGGCACCCACCGAACAATTCGCCGCCACCTCCTTCTCGCCCGAGGGGCCGACGCTGGCCAATATCCTGACCCTGCTGGGCTCGCCCGCCGCCAAATCGGTGGCGGCAGGGGGGCTGTCGATCGGGCTGACGCGGGGCGACAACTTTGGGCTGCTGTTGCAGGCGCTGGGCACGTCGAACAAGGCGAACCTGCTGTCGACCCCCAGCATCACCACGCTGGACAACCAACCGGCCGAGATTGTGGTGGGCCAGAACGTGCCCTTCCGCACCGGATCGTTTGCGACCGATGGCAACACCACGACCCCCTTTACCACAATCGAACGCCGCGATGTCGGCATCACCTTGCGCGTGGTGCCGCGGGTCAATCAGGGCGACGTGATCCAGTTGGATATCAGTCAGGAGGTATCGTCACTGACCAGCCGCACGGTGGCGGGTGCCGCCGATCTGGTGACCAACCGGCGCAGCATCAAGACCACGGTGCTGGCCGACAATGGCAAGACCATCGTGCTGGGCGGGTTGATCACAAATGACCGCGAAAGCACGCGGTCCGAAGTGCCGGGTCTGGGCCGCTTGCCGATACTGGGGGGGCTGTTCCGCTCCCGTTCTGAATCCGCACGGCGGCAGACGTTGTTCGTGTTCATGCGCCCCACCATTCTGCGCAACCGGGGCGACGTGGCCGCCGTCACCGACAACAGCTATCAGCGCCTTCAGTCGATCCAGGCCGAGCCTGAGGGGCAGCGCAGCCTGCTGGCCGAACCCAAACCGGTCAAGCGACTGCCAGTCGAAATCGGGGGGATCTATTGATGTCCGGATTGCGCAACTATGGCTTGGGGTATGTGGCGGCCTTTGCCGGGCTGGCCCTTGTGCTGGTCGCAGGCTCTGCCTGGATGCCACAGGTAACGGCTCAGGTGGGGGCGGCCATTCCCCCTGACCAGGTTGTGGCCCAATTGCAGGTGGCAGGCGGGGCCTATCCACAGGCGCTGCGCACGGCGATGGCTGATCAGCGGGCCGCACGCGGTGATCTGGCCCGCGCGCAAGCCGCCGCCCGCGCCTTGATCGACGAGGGCCGCGATAGGGGTGACAGCCGATTGGTTGGGGCGGCCGTTGGCGTTTTACGGCCGTTCTTGACCGATCCCACCGCCGAAACCTTGTATCTAGCTGCAACCGCCCGGCAGTATCAGCATGACTTCGTGGGCGCGCTGGCTTTGCTCGATCAGGCGCTGGCCCTGTCGCCGGGCGACGTCAACACCCGCCTCAGCCGTGCCACCATCCTGACGGTGCGCGGCGATTATCCCGCCGCCCGCGCAGATTGCGCCAGCATCACTGCCCTGCAACGCGCCGATGTGGGCTTTCTGTGTCAGGCAACGACCGAAATCCTGACAGCCAACGGTCCGGGCTATGCCACGCGGTTGCAGGCCATTTTGGGCCAGCCGGGTCTTTTGGCCCCCGAATTGCGCGGTTGGGCCATGGGTCTGATCGGCGAAGTGGCCCTGCATCAGGGCGACACCGCGCTGGCCAAGGCGCAGTTTCAGGCCGTGCTGGCGGATAACCCCCGGGCGCAGCGCGAGGAACTGCTGTTGGCCGACATTCTGTTGCAGGACGGCGATCCACAGGCGGTGTTGGACCTGCTGGCCAAGGCTCCGGATACCGATGGCGTTCTGATCCGCCGGGTTCTGGCCCTGCGGACGTTGGGCGACCCCACGGCAGCGGGCCTTTCGGACACGCTCGCCAAACGCATTGCCCTGAACCTCGATCTTGGCCTGACGGCCCATGCCCGCGAGGAGGCGATGTATTTCCTGACCATCGCGGATGACCCTGCGCAGGCCCTGGCCCGAGCATCGGTCAACTGGGCCCTGCAGCACGAGGTCGAGGATGCTTTGCTGCTGCTGCAGGCGGCCAAGGCTGCGGGTCAGCCGCAAGCGGACCAGCCAGTGCGTGACTGGATGGCGCAGAACGGGGTGCTGCCAAGGGTCAGGTGAAACTTATGCCCGGCGCGCGAAACTTACCGGGTTGCGTTGCGTAGGTTCATCAAGGGTCGCCATTTCAGCGCGGCCCAAACAAGGGAGAGATTGAATGCGCCACAAAACACATCAGGCCCTATGGTCGCTGGCCTTGGCCCTTCTCGCCGGACCGGCCCTCGCCCATACGGGGCAAGGCGAAAGTGGTCTATACTCCGGCCTTGTGCACCCGATCACCGGACTTGATCACGTCGTCGCGATGGTGGCTGTTGGCCTCTGGGGTGGCATTCTGGGCAAGCCGGCGCTGTGGCAACTGCCCATTGTCTTTCCGGTGATCATGGCGGTGGCCGGGGCCTTTGGCGCGGCGGGCCTGCCCTTGCCAGGTGTCGAAATTGGCATTGCTCTGTCCGGCATCGTTCTGGGCGCGATGGTCCTGTTTGCCGTGCAAGTGCCGGTCTGGGCCGCGATGACCCTGGTCGGCGTCTTTGCCATATTTCACGGCCACGCCCATGGGACCGAGTTGCCGGGGGCAGTCAACCCGCTGGCCTATGCGCTGGGCTTTGTGCTGGCGACGGGCACACTGCACCTGTCCGGCATCGCCATTGGCGCTTTGGGGACCTGGCCCGTCGGCCGAATGGTCGTGCGCGCCTCAGGCGCCGCCATAGCGCTGGCCGGCGGCGCCTTCTTGACCGGGATCGCCTGACCTTGAAACGCCCGAGCTTGACACGCCTGACCGCCCTCATGATTTTTGGCGCGAGTGCCGCCGAGGCGCATGGCACCCTGCCGGGCGGCGGCGGCTTTTACTCCGGTGCCCTGCATCCGCTGGTAGCGCTGGAGCATTTTCTGGTGCTGCTGGCCGCCGGGCTGTCCGTGGGGCGTGATGGCCACAGGCTGCCCCTTGCGGCGCTGGCAGTGGGCTTGGGCGCGGGCCTGTGGTTGGGGCTGGCGGTGGCGGGTCTGTCGGTGTTTCTTTTGACGCTGACACTGGCCTTGGGCGCGGTGCTGGCGCTGCAATGGCGCTTGCCTGAATGGGTTCACGCCGTTGCCCTGCTGGCGATCGGGCTGGCGGTTGGCCTTGATACCGATGTGCCGCAGACCGCCGCCCTGATGGCCGCCCTTGGCGTTGCGGTCACGGTGTTCCTGATCACCCTGAACGCCTTTGCGCTGGGTCAGGCGCTTGCCGGGTCGCGTGCTGCACTCGTTTTGCGGGTCGCCGGGGCGTGGATGCTGGCGGCGTCCCTGATGGTGCTGGCCTTGTCACTGCGGGGGCTGGCATGACGCGGTTCGTGGCCCTTTTGACGCTGCTGATGGGCCTCTGGTCCGCACCCCTGCAGGCCCATGAAACCACACGGTCCTATGTGACCCTAACCCGCGACGGCGCCGCTCTGACCGCCACCCTGCGCGTCGCCTTTCGGGATATCGAGGTTGTGGTCTGGATGGACGAAGATCTGGACGGCGCGCTGACCTGGGCCGAGGCGACCGCCCGCCTGCCCGCCGTTTCGGCCTATGCCCTGTCCGTGCTGGACCTGACCGCCGCAGGCCCCTGCAGCCTGTCCCAAAGGGACGCCGGGGTGTCGGACAGCGGCGGCGTCGCCTATCTGGACCTGACGTTTCAAGGGACCTGCCCCTCGGCGACAGCGCCCTTGCAGGTCGCCTCGCGCCTCTTTTCCGATGTCGACCCCGATCACCGCCTGTATCTGACCGTCTTGTCCGGCCCCGCCCAGACCACGGCTATCCTGGGCAAGGCCAACCCGTCCTTCACGGTGACGCAAGCCGTGGGCAGTCTGACCACCACCTTTGCCAGCTACTTTGTCGCGGGCATCCAGCATCTGTCGGGCGGGTTTGACCATATGGTGTTCCTGATGATGCTGATGCTGCCCGCCGTGACGGTGCAGCGTGACACCCGCCGCGCCCTGCTGCAGGTGGTTGCGACGATCACCGGATTTACCGTCGCCCATGCACTGACCCTTACCGCGGCCTCGACAACCCTGCTGCGCCCGCCAACCGACCTGATCGCGGCTTTGGTCGCCGCGTCCATCGTTATCACCGCCGCAGACAACATCCGCCCCTTTCTGCCTGGCCCGCGCACCGGGGTCGCCGCCTTCTTTGGCCTGATCCACGGCTTTGGTTTTGCGACCGTCCTCAGCGGGTCGGCCATGACCGGCGGCACCTTTGCAACCGCTCTCTTGGGTTTCAACCTGGGGATCGAGGTGGCACAGATCGGCGTCGTGGCGCTGACTGTCTTTGCCCTGTTGGCCCTGCACGGTGGCAAGCCGCTGTTATGGCTGGGCAGTATGGCTGGGGCGGCGGCAGGGATATTTTGGCTGATAGTGACGTTGGGGCTGACCTGACCTCCGGCGATGGCCAAGGCGATCAATGCGACCAACGTCGCAGAATGGGCGCTCGGTAGATTTGCCACCCAGTACGGCAAACCCGCGCAGATCGCTAAGGACGACATCTTCCACTCCGGCTGCGGCGTCCGGCATGACCCGGTCTACCGCACGACCTATGCCCAGAACTTCAGCCGGGACCTGCCCCGCGTCGCCCCGCACCTCGACTTCCGCTTTAAAATGAATAGCCCATAGGCTGTGGACGGCTCTGTTGCACAAATCCCATGAGGGATTCATTTCGTGAATTCAGCGTGGTAGCTGGAGGGCAAGAGCAGATCCACACCCCCCGCCGACAAGACCAGGAACTGGTCCACCTACAACAAGACGCTCAAGTGCCTCGGCTCAAGGTCCTCTTCTGGGTGAGCCATGGTCGCGCCATTGGTCCGAGCGGCCATGGCGCAAGAGCGGGATCGTGATGATTTACAAACGGCTGGAAAAGGGTGGCTTTGCCTGGCCGAAGGTCGGCGATGGTGTCATGCGGTTGTCTCGGGTGCAATTTGAGGCGCTGTTTTCCGGGTGAGGAGGATCAGAAAACAGTCCGGGGGACTGTTTTCCCGACGCAAGTGGCGACGGATCCGCGTCCCTCCATGCCCCGCGCCCCTCCATTCCCACTGCGACAGAGCGACTCGGATCGCCCTGTAAATATGGGCTTTTATGCGGTGATGCGGTAGGAACGGGCATGTCATCGCCCATCTCTCAACCCCTTGATCAGGACGCCCTTCCGCCTGCCGCGCGGGAGGCGTTTCTGGCCATGCAGGCCAAGGTCGCGGGGCTTGATGCCCATACCGAGCGCCAGGATTACCTCCCTTTCGTGGTTTGCAGGCAAACCACTGCCGGGCAGTGGATCGCGGAACTGCGCCATGCTCTAAATGACAAGCAGTCCGAGCAGCTGGACCCCGATGAGCGTCAGCTGGCTTTCGAAGACCTGGAGACGGCTGTCGCCGAGGCCGAAGCCGCTGGTGATGCGCTGAACGCCCACAATGCCGATGGCACCACAAGGCGACCGGCATCCAAGCGCATCCTTGGCCATCTTCCAGACCACCCGCTGCCCGGCAATCGAATGCCTGCATTCGATGAGAGGGGGCCGCGCATCGAACAGGTGATAGAACCTGCGCAGAAGGTCTGCCCCTGCGGCTGCGCCGACATGGTGAAGCCTCCCTCTCGTGGTTTGCATGCAAACCACTGCCGGGCAATGGGCAAAGACCGTGCAGGAAGACTCGACATCATCCCGGCGCGCTTCCAAGTCATTGTCATGGTTCGCCCCCGTTATGCCTGCCGCCGCTGCGATGCGGGCGTTTGCCAAGCCGAGACACCTCATTGGCTGATCGAAGGCGGACTGCCCACCGAGGGCACGCTAACCCATGTGGCCGTCTCCAAATATGCCGACCATCTGCCGCTTTACAACCAGTGCCAGATCTACGGTCGGGGTGGCGTCAATCTTGACCGATCTACCCTGGCGAGTTGGTGCGGCACGGCGGCCTATCATCTGGCCCCCGTCGTCGACCGGATGCTGACCCATCTCAATTGCTCCGGCCGCCTGTTTATGCCCTCCCGGCCGATTGCGATGGAATCGCCTGCCGGGTAACAGATGAGACTCGCGCGCCGGTGCTGGACCCGGGGGCAGGCAAAACCAAGACCGGCTATCTTTGGGCGCTGACCCGCGATGATCGAAGCTGGGGCGGCGAGGACCCACCGGCGGTCGTATTCACCTATGCGCCCCCTTCTCGGCGAATGCATGCATTCGCCTGCCAGGCAACAGGGCGCCATGGTAGCCACGCGATGGACATTCTGCGTGGCTTCGAGGGCATAATGCAGGTCCCCTATCATGGTTTGCAAGCAAACCATTCCCGGGCAATGGACGGATATACCGGGTATGACGCCTTAGCCGAACCTGGGCGCGTCGGCGGCAAGCCGTTGACGCTGGCCTATTGCTGCGCACACGCACGCCGCAAGCTGCATGACATCTGCCAAAAGGATCGCGCCGAAATCGCCGCCGAGGGCCTGCGTCGCATTGCCCAGATATATAAGGTCGAAGCCGGTGTCCGAGGGCGAACACCTGAAGAGCGCCTCACTGCCCGCCAAGTTGAATCGGCCCCACTGGTTGCCGACCCCCGCCTCTGGCTGTCCAAGCAACGCAGCGTCGTTCGGGAAAACGATCTCCCAGATCGTTTTCTGATCCTCACGACCTCCGCAAAATCCCGCCTCGGCGAGAAGCTCGCCTACATCCACCGGCACTGGGATGGTCTGCAAATCTTCCTGACCGATGGCCATGTCGAGATGGACACGAACCCGGTCGAAAACACCATCCGCCCGATAACCCTCAATCGCAAGAATGCACTTTTTGCGGGGCATGATGAGGGCGGCCATACTTGGGCACGCATGGCCTCGCTCATTGAAAACTGCAAGCTGAACGCCGTCGACCCTTACGCCTACCTGCGCGCAACACTGACCGCCATCGCCAACCGCCACCCGGCGTCACGCATTGATGATCTCATGCCTTGGGTATTCCAAAAGCGCTCAAGCTGAAACCCAGACGGGTGTCAGCCACCCCTTACTATTCATTGCAACGTTTTTTGGACTATCATTGCAACGACTGCGTGGGCCTCACTAAGGTCGTGCCTACCCCGTCACAACCCCATCCCCACCACGATCTGTCGTCGGCATGTCGCTGCTATTTTTTCATCATGCGTGGATATCAGGAATGTCGTCCCTTCGTCTCGGTTGATCTGCCCGATCAGTTCCATAACCTGTGATGCTGATTCGCGGTCGAGGTTCCCAGTTGGCTCGTCCGCCAACACCAGTTCGGGACAGTTCATCAGCGCGCGCGCCACAGCCACCCGCTGTTTCTGACCACCCGAAAGATTGGTGGACGGAAAATCCACCCGGTCCGCCAATCCCATCCGCCCCAGCAGATCGCGCCCCCGCGCGCGGGCAGCAGCCGTTTCGCGGCCTTCGCGCACGGCAGTGGGAAATATCACATTCTCCAGCGCGGTGAAGTCAGGCAACAGGTTGTGGAACTGGAACACAAAACCAATGTGCTGGTTGCGAAATTCCGTCAGGGCGCGGTCAGACGCTTTGGTCAGATCCTGCCCCAACATCACGTGACTGCCCGAAGTAGGCTGCATCAGCGTGCCCAGAATGGTCAGCAGCGTGCTTTTGCCAGACCCCGACGGGCCAAGCAATGCCGCCAACTCGCCATGGTCAAGCCGCAGGTTCAGCCCGCGCAACACGCGGGTTTCGGTTTCGCCTGACCCGTAGGTTTTTACCAGATCACGGATATCCACCAGCGCCTCTGTCATTGCCCGATCGCCGTCACCGGATCGACGCGCGCCGCGCTACGCGCTGGCAGGATCGAGGCTGCGATGGCCCCAAGTGCTGTCAGCACTATCGCCATGCCGTACGCACCCTGTCGGATATCAATGGGCAGATCACCGGGCACGAATTCTTCGCGTGTCGGGAACCCGAGTAAAGCCAGATATCCGGATGCCGCCCCGATCAACCCGCCCATCAATCCGATCAGCGCGCCCTGACTGACAAACACCACCAGCACGAACCAGCGCCCGGCACCCATCGCCCGCATGATCCCGATCTCGGGCCGCCTGCGATAGGTAGAAAGCAAAAGCGCGGACGACACCCCGATCACGATGGTGATCATGGCAAAGGTTTTCAGGATGTATCCAACCTGTGCCTGCGCATTCAAAGCGTCCAGCAGTTGCGCGCCCTGATCTGTCCATGACGTGGCGTCAAGCCCGGTCAGGGCCTGCACCCGCAGTGCCACGGCATCTGCGTCATACAGCTCGGCCAGCTTGATTTCGATCCGCGTCACACCCTGCGGCATGGCAAACAAGTTGCGCGCGGTGGTGCGACTGACATAGGCTGTGGCGCTGTCGGCACCACCCTGCCCGACCTCGAAAATACCTGACAGGGTCAGTACCGCTTCGACACCGCCCGCCGATTTTATCCGAACGGTCTGACCCAGCGAAATCTTCAGTTCCTCGGCCAAAGTCTTGCCTAAAACGACCGACCCTGAATCAAGCCGTGCGGTGCCCGCGATGATATAGCCGTCCAGATCAAGGATCGCAGATTCCTTGCCCGGTTCCAACCCGATCACGCTGACCTGCAGGACCTGCGCGCCACGCGTCACGAACCCCGGACCGTTCACTTGCGACGACACGGCCACCACACCCGGCAGCGCTTCGATCAGCGGAATGAACGCCTCGGTGCTGCGCATTTGAACGTCGGCAGTACCTGCCTCTTGCTGAACGGACAGCACCAGACCGGGCGTTGTTTCTGCAACGGGCGGCAAGATTGCAGGCACGTCTGCCACAGCCTCTATCGTGACATGGCTGATGTCGCCAACGGTAGAGGATATGATGAACTCAGCCAATCCGCCGATCAACGCGCTCATGAAGATAAAGATGAAAACGCCGACCGCCACACCGACAACCAAAAGGCTTGTCTGCGCCTTGCTGGCAGTAAGATACCGTGTAGCGATCTTGAACGCGTACAGCATCAGTCCGCCGCAGCCATTGCTGCGACCATAACGGACTGCCCACCCACCAGCCCGGTTGCATCGACGATGACCCGGTCACCCGCGGCAAGCCCGGAGGTAACCAAAAGCCGTGCTGCGGGCCAAGGCACAACTACCACCTTGCGCCGCTGCACCACATCACCTTCCAGCACAAATACAGTCGCCTCGGCCCCGACCGTGACAACCGCCGCACGGGGAACCGAGATTGCCGCAACCTGGCTATCGACTGTGATATTCGCCGTGACCGTCAAACCAACGGGGGCAATGATTGCCTGATCAAACGCGAGTTTGACTGCCAACGCACCCGACCCCTCGTCCACCCGGGGTGCTACAAAGCTGACCTTGCCCATTCGCAGTTCAGCCTCTCCCACAATTTGCAGAATCGCAGGCTGGCCAACCGCTATTTGCACGGCGTAAGCCTCGTCCACATCGGTTTCCACAATCAACTGCCCAAGATCGGCTAGCGTGAAAAGTACTGTTAATGGATCAACTGTCTGACCAAGATCCACCTCACTTGCTACTACTGTGCCCGCAATCGGTGCTGTGACAGTATGGTTTTCCAGCGCAATCTGCGCCTGATCAAACAAAGCAGTGAGACGCCCCACCTCTTGTACAGCGGTCTGGGCGGCCCTCTCGGCATCCTCCAGCGCCGCACGTGATACGTTCGCGCCAAGCGCACGATCCCGCGCCACATTCGCCTCGGCCTGTGCTTGGGCCACAAGCCCGGCATCAAGCCCGGCAAGCGCCTGCCTGACAACGGCCTGTTGCTGCGCAGACTCAATCCGCGCCAGCACATCGTCATGCCGCACCATATCCCCGATATTGGCGACAATGCTTTGCAAGCGTCCGCTGACAGTCGACCGGACGTCAACCGAATTCAAAGCTGCAACCTTGCCATTCACGGCCAACAGCCGCGTCAACGGACCGGGCGTCACGACTTCAACGGCCACCACCGTCGGTTTTTCCGCCCAAGGTTGAAGGTACAGCGCAGCCATCAGGATCAATGCCACGGAAATAGCCCCGCCCCACCACAGAAATCTATACCGGGTTTTTACCTTTGCGGCTTCTGGTTTCGGCAACGCCACGTTATGTTCGGACAGAGGCTTGTGCTCGGCGTTTGCCAGAAAATCCTTTGTCTTCCCCTCTAAAGAAGTTCGCTCTGCAATAGGCGACGGGTCAAGCTGATTTGAATCCCTATCGGACATAGTTTATTGCCAACATATTGATTTTATTACCTAAACCAACACTTCGCGAGGTGGCGGACAAAGAAACACAGCTTAAAGGCTTGGCTCTTAACACGTCGGTTCCACTTTTGCGCAAGACTGGCTGGAAAATATCTCCGCCGATGTCTCGTGTGACCGTACGCTTCCTTCTAGAAAGAAACCTGATTTGGATCAACAATAAGGCATTTTGACGAAAACCCGGCACTTTGGCGTCTGACCTGTTGATTTTCACGCAGAAGTGAGCCGGTTTTTTCACCGAGAAGTGAGCCACCTCTGATTATGGAATTCGGTTCATGCTGGGGTCAAGGGCGGGTTTGTCTCCTTTTTCTTCCGAGCTGCGGCAGCGGAGCTTGCTTTCAAGCGGAAGCTATCGTTTCCAGTTTCAAGGATGTGGCAGCGGTGGGTGAGGCGGTCGAGCAGCGCGGT
>JANNAF010000023.1:0-9713 GCA_031384005.1 Rhodobacterales bacterium | reverse complement strand
TGCCCCGGCTGCGGATGCGGCCGCGCAGGCTGATTTTGCGCCCAGTTTTGACGTGGCGCGGATTGAACCGGATGGATCGGCACTGGTTGCCGGGCGGGCGGTCGCGGGGTCGGTGATATCCTTGATGGTCAATGGGACCGAGGTGGCCAACGCCACGGCAGATGCCGGGGGCAAGTTTGTGGCGATGTTCACCATGCCGCAGGGCGGGGCCGGGCAATTGCTGTCGATGCGCGCCACCTTGCCGGATGGCAGTCAGGTTGCGGGTCTGGGTGAGGTGGCGGTGGCCATGATTGCGGCACCTGTTGCCGCCGATCCGGCCCCCGCAGCCGACGCCCCCGCAGCCGACGCTCCCGCAGCCGACGCTACCGCAGCCGACGCTACCGCAGCCGATGCCCCCGCAGCCGATGCCCCCGCGACCGCAGCGGCCGATCCGGCCCCCGCAACTCCGGCCCCGACCGCCCTTGCCGTCACGGACGAGGGGGTCAAAGTGCTGCAAAGCGGAACCGAGGAGACGGCTGCGCTGATGGCCAATGTGGTTCTGGATGTGATTGCCTATCCTTCGGCCACTGCGGTTCAGTTTGGCGGGCGGGGCACGGCAGGCAGTTTCGTGCGCCTGTATCTGGACAACGCCCCTGTCGGACCCGAAGCCATGATCGCGCCCGATGGCACATGGTCCATGACATTCGAGGGGATCGATCCGCAGATTTACACCCTGCGTGTCGATCAGGTTGATGCGGCTGGCAAGGTCACCTCACGCTTTGAAACCCCGTTCAAGCGCGAAACGCCCGAGGCGCTGGCGGCGGCAAGTGGGGTGACCGAGGGCGTCGCGGTGACAGAGGCGGCACCTGCGGCGGCCGAAGAAACCAAGGTTGCCGAGGCTGCGCCAGCGGCCCCTGAGGCTGCGCCAGCGGCGAAGGCTGCTCCAGTGACGGAGGTTGCGCCTGCGGCGGAGGTTGCTCCAGTGGCGGAGGTCGCGCCTGCGGCGGAAGCTGCTCCAGTGGCGGAAGTTGCTCCAGCAGCAGAAGTGGCAACAGCAACGGAGGCTGCGCCAGTGGCGGAGGCAGCGCCTACAACGGAGGCCGCGCCTACAACGGAGGCCGCGCCTGCAACGGAGGCCGCGCCTGCAACGGAGGCTGCGCCTGCAACGGAGGCCGCGCCAGTGGCGGAGGCCGCGCCAGTGGCGGAGGCTGCGCCAGTGGCGGAGGTTGCGCCTGCGACGGAGGGTGCGCCTGCGACGGAGGTTGCTCCAGCAGCAGAAGTGGCAACAGCCACCGAGGCTGCGCCAGCGGTGAAGCCGGGTCCGGTGACGGTGACCGTCCAGCCCGGCTTTACCTTGTGGAGCATTGCCAAGGAGAACTTTGGCGACGGGATCTTGTATGTTCAGGTGTTCGAGGCCAATCGTGACAAGATCCGCGATCCTGATCTGATCTATCCGGGTCAGGTCTTCAGCATCCCGGCGAATTGACCGCAACGGTTGGGGATGGCGGGGGGCTAACTTGCACGGGGGATTGTGCGGGCCGGGGGGTTTACTTCTGTGCCCGGATCGCCCACCTGTCGGGGGCTGAGATCCAGATCCATTGCTGAACCTGCCAGGATCCGTTGAACGGATTTGGGCGGGCCAAGAGAGTAGCCATGCGCAAAGTGACCACCACTGCCACCACTGCAGACCTTGTCAAAGCCCCGGCCAGCGGCTGGCAAACCATGCGGCGGATCGGGCCCTATCTGTGGCCCAAGGGGGAAACCTGGGTCAAACAACGGGTTGTTGCCGCGCTGGCGCTGTTGGTTGTGGCCAAGATCATCTCGGTCTTTACGCCCTATCTGTATAAACAGGCCGTCGACGCCTTGTCGGGCGATGCGCCTGACCCGGCGCGTTTTTTGTTGCTGGGGGCGGTTGGCCTGACGGTTGCCTATGGTGTGGCCCGCATGGGCACCGTGTTTTTCGGCGAGATGCGCGACTGGGTTTTCGTCCGGGTTGGTCAGCGCGCGTTGCGCAAGCTGGCGCTGGAGACGTTCACCCATATTCACCGCCTGTCGATGCGCTATCACATCACGCGCAAGACGGGCGGGTTAAGCCGGATCATCGAACGCGGGGTCAAGGGCGTTGATTTCCTGCTGCGGTTCATGCTGTTTTCGATCGGGCCGCTGATTTTGGAACTGACAATGGTGTCGGTGATCTTTGCCGTGTATTTCGGTTGGCAATACATGGTGGTCGTGATTGCGACGATTGCGGTTTACGTGACCTATACGTTCAAGGTCACGGAATGGCGCGTCCAGATCCGCCGCCAGATGAACGATCAGGACACCGATGCCAACCAAAAGGCCATCGACAGTCTGCTGAACTATGAAACCGTCAAGTATTTCAACGCCGAGGCACGCGAGGCCGCGCGTTATGACGGGGCGATGGGGGCTTATGAGGGCTTTGCCGTCCGCACCGGGCAGTCGCTGTCCATCCTGAACGTCGGGCAGAACATCATCATCACCACGGGTCTGATTGGCGTCATGGTGATGTCGGCGATCGGGGTGCAAAAGGGCCAGTTCACCGTGGGCGATTTCGTCATGGTCAACGCCTATATGATGCAGATCACGCTGCCATTGGGGTTCCTGGGCACGGTTTACCGCGAAATCCGGCAGGCGCTGGTCGATATGGGCGAGATGTTTGGTTTGCTGGGCCAACCCGCCGAGATCACCGATAAACCGGGTGCGCCCGCGCTGAAGGTGGGGCCGGGCGAGGTGATTTTCGACAATGTCGAGTTCGCCTATGAGCAAAACCGCGAGATTTTGAAGGGTGTCAGCATCCGGGTCGGGCCGGGGCAGCGCATTGCGCTGGTGGGTCCGTCGGGCTCTGGCAAATCGACCATCGGGCGGCTGTTGTTCCGGTTTTATGACATCAACGCGGGGTCCATTCGCATCGATGGGCAGGACATCCGCGATGTGACCCAGACCAGTCTGCATCAGGCCATCGGGGTGGTGCCGCAGGATACGGTGCTGTTCAACGACACGATTTATTACAACATCGCCTATGGCAACCCCGACGCCAGCCGCGAACAGGTCGAACAGGCGGCGCAGCAGGCCAAGATCCATGACTTTGTCATGAGCTTGCCTGACGGCTATGAGGCCAAGGTCGGCGAGCGCGGGTTGAAGCTGTCGGGCGGCGAAAAGCAGCGGGTCGGCATTGCGCGCACCTTGTTGAAGAACCCGCGCATCCTGATTCTGGATGAGGCGACATCGGCCTTGGACACCCAGACCGAGCGCGACATTCAGGACAGTCTGTTGGAAATGGGGCAGGGGCGGTCGGTGATCACGATTGCGCACCGTCTGTCCACCATCGCGGACGCCGATCTGATCGTGGTGTTGGAGGCGGGATTGGTGCGCGAACAAGGCACGCATGACCAGTTGCTGGCCCTGAACGGGCGGTACACCGCGATGTGGGAACGCCAATCCGCCGAGGAGACCGAGGTCAAGGCCGCTGAATAGGCGTCAGCGCCGGGCGGGTAACAGCGCCCGGTTCAGGCGGCAGGCCACGGTATAGGCCGGGTCGAACACATTGCCGATGTCATAGCGCACGGCCTGCCCCATCAGGTGGCTGGCCGCGCTGATATCCAGCCCGAAATCCTGTTCCAGCCAGCGCACCATTTCGGTGGTGGCATGTTGCAGCGCCTGATCCAGCGGGCGGGCATTGCCAAGGGTAAAGATGTCACGCTCGGTTTGGCCGCGCGGCCATGTGATCCGGCGCCGTTCAAGGGTCAGGCGGAGGGTGATCTGAAAGCAGGTCTCGATCCCGGTGCCGACAACCTCGCCGTCACCTTGCAGGGCATGGGCGTCACCCAGATAAAACAGCGCATCCGGGGCAAAGACCGGAAACCAGATGGTGGCACCGGGACCAAGGCGGCGGTAATCCATGTTGCCGCCATGTTCGGCGCTGGTTGCGGTGGAAATCGCCTGACCCATCGGCGGGGCGACGCCAAGGCAGCCGATCATCGGGGCCATGGGCAGGGTCAGCGCAAAGCCGGGGTCTTGCAGGGTGACGGTGCCGGCGTTTGCGTCAATGGCCCAGGTGGCGCGGCTGCGCGGCGGCAGGCTGGCGACAAAATCCGGGTCAACGACGTTCTGCGCCAGGGCCGCCCGGGTCCAACCCGTGGTGCGGATGGGCTGCATGGCAAGGATATCCACCCGCAAGCTGTCGCCCGGTTGCGCGCCCGCCACGGCAATCGGGCCATTCATCGGGTTGGGTCCGGTCGTCACCTTGTGCCCGTGCCGGTCCCAGCCATTGGCGTCGATGGTATCGGTGGTCACGGTATCCCCGCTGGCCACGGTCAGGGCGGCGGGCCGGGTGGCTAGGGTATGGTGATAGTCGGTTGCGGTCAGGACATGTTGGGCCATGGCGAAAGGCTAGGGTCTTTCATTGCGCCGGGCAAGAGCGGGCTTTCGCGCGGGTCGCGGGGCGGGTTGCTGGCTGGGGCTTGTCGCGATTGCGCATTTGCCTGTAAGACGGGTCAAGGATGAGGAGACCCCATGAGCAATCCCGATAGTTTTGTCGATGAAGTCACCGATGAGTTGCGCCGCGACCGGCTGTTTGCCGCGTTTCGCAAATACGGCTGGATCGGGGTTTTGCTGGTGGTGCTGATCGTGGGTGGGGCCGCCTATAACGAATGGCAAAAGTCGGCTGACGCGACGCGGGCCGAGGCGTTTGGTGATGCGGCTTTGGGCGCTTTGGACAAGCCCGACGCGGCTGAGCGGTTGACGGCCCTGGCCGCGATCGGGGCGGACGGCGATCAGCGTGCGGTGCAGGCCCTGTTGCAGGCTGCCAATCCGGATGTCGACAAGGCGGTGGCGCTGGCGGCATTGGACGGCTTGATTGCTGACGCCACGCTGGCGCAGGTTTACCGCGATCTGGCGGTGTTGCGCCGGGTGGCATTGGCCGGGACCGATCAACCGATTGCCGACCGCCGCAGCGCCTTGCAGGGCGTGGCGGTGCCGGGCCGTCCGTTTCGCACGCTGGCCGAAGAGCAGTTGGCCTATCTGCTGATCGAGGACGGCGACACGGCGGGTGCGCTGGCCGCCCTGACGGCGCTGGTGCAGGACCAAGAGGCTCCTGCCGCGATGCGGCGGCGTCTGGGTGAGGTGATCACGGCCCTGGGTGGCACGGTGCCGACACCGGCCGTGACGGAGACACCGGCTGTGACGCAGGCACCGGCGGATGCGGGTTAAGGCGGGGGCCAGAACAATGCGGGTTGCAGCCGGTCTGATCATTGCCATGGGCCTGCTTGCGGCCTGCGAAAAGGAAGTCATCCTGCCGGGTGAACGGTTCCCGGTGCGCGCCCCTTTGGACGCATCAATTCCGGTCGAGGGTGAGGCGCCGCCGGTCGCAGCGCCGGAGCTGCCTGAAAATCAGGTCAGGCCCATCGCGTTGCCCGGCATGGTCAGCAATGCCGATTGGACCCAGCGTGGCGGCAATCCGACCCATGACAGCCCGCATGGTCGGTTGTCTGCGGCCCCGCAACTGATGTGGGCGGTCACGATTGGCGCTGGAAACGCGCGGCGCAACCGGATCACTGCGGCCCCAGTCGTATCAGGCGGGGCGGTTTTCGCGATGGATGCCCTTGCCCGCGTGACGGCGGTTTCGGTGGCGGGCGGCATGCTGTGGCAGGCCGATCTGACGGCGACCTTTGACCGGGGTGGCGCGCAGTCGGGCGGCGGGTTGGCGGCGCAGGGTGGCCGGGTTTATGCGACCACCGGTTACGGCGAAGTGGTCGCGTTGGATGCCAGCACGGGGGCTGTGGTCTGGCGTCAACGCATGGGGTCGCCTGCAGCGGGTGCGCCGGGCGTGGCGGGCGGTCTGGTTTATGCGATGAGTGCGGATGGCACCGGTTGGGCGCTGGACAGCGCGTCGGGCCGTGTGGTCTGGACCCTGCCTGCGGCAGAAAACGTGTTGGCGTCTGACACCGGGGCGGCCCCGGCCATCACGGGCGGCACCGTGATATTCCCGTTTTCGGCAGGCGTGATGATTGCGGCGGCCACCGACAGCGGCACGCCGTTGTGGCAGGCGGCGATCACGGGCAACCGTCTGGGCCGCGCCTTTGCCAATTCGGGCGATATTACCGGCGATCCGGTCGTGTCGGGCGGTGTGGTGTATGTCGGCACCGCCGCTGGCCGGACGGGTACGTTTTCCGAGGCGACGGGCGAACGGCTGTGGACCGCCGAGGAGGGCGCGTTGAACCCGCCTTTGGTCACCGGGGGTTCGGTCTTTGTGGTCAGTGACACCGGCAGTCTGCTGCGGCTGGATGCCGGGTCGGGCGCGCGGATCTGGGGCACGGTTCTGCCCGAATTCACCGCCGCCAAGGCGCGCAACAATCTGGGCATTTTCACCCATTTCGGCCCGGTTCTGGCTGGGGGGCGTTTGGTCACGGTATCGTCGGACGGGGCGCTGCGGCAGTTTGATCCGGCCAGCGGGGCCGTGGTTGGGCAGGTTGCCATTCCGGGCGGGGCGGCGTCTGATCCTGCGCTTGCCGGGGGCATGATGTTCGTCGTCAGTGGTCAGGGCCAACTTCTGGCTTTCCGTTAGGCGCGCACCCGTGTATGGGGTGCGCTTCTTTGGGAATATGACATGAGCTTTACCCTTGCCATTGTGGGCCGTCCAAACGTCGGCAAATCGACGCTGTTCAACCGTCTGGTTGGCCGCAAGCTGGCCTTGGTCGATGACCAGCCCGGTGTGACCCGCGATCTGCGCGAGGGCGATGCCAAGCTGTTTGACCTGCGTTTTACCGTCATCGACACCGCCGGGCTTGAAGAAATCACCGATGATTCATTGCAAGGCCGGATGCGGCGCTTGACCGAGCGGGCGGTGGACATGGCCGATGTCAGCCTGTTCTTGATCGACGGTCGGGTTGGGGTGACCCCGTCGGATGAGACTTTTGCCGATATCCTGCGGAAAAAGGGCGCGCGGGTCATTCTGGGCGTCAACAAGGCCGAGGGCAAGGCCGGGGATTCGGGCGCGCTGGAGGGCTGGTCGCTGGGTCTGGGCGAACCGATCCGCCTGTCGGCCGAACATGGCGAGGGCATTGACGATCTGTACAACGCGCTAAAGCCGTTCGAGGTCGAGTTTGCGGCCCGCGAGGCCGAGAACACCCCCGAGGTCGAAGTTGACCTTGAGGAGGAGTTTGAAGGCGAGGATGACCGCGCTTGGGTGCCGTCGCTGGCCAAGCCGTTGCAGATCGCGGTCATCGGGCGGCCCAATGCGGGCAAGTCGACGCTGATCAACAAGATCCTTGGCTATGACCGTTTGCTGACCGGGCCGGAACCGGGCATCACGCGCGACTCGATTTCGGTCAAGACCGATTGGATGGGCACGCCGATCCGGGTGTTTGACACGGCGGGCATGCGCAAAAAGGCCAAGGTTGTTGAAAAGCTGGAAAAGCTGTCGGTATCGGACGGGCTGCGCGCCGTGCGCTTTGCCGAGGTGATTGTGGTTTTGCTGGACGTCGAGATTTCGTTCGAGGTGCAAGACCTGCGGATTGCCGACTTTGCCGAGACTGAGGGTCGTGCCGTCGTGGTGGCCATCAACAAATGGGACCTTGAGGGCGAAAAGCAGGAAAAGCTGGCCGAGTTGAAAGAGATGTTCGAGCGGTTGTTGCCCCAGTTGCGCGGCGCGCCGCTGATCACCTGTTCGGGCAAGACGGGCCGGGGTTTGGACCGTTTGCATGACGCCGTCGTCAAGGTCCACGAGATCTGGAACCGCCGTATCCCGACGGCGCGGCTGAATTCGTGGCTGTCCGCCATGGTCGAGGCGCACCCGCCACCGGCCCCCGGCGGGCGTCGGATCAAGCTGCGCTATATGACTCAGGTCAAGACCCGTCCACCGGGGTTTATCGTGATGTGTTCGCATCCCGAGGATATGCCAGACAGCTATAAACGCTATCTGGTCAATGGGTTGCGCGACCATTTTGATCTGCCCGGCGTGCCGATCCGGATCACGTTCCGGTCACAGGGCGACAAGAACCCGTTCCGCAACCAAAAGTTCCACACGCCCAGCCGGCTGCGCAAGCACAAGGAAAAGAACACAGGCGAGTAAATATCGGGGCCCGTCACGCAAAACGTGGCGGGCCTTTGATATGCTGGTGTTGGGTCCGGTCGCGCCTTAGCGGCGCAGGAACAACCCGGCGACAATAACCGCCAGGACCGCGGCCCCTGCGGCGGCGGCATAGGCGACAGTGGGATTGGCCGGCCAGTTCACCACAGCGACGCCAACCGAGGCCCAAACCACCGCCCCGCCATAAAGCGGCATGGTCGGGCGGCGCATCTGCACCGTGATCGCCGTGACAACCACGATCGTCAGCATGGTCAGTGCCGTTGCCGTGTCAGACAGCCAGCCATAGCCCGCCAGAATCACCCCCAGCGACACCATCGACGCGGCAGTCAGCCAGCCTGCAAACATCGCCAGCGGGGCCTGCAGCCACCATCGGTCCACCGTGGCACTGGCGCTGACAAAGGCGGTGATGCTGAAGGCGGCCATGGCAATGATCGCCACGGTGGCGGTGATGGGATAGCCGTTGGCGATGGCCAGCCATGCCGTGCCCAGCACCAGCGCGCCAATCAGCGGCAGGCGGGCGCGGTCCCACATCGCATCGTCGCGGCGCCAAAGGCCAAACACCGCACTGACCGCAAGCCATGAATAAATCACGCCCCAGATCGCAAAGGCATAGCCGGCGGGCTGTATCGACGGCCGGGTGATTGCCACCGGGAACATGCCCGGATCATAGCCCATGAAGGGCGGGGTGACAAAGGGGGCGACGAAAAAGGTGATCGTGGCCAACAAGGTGATGTAGGTTTTCATGGGTAGAATACTCCGGTCCGTCACAAACAGATCACTCCAGCACACCTTGCGCCGAAATCCGCGTCTTGTCGCCCAGATAAGGGTGCAAGACGGCAGGCAGGTTGACCGAGCCATCTGACTGCTGGCCATTTTCCAATACGGCAATCAGGCAGCGCCCGACGGCAAGGCCCGACCCGTTCAGGGTGGCCACATAGTCGGGCTTGCCACCGGTTGGCCGAAAGCGGGCGTTCATGCGGCGGGCCTGAAAGGTGCCGCAGGTGCTGACCGACGAAATCTCGCGGTACTTGTTTTGACCCGGCAGCCAGGCCTCCAGATCATGGGTCTTTTGCGCGCCAAAACCCATGTCCCCGGTGCACAGAATGATGGTGCGGTAGGGGATTTCCAACGCCTCCAGGATCGCCTCGGCACATTTCGTCATGCGGTCGTGTTCGGCCAAGGCGGTGTCGGGGGTGCAGATCGTCACCATCTCGACCTTTTCGAACTGGTGCTGGCGCAGCATCCCCGAGGTGTCCTTGCCCGCCGACCCGGCCTCGGAGCGGAAGCACTGGCTGTGGGCGGTCATGCGCAGGGGCAGGGCGGCCTCGTCCAGAATGTCACCGGCGACCGAGTTGGTCAGCGTGACCTCGGATGTCGGGATCAGCCACCAGCCATTGGTGGTCTGATAGCTGTCCTCGGCGAATTTGGGCAGTTGGTTGGTGCCATACATCGCCTCCTCCTTGACCAGAACCGGGGTCCAGACCTCTTGCAACCCGTGGGCGTCGATATGGGTGTCCAGCATGAACTGGGCCAAGGCGCGGTGAACGCGGACGGTGGCCCCTTTCAGCACGACAAAACGCGCGCCGGACAGTTTGGCGGCGGTCTGAAAATCCATGCCGGGCTGCAC
>JANNAF010000255.1:0-2475 GCA_031384005.1 Rhodobacterales bacterium | reverse complement strand
TTTGCGGCATGAAGGCTTTCGGCTTGAGGCGGGCTGAACAGCAAAGCGCCCGCGCCAATGGTGCAGGGTTTTCAGCCTGCCGTCAAAGCCTGCCACGCTGGCGCGATTTCAGGGCGGGGTGAGGTTCGTGAAAACCACCCGCCCTGTTTCTTGCCTGATTTGCCTCACCAATCCGAATGCCGATAACCCCTTGCCCAAACGGCCTCGGGCGTGATGGGCCGCGAACCGGGCAATTG
Organism: Rhodobacterales bacterium; assembly: GCA_031384005.1. Taxonomy (GTDB): domain Bacteria; phylum Pseudomonadota; class Alphaproteobacteria; order Rhodobacterales; family Rhodobacteraceae; genus Stagnihabitans. Next base: position 2,239 of record JANNAF010000255.1, on the reverse strand, counting down.
CGGCATCAGGCCTGCTGCTGTGCCAGTGGCGGCCCCGGAAGGAATCAAACCCTCAACCTCGGACTTAGAAGTCGGCAGACTGTATCCCTTTTCAAACCTCAGGTCCACCCTAAACAGTAGCTTTTTCAGGCGTTTGGCGGTAGTCTTCCCCTTAGCTGCCCGTTCCAACCCGTTCCGCCCCCGGTTCGTTTACGGTTCGCAGGCAGGCTGCCACACGGTTCGCAAAGGGAATATGGGATGCCAGAGAAGTTGACGGAAGCGGCGGTGAAGGCGCTGAAATACGAGGGCAAGCCCGCTGTGGTGCGGGACGCGAAGGTGACGGGCCTCCTCGTTGCCGTGAACAAAACAGGAAAGTCCTACAAGGTGCAGCGCGACCTCTGGCAGGGCCAGCGCGGGCGCAAGGTGCTGGTCAAGACGGTGCGCCACACCTTGGGTGGCACCGAGGAAATGACGCTGGACGATGCCCGCAGCAAGGCCACTGCAATGCTGGACCTGATCAAGCGCGGGATTGACCCTAACGCCCCGCCGCCGGAGCCCAGCGCAGACGCGGGCGGATGGACCGTCCAGCGGATGTATGAGGAATACGGGGCGGACATGCGGACCCGCGATTGCGTGGAGCGCAGCATCATCGACATGATGGATCGGCTGGAAAGATACCTGCCCAAGTGGTGCGCCCTGCCCGTGACCGAAATCAAGCGCAGTGCTGCGCGTGAAGAACACCGCCGGATCACCGTCAACCACGGCGCGACCACGGCCAACAAGGCCATGCGTGACTTTCGGGCTGCCTACAACTTCGCCCTGAAGGTAGTCGATGATCCTGACGCCCTGCCCGGCAACCCGGTGGAGGCCGTGACCTTTAACAAGGAAAGGGCCAGCAACCAGCAACAAGGTGCTGATGCCAGATGACCTCGCCGGATGGTGGAAAAAGGTCCAAGCCATCACCAACCCCCTTCGCCGCGACATGCACGAGTTGGGCCTGCTGTCCGGCCTGCGCCCCGGAACGCTTGTCGGGCTGCGCCGCGAATGGATCCATCTTGACGCCAAGGCCATAACCATCCCCCGGATGAAGTCGGGCCGTTCCTTTGACCTGCCGCTGTCCGACAGGATGCTGGCGGTGGTGCGCCGGGCGATGGCTGTGGGCGACCTGCTCTATCCGGGCTCGCCTTGGCTGTTCCCGTCGCGGTCCACCAAGACCTTTGAAGTGATCGCAACGCAGGTCTGGCGCGAAAAGGCGCTGCCGTCTGAAACAGGCCATATCCTGCGCCACACCTATCGCACCGTTGCCCAGCGCACCGGCATCGACAAGGTGAACGCCCGGTTGCTGCTTGACCACACCGTGCCGGGGATTGATGGCGTTTACATCCACGAGCGGGCGCTGTTCGACACCCTGCTTGCCGACCAAGAGCGGATGACTGCGGCGCTGGTCGCGCTTATTGAGCCACAGATTGTTGTTGGTGGGGCAGCTTAGGGTTTACGGGCTGTCTTTCCCGATCTATGGTGGTTAGGACTATAACGCCTGCCTGACGGCAGTGACGAGAAAAACCACGCTGGCTGACTGGGGTGTGCCACGCGGAAGAGGAGCGCCTAAGGCAAAGGGCGCGGGCTGACCCAGTGGACGGTTAATACCGTCATGTGCCCGTCACCAAACCCGACCGCTCACCAGCGGTCTGACTTGGTGACCAAACGTGACTGAACATATTGATGAGCTTGCCGCCGCTGTTGCGGCGCGTGTGATTGAGGCCATGCCCCGTGGGCGGCTGCCGATCACGCCCGAATACCTGTCTGCCGATCAGGTGGCTCAGATGACGGGCTTTTCCCCAAAGTGGCTTGAAGCCCGCCGGGCTGACCGCTCCGGCCCGCCTTACATCAAGATCGGGCACAGCGTCCGATACCGCACCGCTGACGTGCGCTCCTTCATGGAAGCGGGCGAGGTGACGGAATGAGCGGGGTGGAAAGGGAGACGCCCCCGGCTGGGGACCGGGGGCGGGGAGAAGACTTTGCACAAGACCCTTGCAAGATCAGCGCGAATATACCGGGGATTAGCGGGCTGGGCGATGAAAATTGCTTGTTGTCGTTCCTTTGGGGTTGGTCGGAAGGCGGCCCTTGGTGGCCCACTGCAATCCCGCGCGAAGGCGGTGGCACCGCGACTGCGACCTTCACAGACCCGGCAAAGCTGACGGAATGGGTTGATGCGCGGCGCGGGGTGGACAACCTCTACTTCCACGTCAACGACCTGTCG
>JANNAF010000250.1:0-16841 GCA_031384005.1 Rhodobacterales bacterium | reverse complement strand
AACCAGCGCCAAGTCTGTTGCATCGCCTGCTCCTCAGAAAACGTTGGCGTCCAATTAGCGGTCGCAAACTGATATATTGGTATATATATTGCGATTTGGGCTGTCAACCAGAATGCTTATCGTTATGCAACGAGTGCCGAAGAATCGACCATTTCCCGGTCATCGCGAGGCTTGCGCTACATCAGATCGTGAAGCTGGCGGAACGCAATGCCTGAGAACTCCGTCGGTAATTCCCCCCAAAAGTAAGGGGCTGCATAAGTAGAATTTTCTCGGCAAGATGAACGAGGAGATTTCGAATGAAGACAAGTAGATACACTGAGGCGCAGAGGGTTTGGGCATCGAGGTCGACTTCTCGCTGCCAGCCGAACGGGTCATCCGCAGCCTGAACCGTATCATTGAGTGGCGTGGCAAACCCGGCACCAAAAGGGTCGACAACGGCCCGGAATACATCAGTGGCAAGCTGCTGATCTGGGGCTTCGAGGCGGGGCATCTCGATCCAGCACATCCAACCCAGCCAGCCCCAGCAGAACGCCTACATCGAACGTTACAACCGCACTGCCCTGCACGAATGGCTCGACCAATACATCATCGAAACCATCGAGGAGGCCCAAGACCACGCCACGCAATGGCTCTGGACATACTACAACGACCGCCCGAACATGGGCATAGGCGGTAGCACACCCGCACAGAAACTGAAAATGGCCGCATAAACTCTACGGATGCACCGCGTTATAAATGGGGGGATTGCCGGTCCTTTCAATGCGGGCGGATAGATTCCTGCAATTCCCGTCTCCCGATCAATTCATGTAGGCGTCTCCGTCTGGTTGGACCCGGGATGATGTCTGGGGCGCAAAATGGAATCTGCCGCAGTGATGTCTTCTCCACAGGTTAACCGGAGGAGGACGCAGCGATGCGGATCAAGATGGGCACATTTGTGCAGAAAATGGGCACAAATGTGCCCATGGCGGTGGATCAGACCCGCTATCGCAAGGCCGTGGCCACCGCGTTGCGGACTGAACTGGGCCCGACGCACCAGGGCGTGATGTCGGCCACCTTGCGCGATCGCCATTCGGGCAAGACCAACGTCTTGAGCATACTGGCCTGATCCTTTGCGCTGGATGCGGACAGCTTCGGCAGATGTTCGTCGATGTGCCTCTCGATGAGTTCCTCAACGGTGGGCGCGTGCTGGGCGTTTGTGCGCGTATCTGCGCCAGCACCTGACGGAGATGGCGGAGGTGAAAATTGAGCTCCGCTGAAAGTTTTGATGGGGCAGAAGAGGTCCGTCGCGCCTGGATGGCCGGTCTTGCGCCCGATCCTTCGCTGACCGTGTTGCAGTGGGCGGATCGGCACCGGGTCTTGTCGTCGAGGGCGGCCTCAGAGGCCGGACCGTATCGGACGGCGCGGACTGCCTACATGAAAGCCGTGATGGATGCCCTCTCGCCCCGCCACCCGGCGCAGCGGGTGGTGTTCATGAAGGCGGCTCAGGTTGGCGCGACCGAGGCGGGCAACAACTGGATCGGGTTCTGCATGCACCGCGCGCCGGGTCCGTTTCTGGCAGTGCAGCCAACGGTCGATCTGGCCAAACGCCTTTCGCAGCAGCGGATTGACCCGCTGATCGAGGAAAGCCCTGATCTGCGGGCGCTGGTACTGCCGTCACGGTCGCGCGACCCCGGGAATACCATTCTGGGCAAGCGATTTCCCGGCGGGCAACTGATCCTGACCGGCGCGAATTCTGCCGTCGGCTTGCGCTCGATGCCTGCACGCTGGGTGTTTCTGGACGAGGTCGATGCCTATCCGGGTGATGTCGACGGCGAGGGTGATCCGATTGCCCTGGCCGAAGCCCGGACCATCAGTTTCGGCCATCGCAGCAAGGTGTTTCTGGCCTCGACGCCGACGCTGAAGGGGTTGAGCCGGATCGAACGGGAGTGGGAATTGTCCGATCAGCAGCGTTATCACGTGCCCTGTCCGCATTGCGGCGGGCTGCAATGGCTGCAATTCGAGCGGCTGCGCTGGGAACCGGGCAAGGCCGAGACCGCGCAGTATCTCTGCGAACATTGTGACGCGCCGATCGCCGAACGGCACAAGACGTGGATGATGGCGGAGGAAAACGGTGCCGGTTGGCAGGCCACGGCCCCACCAGATGTTCAGGCTGCGGCGAAAGCCGCGGGCGTGGTCGGGTATCACATTTCGGGGCTCTATTCCCCGCTCGGCTGGCTGTCATGGGAGGAGATTGCGCGGGGCTGGGAAGGCGCGCTGGGCAATGATGCCGCTTTGAAAACCCTGAAGAACACGATCCTCGGTCAGACCTGGCAGGAACGCGGCGAGGCGCCGGATTGGCAGCGGCTCTATGAACGGCGCGCGGATTGGCAGCTTGGGGTGGCGCCGGAGGGCGTGCTGTTGTTGACCGCCGGGGCCGATGTGCAGCGCGACCGGATCGAGGTCGACGTCTGGGGTTGGGGCCGCAATCTGTGTTCCTAGCTGGTCGATCACGTCGTTCTGGAAGGTGACACGGCGAGGCCTGAGGTCTGGGCGCAATTGTCGTCCTTCTTGGGGCAGACATGGGAACATGCTTCGGGCTGCCGGATGGCGCTGGCGCGGATGGCGATCGACTCCGGCGACGGTGTGACGACCGACGCTGTCTATTCCTGGGTACGGGCGGCCGGTCGCGGGCAGGTGATCGCGATCAAGGGCGTGGCGGGTTTCGACCGTTCTACGCCAGTCGACGGGCCGACTTACGTCGAGGTGACGGAAGCTGGGCGCAAACTTCGCCGCGGGGTGCAGCTTTGGAAGGTTGCCGGTGCGGTGTTCAAGTCCGAGACCTATCGCTTCCTGCGGCTTGTCACCCCAACCGACGAGGAATTGGCCGAAGGCGGCGGGTGGCCGCACGGCTTTGTGCACATCCCCAAAGGCACCACCGCCGAATGGATGAAGCAGCTCACCGCCGAAAAGCTGATGACGATCAAGACCCGGCAAGGCTTCCAGCGCTTGGAATGGCAGCAGACCCGCGAGCGCAACGAGGCGCTGGATTGCCGGGTCTATGCCCGGGCTGCCGCCTGGCTGATGGGGATCGATCGCTGGGACAATCACCGCTGGGAACAGCTTGAAGCACAAATGGCGACCGGAAAGACCGACGCCTTGCCTGCGGGCCAACCCAACCGGCCCGCGCCGACGACCACCGCAAAACGACCTACCCCCTGGATGGGCACGAGAAGGAAATGGTTTTGACATGGCCTGGACGCAAACTGAACTCGATGCCCTGAAACGGGCCTATGCTGCAGGCACCCTGCGCGTGACCTCAGATGGCCGGACCGTCGAATATGGCAACACGCCGATCTGCTCTCGCGTGTTCGCATCATCGAATCCGAAATGGCGCAGGCGATCGGCTCACCCCTGCCCGTCGCAGGCTTTGCCAGCTTCCGCCGGGGTGTGCGGTGAATACCAAAACCCCGCCCGTGATCCGCTGGGGCCTGATCGACCGGGCGGTGGCGCTGATTTCGCCGCGGGCGGCGTCGCAGCGCTATGCCGCCCGGATCGCGCTCGGCAATCTGCGCCGGGCCTATGACGGTTCGGCCAAAGGCCGCGGCATCTACGGCTGGACCACCAGCGGCAAGGCGGCCGATGCGGAGATCGGTCTCGCCGCGCCGCTCCTGCGCAACCGGATGCGCGATCTGGTGCGCAACAACCCCCTCGCAGCGAAAGCCGTCGCGGTTCTGGTCAACAGCCTGGTGGGCACCGGCATCCGGCCGAGGGCAGCGGGCGCGGACAAGGCCGCGAACAAGCTGGTCGATGATCTCTGGGCGCGCTGGGCGGATCGTTGTGACGCCGATGGCCACACCGATTTCCACGGGCTGTTGTCCCTGGCGATGCGCGAAACCATCGAGGGTGGTGATGTGTTTGCCCTGCGAGTGCGTCGCCCACGCTCGGCCGGGCTGGTCGTGCCGCTGCAGATCGAACTGAAAGAGGCGGATCACCTTGACGCCGCCAAGTTCGAGGATCGGGCCGGTGGCGCGCGCACCCGCTGCGGCATCGAACATGACAGCGCTGGCCGCCGGGTGACCGAGACCTCCGAACGCGGCATCACAATCAACAAGGCGCTGGCCTGGACCATTCTGGTCTCCGTCATTTGGCTCATCTGGTGGGGCGGCGGAACGCTTGCCTCGCTGCAGGGGGCCGCAGACCGTCTGACGTCCGCCCTGACCGATACCCGCGAGATGATCATGGCGGAGCGGGCAAGTTCCGCACAGCTGGAGGCGCGGGTCCGCGTTCTGGAAAACAGCGCAACCCGGCAGTATGTGCGGTTTGACACGCTATCCTTGTCAATCAACGAGTTGAAACTGCAGGCGCGCGAGGCAAACACGCTGCTGCGGGAACTGGCCCAGCGGCCCTGAACGCCACAACCCCACCATCCCCGATCCACCCCAACCCGCCTTCACGGCGGGCTTTTTGTTGCCCGCAACCGGGCAGAAGGAGCCATTCCATGATCACAGACTCCACCGATGCCATCCGCTTGATCCAGAGCGGGTTGGACAAGCTCGGCCACATCCCCGGCACAATCGACGGTCGTTGGGGCGTCCGGACCGCCCGCGCATTGCGGCAGTTGATCGCGGCAAACGGCCATGCTGCCTCGCTGTCACCGCAGGGCCCGTTGCCATGGATCGCCGGGGCCAAAACCGCGCTGGGCAAGAACGAGGCCCGCGACCGAACTTGGCTCATGAATTGGCTGAAGCGCGATGGGCGCAGTTTGGGCGATCCGGCCAAAAACCCCTGGTGCGGCGACTTCGTAGAAACCTGTATCCGAATAGGTTTGCCCGAAGAGCCGCTGCTCGGAGCGCTGGGCACCAATCCCTATTGGGCGCGCAACTGGCTGCTGTTTGGGCTGGAAACCAAGCCGGTTCCAGGGGCCGTGCTGATCTTCGAACGCGGCTCCGGCGGCCATGTCGGTTTTGCTGTCGGTCAGGACGACACTCATTTCTTCGTCCTCGGCGGCAATCAGTCCTACGCCGTCACCATCGCCCGTATCGCCAAGTCCCGCCTCCTCGGCGCGCGCTGGCCAGCAACCTTCCCGCCCCGCCCGCTTCGTCTGCCGACCATGAAGCCGGGCGAGTTCCTTTCCACCACTAATGAAATCTGAACCGGAGAAAACCATGCTGAAACCTGCAATCCTCGCCCTCATCCGCCAAATCCTGACCGTCGCAGGCACAGCGCTGGTTGCCAAAGGCTTTGTCCAGGCGTCCGACATCGAACCCGTCATCGGCGCACTGCTGACCCTTGGGTCTGTGGTCTGGTCGGTCGCCGACAAAAGGGGAAGGTGAGGAACTCGTTCTGGGCGACGGCGGGCCCAGTCATGCGCGTGGCCTTCAGACCCATTTGCTGAGGCGTAAGCAATGTCAGTTGTCTCACCGATCAGACAACAAGAGCTCGCGCGCGAAAATCAGAGGGGTTTCCGTGCGCCACCACACCGCCGCTTTGCCACCCCATCAGCCAAAACTGGATCGACGATAGCAGTCGGCCCAACTTTGCCATCACCTAGGGGTGATTTCTCAGACCTTATTCACCCCTAGGGCGATCAATATCTATGGCTTTCCGAGGGGTCTCCTTCTACCGTGCCATCAAGATAAGACCTGACCGGTCCAAACCGTAACAGCACCCCCGCATTTTCCCGAAAGTCGCTCACATGTTGAAGTCTTTGCTTTCGGCCCATGAGGAGGCACGTCTTAAGGCCGTAAAATGCCTTGAGTATCCATTTGGCCGGGTGCACGACGCCGACCCAGATCTTACCAGCCTGGTCGAAGCCGCTGCGCTGGTTTGTGGCACGCCGATTTCTCTGGTCACCTTGGTGGGCGAAGACATGCAATGGTTCAAGGCGCAGGTCGGCTTGGAAGGCGTCCACGAAACCTCGCGGGAAGTTTCGTTTTGCGCCCACACCATCCTCGAGGATCAGGTGTTTGAAATCGTCGACGTCATGTCAGACCCGCGCTTTGCGGCCAACCCTCTTGTCACCGGCGCGCCGGACATACGCTTTTATGCGGGGGCCCCGCTCACGACGCACAATGGGCAGAATGTCGGGGCGCTTTGTGTGATCGATACCAAGCCACGGCAATTGACCGACGACCAGAGGCGAATTTTGCTGCACCTTTCCAAAGTGGCAAGCCACATCCTTGAGTCCAACCGCGCGGCTTGGCAGCATTCCCTGATCGCCGCCGAGTTGAAAGCGCTGAACGACTCCGCCCCGTTTGGGCTTTATGCCGCCGATGCCCTTGGAAAATGCACCCAAGTCAATCCGAAATGGCTGGAAATCTACGGTCGCGCCGAAGCGGAAAGCTTGGGGGATGGATGGTGGCGAGGGATGCATCCAGAGGACCGCGTGCGCGTCGAACAAGCCTGGAGCAAAACCGTGGCCATGGGCAGCGACTTTGATCAGGAGTTTCGAGTGCTGCGCCCCGATGGCAGCGCGCGGATCGTTCGGTCTGTGGCACGACAAATGGCGGGCGAAGATGGGCGTGTCATCGGCATTGTCGGCTCGATCGAAGATGTAACGCAGGTGCGCGATCAATCCCTCCGTCTGGAAGAAAAGCGGCAGCGGTTGAGCTTGATTGTCGAATCCACAGGCGTTGCGACATTTGAATGGAACGTCCAGACTGGCGAACTTCGCGTTGGTCCGCAGTGGTTTACATTAACCGGTCACGACAGCTTTCCGATTTCCTCTTTCAAGGATGCGGTTGACAACATCCACCCGAACGACATCGAACGTGTCATGCATGCCGCGCAAACCGATCTGATGGAGTCCGGTTTTTTGAAGATCGAATTTCGCAGGAAGCACAAACTCGGACACTGGATTTGGGTTGATCTGCGATGCAAGCTCGTGACTTGGACTGCGGATGGCAAGCCAGAATTGACTTATGGCATCCAGTTCGATGTGACGGAGCGCAAAAAGGCAGAGGAGCGCATGCGGCGCAGTGAGCGCTTGCTTAGCAAGACAGGTGAAGCAGCTGGCGTGGGCGGCTGGGAACTCGATCTTGAAACCATGGAATTGACTTGGACGGATGAGACTCGGCGTCTTCACGCGGTTCCCGAAGATTTTACGCCAGATGTTGCCACGGCCATAGATTTCTATGCGCCAGCCTCAAGGCCCCTGATAGTTGCGGCGGTGGAGGCAGCTATCGCTACTGGTTTGGCCTATGACCTTGAACTTCAGATACTTCGCGCGGATGGCAGCCTGATCTGGGTGCGGTCACTCGGCTCAGTTGAAACCAAAGACGGCAAGCCAGTGCGGCTTTATGGTGCGTTTCAAGATATCAGCGACCGGGTGGCGCGCCAAAACGACCTCATCGCGGAACATCAGCGCATGGTTTTGGCGACAGAAAGCAACGGGATCGGCGTATGGGAACTCGACCTCGCTTCGAACGAACTGACCTGGGACAGTCAGATGCTCCGTAATTTTGGTCACACAGCTGGTTATGTTGCCACGGATGTTTCCGGTATCTGGCAGCGGGCGTTGTTACCCGAAGACCGGGCCGCAGTTGATACTGCCGTCGACGCGGCAGTAAGCGAGAACCGTCGCTTTGAATCGGAATTCCGAATCACTTGGCCAGATGGATCAGAGCGATACATCCGATCCTTGGCCGATGTAGTCGTCAATCCACGGACCGGCGCGAAAATCCTGTTGGGCGTGAACTGGGACATCACCCAGTTGCGCAGTCTGACGGCGGAATTGGCCGCTCAGCATGCTTTGATGCGAGTCACACTGCGATCAATCGGCGATGCCGTGATCACTACAGACAAACATACTGTGATAACGTGGCTCAACCCGGTTGCGGAGGCTATGACCGGCTGGGCGCTGCACGAAGCAATTGGGCGGCCGATAAAGCAGGTGTTTCACATTCTGAACGAAGTTACGCTGAAGTCTGCACAAGACCCGGTAGAAAAGGCGCTGAAAGAACAGCGCGTGGTGGCGCTTTCCTCCGGAACAATCCTGATTTCGCGCACTGGCCAACAATACGGTATTGAAGATTCCGCGGCCCCGATCCGGGATGATGCAAACCAGATCCAAGGGGTTGTGCTTGTGTTTCATGATGTCACGAACGAACGACGCCTCACGGGTGAGATGGCATACCGCGCCACTCATGATTCCCTTACCGGCATCAAAAACCGGTCGGAATTCGAGATCAGGCTTGCTCAGCTCCGTCAACAGGCACAATCCGGCGAAGCCGAGCACAGCATGCTATTCATCGATCTTGATCACTTCAAACTGATCAATGACTCTTGCGGGCATACGGCAGGCGATGAAGTCCTGCAACAAGTCTCCAAAATCTTCGCATACAACATACGATCAAGGGACACTTTGGCGCGGATTGGCGGCGACGAATTTGCTATCCTTCTGGAATACTGCCCACCGGACCGAGCGGCCCAGATTGGTAAGCAAATTTGCGACCAGATGGAGGTCTATAGATATTCACACGACAATCGACGCTTCCGGGTTGGGACCTCGATTGGTGTGGTTGCAATCGACCAAAAATGGAATTCAACCGAAGCCATCATTCAGGCCGCAGATGCGGCTTGTTTTGCGGCCAAAAAATCTGGCCGCAACCGTGTGCGTGTTTGGCAGGATTTGGATAGTTCTGAGATCGATCGAAGCGCCGAGGTCGGATGGGCATCACGATTGGAGCAGGCGCTGGACGCTGATCACTTCAGGCTTTTCGTACAAGAAATCAGATCTCTGGACCCAAGCCAAACAGGGCGACATGGCGAAATCCTGCTGCGCCTTGAGGAACCCGATGGAACCTTCTCGTTGCCAGGCCAGTTCTTGCCTGCCGCGGAGCGATTCGATTTAATGGGCCAGATCGACCGCTGGGTTTTGCGACATGCTATTCAGGCACTGAGGCTCCACCCGGCCACTGCTGAACTTCGGTCTATTTCATTGAACATTTCCGGGCGATCGCTGGCCGACAGGGCGTTCCATCTCCACGCTCTTGCTGCCTTGTCTGATGCCGGACCGAACCTTTGCCAACGGCTTGTCCTTGAAATCACGGAAACCTCCGCCGTCGATAACCTTGTGGGCGCCTCACTGTTTATTGAGCAACTCCACGTACTTGGGGTTCGGGTGTCGTTGGACGACTTTGGCGCTGGCACCGCATCCTTTGGCTATTTACGTGCACTGAAGGTCGATTGCCTCAAAATCGACGGCCAGTTTGTGCAGGGCCTGTTGAACGATCCACTGTCGCAGGTTACCGTCCGATGCTTTACCGAAGTGGCGCAGGTTCTGGGTATTCCGACAGTGGCTGAGTACGTTGACCACCCGGACATCCTGGCAGCCTTGAAGCCCTTAGGAGTAACGTTCGCTCAGGGATTTCTGATATCGCAGCCGATCCCAATCGATGATTTCCTGAACGAGGGTGTCTGCGAAACACCAGAACCAAGGATGGTCTGAGCCGACGACACATTGCCGATCAAGCGGTCGCTCTAAAGACGTCTACTTGGGGCAGATTGGTAGGTGCCCTACTGAACTAACAAAGGCCGCAACATATCATCGGTATCCAGTTTCAACACACTGCGCCAAAGCGGCGTCTTAAAGACGTGGCGCACATGCTTGCCGTCGCGCACTTCACGGGTCTCGACAAGCAATCCCGCCCATTCAAGCGGTCTCAGGACGCAAGAAGAGAACGCAGCCATCTCGCGCCACCCTGCATTATCCCAATCATGGTCCTCGCCGTAAAAGGCCGCGAACAGCGCCCGCTCGGTCGTGCCATGGTCGGCCTCAACGTTGATGACGTTCATCCACACATCCCATTTGCCGAAGGGACGATCCTCAAAACGGGCGTAGGACGAGTGGTCGATCTGGAGAACGAAGAAGGGGATGAGTTCGGCAAACAGCCGTGCTGGCGCGCCCGCGAGCTCTGCCCCGCGCTTGGTCAGACGGAATTCCCCCTTGAAGTGGCGCCCCAGTCGCAAGGTGATCAGCAGCTGGTGCAGCACCTCGAGCGGCGGGAATTCGTATTCGTTGATGACCTTGCTGTAGCGGAACATCTCCTCGGCGGTTTGTCCGGGCCACGCGAAGTTCTCGACAGCCCAATGCACAAAGACGCGCTTGAACGCCATGGTCTTGGTCAGACCGATGGCACCGTGCTCCTGCACGTAGCGAAGCGTCAGCTGCGCCGCCTTCAACAGCGGCGAGTGCGCGAGGTCTGAATGGTCATAAGGAAGGGTGCGAAACTCGATCATGGTGCGATGCTGCCACAAGGATTTCGGCCGGGCCAGACTCAAAATATGGATGGTCGCAAAACTTGGTTGGTCGCTACGCTATTGATTACGTGGCGTTTTTTCGCCGCGACTCTGTAAACGTTGATGTGGCGTTGATGTGTTTTGGACAAGCCAAAACCCGACTGTTTAAGTCGGGTTTTAAGTATCTGATATGTTTGGTGTTTTTGGTTGCGGGGACGCGATTACAGAAATACTTGCCTTTGTCGTGCGCAGAATGTGATGCCAGTTATCCCGTCGCGGCGTGAAGGAGTTGCCATTTTAACAATCGGTACACGCCTGCGGCGGGTCTGTTCAGCGCGGCAGAAGTCGGTGCGCCGCACCAGCGGCTGCGCATCTTCATCCTGGCCCACACCGATGAGCCTGCATCCTGGCACGGAGCGCTACAATCCGGCCGGGAACAGCGATTTCACCCGCAAGGCAGAAGCACTTGCGCTGGGCATCACCAACTGGCCAAAGGCGACGGACGGCGCGAAGGGTGGACCGGGTCAGAGCAATGGCTCGGGCGGGATGCCGCCCCTGCCAGCTCAGGCGGCGCAGTGGCAAACGCCAGTGGCCGACGACCACGCCGACCGCCTTCGCGGCAAGATCAACAGTAGGGGCGAACCGAAGCTGAGCGCGAAGCCGATCCAGTGGCCGACACCGGCGGCGCAGAACTGGAAGGGCAGCAGCCCGGCCAGCGTGACGCGGGCAGATGGCAAAAGCCGGATGGATATCCTGCACTACCGGGCCGAACAGGGCTTCACCCACCCGGACCAGCCGATCACGCCGCTTGGGCTGCAACCCTCGCATCACGCCCCGATCTCGCGCCCGCTGTGGGCTTTGATGATTGCATCGCATGGGCGTGTCGTGTCGCGCAGGATCTTGAAAGCCCGGGCGCGTCGGCGGCTGAACCCGTTGTTCGTCGGCTGGTTGATGGGCTGGCCCATCGGTCACGCGCTTTGCGCCTGCTCGGCAACGGAGTTCATCCACTGGCAGCAGCCCATGCATGGCGCGCTCTCGCAGCTGCCCATGGCCTCGGGCCCCTGGATTTGGCGGCCGGCAGATGGACCGGATGGCCCAACGCAGATGAACCTCTTTGAAGGAATGCTGCCATGAGCATGCTGGGACGGATCAGACGCTCAAGCGGCGCTCGGGTGAAACGTGCGCTGAGCGTGCAGGCGATCCTGGAATGGGCCTTCCGAGTGGAAAAGGCTCAGCTGGAACTGCCCTTGCCGAAGGATGTGTTGGAGGACGACTTCGCATTTGGCATGGAATATGTGCTGAACGGCGTCGCGCGTTCTGCCGCCTATGTCGTGTCGCAGATCAGCGGCAGCCCGGCTTATGGCGGCACGCCCAGCGACTTCTCGGTCGTGCAGGCCATTCAGGAACTGAAAGCCCGAGGGTTTCGGGTAACCTTCTATCCGTTCCTGTTGATGGATGTGGCCGAGGCAAACGCGCTGCCGAACCCGTATTCGAACAACGCCGCAGGGCTAGGCCAGCCGAAGTACCCCTGGCGCGGCAGGATCACTTGCGCGCCCGCAGCGGGCTTCGCGGGCACGGTGGATAAAACGGCAGCCGCCGCCGGTCAGGTTTCGGCGTTCTTTGGGGCTGCGGTGCCTGGCAATTTCGCGGTGTCGGGCACGTCGGTGTCTTGGACTGGATCGCCCTCCGACTGGGGTCTGCGCCGGATGATGCTGCACTACGCGCACCTCTGTGAGGCGGCCGGTGGCGTCGATGCCTTCCTGATCGGCAGCGAATTGCGAGGGCTGACCCAGATCCGATCGGGCGCCAGCACTTATCCTGCGGTGACTGCTTTGCAGAGTCTGGCCGCCGCATGCCGGTCGGTCTTGGGTGCGGGCACCAAGATCAGCTATGCCGCCGATTGGTCGGAATACTTCGGCCACCAGCCGCAGGATGGTACAAACGATCTGTTCTTTCACCTCGATCCGCTTTGGGCGGATGCCAACACCGACTTCGTGGGCATCGATAACTACATGCCGCTTTCGGATTGGCGCGATGGCGATCAGCATCTCGACGCGCTGGCAGGCTGTCTGATCTGCACAGCTTTGACCCCTACCACGTCTTCATCGCCACCGCCCATGCCCTGCGCCGCAGGGCCGAGCTCGGGGCGCTGGCCATGGGGGTCACCTTTGGCGTCGCCGCCGAACCCTTGCCGTTCCAACTTGCCACTGTCACCCATATCCTGTCGGATCAGCGCATTCGCCATCTGATTGCCGACGAGGTGGGGCTTGGCAAAACCATTCAAGCGATCATGGTGCTGAACGCGCTGCGCAGCGCCGACCCCGCCCATCAAACCGCCATTGTCGCCCCCGAACGCCTGTTGGCGCAGTGGCATGAAGAGCTTTGGACCCGGGGGCATATCCTTGGCCATGTCGTTAATGACACCGACCGCGCCCGGATGCAGGCCTGGCTTGAGGCCGGGGCCGCTGGGCTTGAGCGCGCCGACGATGACCATCCCGCCGCGCGCCACCGCACGGCCAGTGCACTTTTGCCGCGGCCCCGGGACGTTGCCGACCATCCCGACTGGCTGGACCCGGTGCGCCAGCACATGCTGGTGATCGACGAGCCGCAATCCCTGCCGCGCGACGTGCTCGACCGCCTTAGCCAAAAAGCAGACGAAAGCCGCAACGACGAAGCGGCCTATCGCCAGCTGCTGGTGTTGTCGGCCACGCCGCGGCTGGGCGATCCGGTTTGGCGCGACATTATCCTTAGGTTCTTGGAGCCGGAAAAGGCCCGTCTGGCCCAAGATGTGGGCCTGTCCGCCGCGGCCTTTATCGAACAACGGGAACTGCAAGTCGCGCAGGCGCTGGTTGGGCTGCCCTCGGACGACCTTTCCAACGAAGGGGCCATCGCTTACCGCTGCCACGCGCCGACCCGGCGCATCACCCGGCAGACACGGGCGGATTGGGGGGCCTATTTCCCTGCCCGCGACAACCAACTGTGCCTGTTTGACCCGACTGCCTCAGAAATTGGCCGTCTCGGGTTGATCCAGACGCTTATTGCAGGGGGCACCCGAGGTGATGGGGGAAGCGGCCCCAGCCTTGATGCCGCACTCTGGACCACAGTGCGCGGTTTGCTACGCTCGCGCCGCTCGGTGCGCGACGCCATCGACCGGCTTGAACGCACGGTTCCGGGTATGGTGCAGGTGCGCAAAAACGCGTTGGAAGATTTCGGCGATTCCCGGCTTGAGGCTTTGACGGACATTCTTGCAGGCATCTTTGGCGCCGAAAAGGACCGAGAAAGCACTGGGAAACCCGCCCGCGCACCGAAAAAGATTGTCGTCGTGGCGGGGGATGCGGGCACCATCGACATGCTCCAAGCCGTCTTGCCTCGCTACTTTCCCGACTTGGCCCCAGACGGTATCGCGGCCCTGCGCCGGTCGATGGCGGCCAGCGAAAGCAGCTTTGAAGACATCCGCGCCATGCAAGAAGCAATCGAACCCTTTGTTCAGGGCCCCGCGCGCATCCTGTTGATCGGCGACTGGATTCAAGCCGGGCTGAACCTTCAACACAGCGCCCGTAACATGATCTTTTACAGCATGCCCTGGGACCCGCAGGCCGTGGATCAGCTGATCGGGCGGATCGACCGGCTTAGCCAGGCCTCGATCCGTGCCGCACGTCGTGGCCAGCAGATGCCCGCGCGCATCCGCCTTTGGCGGCTGGCCATGCGCGGCTCGCCAGAAGAGGGGCTGTCAAACGCCCTTGGCGCGCTGGGGGTGTTTGACCGCCCCCTGCCTCCGGTCTCGGAAGAGATCTGGACCGAGGTCAACCAACTGATTGCCCAGCTTCTGACCCGTCCCTAGACCGGCAAAGGCGCAGCCTTGGCACGCCTGTCCGACATGAATGCAACATGGGCCGGGCGCGGCCTCGTCTCGCACCTTGACCATTTCGCGCCCTTGTCCAGCGCGCAGGTGCAGGCATTGGCGGACCGCGTCGGCGACATCGCAGATCGCCTGCACCTTGCCGATGAGCAAGAGACCAGCGCGGCAGAGCGGGTCGAAGCGGCGAATGACGACTGGCTGCGTGCCTGCGCCAAAGCGGGCGGTTTTCTCTATGAACCCGGCCGCCCTGACAAATCCGATCCGCCGCGCCGGTATTCGGGCTTTTGGTATGCTTCTGGAAAAACCGAACCGCCCTTCCTGCTGCTCGATATGGCTCAGGGTCACGAATGGGATGACAAAGTGGCGCTGCTTGTGCGGCGCAAAAATATGGCCGTGCCTCCCCACCGCTTTGTTCAGTTTAACGCTGCCGGCACCCAAACGCGCGACCTGCGCTTCTTTGACCACGGCGACAGCATTCACTACGGACTGTGTCAGGGCTGGTTAGGCTTTGGTGACCCGCATTTTTCTGGTCAGCCACAGGGCGAGTTGGTGATCAGGGTCGGCGCCACCCATCCAGCATTGGCCTCGGCCGGTCTGCCGATTGCGATCACCCTTGCGGCCAGCCAGCCCCTCGAACCGCCACGCTCTGGGGCTGTAAAGTACTTTGCCGCAGCCCTGGATTGGTTCGGGACCTCGGCCCGACAAAATTATCTGGCACGTCTCGACGAAGGACTTGCCGCCGACCACCGCTGGATGCAATCCCTGATTCCCACCCGCTTTTTGGCCATGGCCTCGGTCCTGACCAAGGAAGGCTGGCACCCGCTTGATCCGCAGCAAACTGCAATGCTCCTGCGCGCAAGGCCCGATCCGGACGACAAAAACCGCATTCAAGGCCGGATGCAAAAACTGCTTACCCCGGCGGCGGGGGTCTGCAGCCAACACGTCAGCGTGATCGACGCTGACCTAAAAGATCTGCGGACCAAGGATCTGCGCCAAGTGAAAAAAGCATGGACCGACCGCAAACAGGTGATCGAGGCCGAAGGTGAAACGCTTGCCCAAGGGTTCCGCAACCGCGCCGCAGCACGCGCCAGAGTGGACAACCAAAGCATGGTTAATGCCCTGCGCGGTCAAGTTGAAGCCGACGAACGCCGCGCGACGCTGGCCATTCTTATGGCCCAAACGCGAATGAAGCTTACCGGAACGGCAATTGCTGCAGCCATCCAGTCCCATCCGCGCAGGCTGATGCATGCTTGTCTACGCTTTGTCGCACCTGAAGGCGGCTAAGAGTGTAGCGAGAGGTACGCTACATTCCAGAACCATACGTCTCGGCGAAGTAGTCGGCAGCAGACACGCGAAGGACGGGACTAACTAATGGTATGACTTCAAGCAGTCGGACGTATGAGGAGGGGCTCGTCCTTCTCGTCCTCAATATCTTCAATGTACGTAGGCCCGGAAATCTGATCTGCGATGAGGTTCTGGGCTACCTCAGATTGTGAACTGATCGCTGCAACGCTGTCGCGCAACCCTGACAAACGCGGGCGGTGAGCTTTCTGACCTGATGCCAAAAAGGGGCGCGTCACATCTTCTTGCTGGCATCCGAAATCCAGCCTGACTTGCAACGCGCCCATCATTCATCGCAGGCGACCAAGATTGAACGCCTGCGCGGTCGGCGATATCTCGACCAACCAATGTGGGCTCCGAACGGGTTAGCCGCCATCCCCACCCCGCCCTCGATCCGCCCCCCACGACGGCTTCTCCGACGGTCCCGGCGCTTGAAGGGTCCCGGTCCCCAAATCTTGTTTCAAAATTGGGTCAAGCGTCTTCCAGTTCTTCACCATGCGCAGAGGCAGGCTGCCGGATCGTCACGTCGACGATTTGCTGAAACTCTTTCAGGATGTCCCGGTGATGTTGGGTCAGGTAGCGCGCCAGCTTCGGGTTGCCGAGCAGCGTTTCGATGTAGCGGCATGCGACAACCAGTTTCAACTGATCTGGCCCATAGCTGCCTTCGATAAGCTTCACCTTTCGCTGGAGGCTGGCCATTTCACTCTGCATGCGTTCAACCTGCTCAGCAGACAAACCCTTGATTTCCTTCTTCTTGGCTGGGCTAACAAGGTCTGCGGCCGACGTTGCCGCGAGCAAGGCTTCTGCGTAGGGCACGGTGTAATTGTTCATGGCGATCATCAACTCGACCGCCTCGACCTGCCGCATCGCCTTCATCTTCCGCAATGCGTGGAAGGTGTTGAGCGGGCAGTGCTTGTCTTTCAAAAGTTCAGCAACCTCTGGGCAAATCCCGTCGAGCAGCTTGCGCTTCATCCGGATGTTCTCGACGTTGACGTCCAGTGCCTTGGCGATCCGTTCCTCTGAAACCCCACGCTCAACCGCGCGCAGGATCATCTTGTGTTCCTGAACTGTGGCCAAACGGCTGATCCGCTTGTTGTAGGTGAAGGCTTCGTCGTCGATGGCGACAAGGCAGGTGACGGAACTTGCGCCAAGGTCTTTTAGAATCTCAATTCGGATATAGCCATCGACCAACAAAAACACCCCCGAACCGTCCGCGCCGCGTGCGACGACCGGCGGTTCGATGATGCCCACCTCGGCAATCGAGGCGGCAATCTGAACGTATTTTCGGGACGTTTTTATGCTGGCTGGAAGTTGCTTCACCGGCAGGATCGCCGACAGTGGCACTTCAATGCCCTCAGGCTCAAACGCCATGATAACCGCTTGCGCAGATACAGTCATAACGCACCCTCCGTCAGGATTTCAG
>JANNAF010000217.1:0-3123 GCA_031384005.1 Rhodobacterales bacterium | reverse complement strand
AGGTAGATTTTCACAAAGTCCCCATCAGTTATTTTTCGAGTGTACTCTGACCGGATCATAGGCTTCATTTGATCGTGGCAGTTACGCAACCAAACCCGTTCGCCTTCTTCTCCCAAGCGCTTCCAATAGGCCTCAGCACCTTCCGCGAGAATGGCTCTCGCGGCGTCAAAGCGATCTGGCTTGTACGTATCGCGCGGACCCTGTTCGCCTATTTCGGCAAACCGATGTTCAAACTCTTTGCGGAGTACTGCCTCAACATGGGCACGAAGTTCGTCATAACGCATGGACACCTCAGAAACCTGCAATCGAAGGCTTTCGCCACAGGATGCAAGGTGCCTTGCCAGAACGCCAGCCTGTTTCGGGCATCGAGTTCGCAGCGAAAGGCGCACCCAGCTTCGGCGCTGAACTGTGCTTAGGAGGGGCCAGCGAAAGTAGTAGATTCCGTGCCGAGACGGATAGACGTAAGAGGCAAGCCGCATTTCTGTGTCACACCCTTGTGTCACACCTGCTTCTGGCTTGCTCTAAGGTCTTGATTTATCAGAAAAGTGGTGGCGAGGGGGGGACTCGAACCCCCGACCCCGTGATTATGAGTCACGTGCTCTAACCAGCTGAGCTACCTAGCCATTGGTGGCGGGGTGTAGTCATGCACCATTGGGGCGTCAAGGCGGAATCGTCATGGCACGGCCCCAAGGGTGCGGGGGGGGGCGCCGCTCTGCACGAAACCTGCACATCCCCTGCATCCCCCCTGCAACCAACCCCGGCATCCCGGTCCTGCAACGAACAAAGGGGGCAAAGACAACGATGGCTGGGGTTTGGGGGGCGTATGGCGTGCCGATGGCACTGCAGCGGGATGGGTGGTGGCTGGCGGATGATCCGGTTCCCCCTGTTATCACGGCTTTCCGGCCCCGCAGGCGGGCGGCGGTGCTGGTTGGGCTGGTTGTCTTGGCCGATGTGCTGTTCTGGGGTCAAGGGGTCGGGCTGTCGCTGGCGCTGTTTGCCGGCGCGGTTTATTCAGCCTCGCTGTTGCGCCGCCCTGCGGCGGCACCCCTTGGCATCATGCTGCTGGGCGCTCTGCCGGTGGTGGACCATGTCCAGCCACTTTCTGTCCTGTTCCTGATCGGCGGCCTGATCACGGCGATCACACTGAACCGGGCGGCCACGACCCAAGGGCTGCTCTTGGCCACACTGGGGCTGGCGCGCTGCATCCCCTTGGGTGGGGTGCGGGGCGTTATGGCGGCGCTGCGCCAATTGCGGCTGGACCTGAACGCGACCAGCCCCCTGCGCCAGATGGCCCGGGCCTGGGCGTTCCCGGTGGGGGGAACGCTGATCCTGATGGCGCTTTTGGTGCAGGCCAACCCGATCCTTGACCACTGGCTGTCCAACCTGCCGCCGGATCCGGGCCCGTGGGTGCAGCGCGGGCTGTTCTGGTCGGGCGTGGCACTGATCCTGTGGCCACTCATGACCACGCCGCCCGCGCCCATGACCATGCCGCGCCCCGGCACAGCGTGGCCCCGGCTTGGGTTGAACGGCACCTCGGTTAGCCATGCGCTGATCGCCTTTAACGCAGTCCTTGGCGTGCAAACCCTGCTTGACGCCCGATACCTGTGGTCCGGGGCCGCCCTGCCGCCCGGCATGACCCTGGCCGAATACGCCCACCGTGGCGCCTATCCCCTCCTCGCCACGGCCCTCCTCGCCGGAGCCTTCGCCCTGGCCGCCCGGCCCTGGGTGGCCGAACGTCGCGCCCTGAAACCCCTGCTGATCCTCTGGCTTGTCCAGAACATCCTGCTCACCCTCTCTGCGCTTTACCGCCTTGACCTTTATGTCGTGTCCTTCGGCCTGACCTACCTGCGCCTCCATGCGCTGATCTGGATGGCCCTCGTCGCCGCTGGCCTTGCCCTGACCTTGGCGCAAATCGCCGCCACCAGGACGAACCTCTGGCTTCTGACACGCTGCACCCTGCTGGGTGCCGCCACCCTCTACGTCTGCGCCTTCATCAACTTCGCCGACCTGATCGCCCGGACCAATGTCGCGATGGGCAAGATCGACCCGCTCTACCTCTGCCAACTCGGCCCGACAGCCGCCGCCTCACTTCCGCCAATCGCTTGGCGCGTCAAAGAGCCCATGAGCTATGACAGCAATTTCCAATATTGCACCCTGACCCCGCCCGCCGCCCAAACCTGGCGCAATTGGGGCTTTCGCAACTGGCTGGTCCTTCGTAACTTGGCCCGGCAGGAGGCGCCCACATGAAAATCCTTGTCGTCGATGACGACCCCCGCCTGCGCGAACTGGTGACCATCGCCCTTGAACGCGCCGGCCACACCACCCTGACCGCCGCCAATGGCGCTCAGGCCCTGACCCACGCGATGCGCGAATCGCCCGACCTGATCGTGCTGGACATCGGCCTCCCCGAAATGGACGGACTGGAGGTGTGCCGCCGCATCCGCGCCCGCACCCAAACCCCCATCCTGTTCCTGACAGCCCGCGATGACGAGGTTGACCGCATCGTCGGCCTTGAACTTGGCGCCGATGACTATGTCACCAAACCCTTCTCGCCCCGCGAACTGGTCGCCCGCGTCAATGCCATCCTGAAACGCTCGGCCCCGGCCACCCTAACCCGCGCCCTCACCCATGGCCCCCTGACCCTGGACCCCGCCCGCCACCTGTGCACCGTTGCGGGCCAACCCGTCACCCTGACCGCGGCCGAAATGGCCCTGCTGGGCCGCCTGATGCACCACCCAGACATGGTGCAAACCCGCGCCGCGCTGATCGAAAACGTCTGGCCTGATACCGAAATTGCCGACCGCACCCTTGACAGCCACCTGCGCAACCTGCGCCGAAAACTGGCCGATGCCGGCGCCCCACAGGCAATTGAAACCCTGCACGGTATCGGCATCCGGATGACGCCATGCTGACCACCCGATTTCATGTGTCCAAAAATATCCTCCGGGGGGAAGGGTCGATGGTTGGCGAACCAACGACCCATGGGGGTGGAAAACCCCCGCGACGGTCCATGCAGCAAACCGCCGCATGACACCTCAGCCCAAATGGCGCCCCGCGCTCTGGATGGTGCTGGGCGGTGCGCTGCTCGCCACACTCGCCTTTTCCTTCGCGGGCCTCATTGCG
>JANNAF010000215.1:0-3730 GCA_031384005.1 Rhodobacterales bacterium | reverse complement strand
GGGAAATAGCCAAAAATCACCCCGACAAAGGCCGAGAATACAAAGGACGCCGCAACGATCCTCCAGTCGGGTACAAATCCGATGTTCAACGCATAAGACCCGACAGCGCCCAACCCAAGGCCAACGATAATGCCCAAGATCCCGCCAATCAGCGACAACACGATCGCCTCGACCAGAAACTGCAGCAACACCTGTCGCTCGGTCGCACCCACCGCCATCCTTATGCCAATCTCGCGCGTCCGTTCGGTCACCGACACCAGCATGATGTTCATGATGCCGATCCCCCCCACCACCAGCGATATCGCCGCCACCGCCGACAACAGCCCCGTCAGAACCGAAGTAATCCCGGTCAGCATCGAGGATATCTGTTTCATATCAAATACATTGAAGTCGTCGTTCTGATCGCCGGTCAAGCCGCGCCGCTCGCGCAGCAGGCTTTGGATCTGCGGTGTCACGGTTTCTGCTGACAAACCGTCCGCAAAGGTGACTGAAATACTCTGGACATTCTTGTTGCCCGAGATCCGGCGCTGAAACGCGGCAAGTGGCATCAAAATGGTGTCATTGTCATCCTGCCCAAAGGTCGATGCATCACGTTTGTCCAGCAACCCTATGACATCACAGGAAATCTTGCCCACCCGTATCGTGGTGCCGACGGGATTGCCCTCTCCTATCAGCGCCGTCGACGTTGTGGTGCCCAGCACGCAAACCGGCGTCCCTGACCGCAGCTCATTTTCACTGAACACCCGCCCCACCGACAGCGTCCAACCTCGAATACCAAGATAGGCGTTGTCCGTGCCGGTGACTGTGACCTGATGATTGACCTCGCCAAAAACCGCTGTCTGACTGCGGGATGACGACGGCGTGGCCGCCACGATATCGGGTATGTCGCGCAGGATCGCCTGCATGTCCTGCAAGGTCAGCGGCGCTGTATCGCTGGTCGTCCCCCCCGGCCCACGGCCCGGGGCACCAGGACGGATCATCAGCAGGTTCGACCCCAACGAGGCGACATCCGACTGCACCTGCGCCGTCGATCCCTGGCCCACCGTGACCATGGCAATGACCGATGCAACCCCGATCACAATGCCCAGCACCGTCAGGAACGACCGCAACTTGTTGCGAAACACCGTGGACAGGGCCAGCCGGAACGCCTCAAACAGCATGGCCCACCACCTTTTTCATATCGGACTGGATGCGCCCATCGACAAAGGTCACAATCCGCCCGGCATACTCCGCCATATCCGGCTCGTGCGTCACCATCAGCACCGACAGCCCCTCATCCCGGTTCAACTGGGTCAGCAGTTCCATGATCTCGCGGCCTCGGGCGGAATCAAGGTTCCCAGTCGGCTCGTCGGCCAAAATCAGGCCCGGCTTGGTGACAATCGCCCGGGCAATCGCCACACGCTGCTGCTGGCCGCCCGACAGCTCGGACGGCCGGTGCCCCGCCCTGCCCTCCAAGCCGACCTTTTCCAGCGCCGCCATCGCCCTCTCGCGACGTTCGTCAGGGTCAATACCCTGATAAATCAGCGGCAATTCCACGTTTTCCAGTGCCGTGGTCCGTGCGAGCAGATTGAACCCCTGAAAGATAAAGCCCAGAAAATGCCGCCGCAACAGCGCCCGCTGGTCGCGGTCCATCCCGCCCACCTCGGCCCCGAACAGCAGATATTCCCCCGCGGTTGGCGTATCCAAACAGCCCAGAATGTTCATCGCGGTCGATTTGCCCGACCCGGACGGCCCCATGACGGCAATGAACTCGCCCTTGGTCACCGACAGGCTGACGTCGTTCAACGCAAAGACCTGCGCCTCGTCCACCCCGTACACCTTGGAGATGTGGCGCAACTCCAGCATCGGCCCTTCGGTCATGACGCGGCCCGGCTTTGCGCGGTGATCACCTCGTCGCCCTCGACCAATGGCCCCTCCAGAACCTGCGTCAGGTCGCCATCGGTCAGGCCCGTCTTGACGGCAATCTTTTCCGCAACACCACCGCGCATCACATAGAGGTTGCGAAACCCGTCCGACGTCACCTCATTGGTGACGCTGGTGCGCGACCTTGTATTGCTGCCGGGGGCGCCGCTGGAAAACAGCATACCCAACAGGCCGGTCGTCTGCTGTGTTGTCGCCCGCACCACCGGCGGAGTAAACCGAAACGCGGCATTGGGCACGGTCAAGACATCTGCCGCATGTTCCACCGTCACATCGGCCGAGGCCGTCATGCCGGGCCGCAACCGCAGATCCGAATTGTCGATGTCCAGAATGGTGGCATAGGTCACGATGCCATCCACCTTTTGCGGCGCGAAATGCAGGCTGCTGACCTTTGCCGGAAAGGTCTGGCCCAGATAGGCATCAACGCTGAATGTGGCGATGTCACCCAATTCGACCTTGCCGATGTCAGCCTCGTCCACGTCGATCTGCAACTGCATCTGGCCCAGATCATGGGTCAGCGTGAACAGTGTCACCGTGGACCCGCTGGCCGAAACAGTCTGGCCAAGGTCCGCCGTCATATCCAGCACCATGCCGTCAATCGGGGCGACGATGACCGCCTTGTCGATGCTGGTCTTGGACAGTTTCACATTCGCCTCGGCCACATGAACATTCGCCTTGGCCGACGCGACCGCCGCATCCGCCCGCCGCTTGGCCGTCATCGCAGTCGCCAGATCCTCTTCCGAATTCAATCCCCTTGCCCGCAGCTTTTGCGCCCGCTCCAGCCCCGCCACCGCCGCATCCAACGAGGCAAGCGCATCCTCGACCTGGGCATTGGCGGCTGACAGGCTGGCCTCATCCCGCGCCAGTTCCGCCTCCAGTGACGAGGTGTCCAGCCGGGCCAACACCTGCCCCTTGGTGACCTCGTCATTGATTTTGACATCCACCTGCGCAATCGTGCCGGAAATCAGGGACCCCACGTCCACCTGTTCAATCGGCTCAACTGTGCCCACCGCCGTCACGATCACCGTGATATCCCCCTTGGCCGCATCGGTGGTCGTGTAACGCACCGTCGCCGTCTCGGTGGACTGCCCCAGCCACAGCCAATAGCCCCCCCCGGCCAGCCCCAGCCCCAGCACGGACCACAAGACCCAACCGCGCCAACGGCTGCGCTTGCGCTTGCGCGTGATGGCTTGAACAGTCACGGTTTCGTCCGGCATTGTCGGGTGTCCTTGGCTACTGGGGCACTGTGGAAACTGCGCCTGCCCGCTGCCAGTTACAACGCCACCGTGATCACATTCCGTCGATGGGTCGTCGAAAAGTCAAAAGATCAGTCAAAACGCAAAAGACCGGGGGCTACCCGGTCTTCGCATATGTCTTGTAGGATGGGCAGTTCGTCTTTTCGCCATGCGAAAAGACGGTTTGCCCATCTTGGGCTCAGCTCAGCTCAGCTCAGCCTTGCACCATCTTGGCGACTTCCGCGGCGAAGTCTTCCTTTTCCTTCTCGATGCCTTCGCCCACGGCCATCCGGATAAAACCGGTAACCTCAACGCCGGCATCCTTGGCGGCCTGCGCCACAGTGATGTCCGTGTTCATGGCGAACTTCTGACCCAGCAGGGTGACTTCTTCAAAGAACTTTGCCATCCGGCCCACGATCATCTTTTCGATCACGGCATCGGGCTTCGGCTTGGCCGATGCCGCATTGTCCTCATGTGCCTTGGCGATTTGCACAGCCCGCTCGCGCTCGACGACCACCGGGTCGATATCGGCTTCTGACAGCGAAATCGGGCTGAAGGCTGCAATATGCATCGCG
>JANNAF010000198.1:0-4355 GCA_031384005.1 Rhodobacterales bacterium | reverse complement strand
CAGCAGGGCGGCAAGGGCGGTGGCCCCGGCGGGTTCGACCAGTTGGCGCAGGCTGCGCCACAGCAGGGTTTGCGCCTGTGCGATGGCGTCGTCGGTGACCAGAACGGTGGTCAGGGCTTGGGCGCGGGCCAGATCATGGGCAATGCGGCCGATTTTGCTGGCCCCCAGCGCATTGGCGGCGATGCCGCTGACGGTGGTGGTGGTGTCGGGCCCATGCAGCAGGGCGTTGTGCAGGGTGGGGGCAAGGACGGGTTCAACGGCGACGATCTTGACGTTGGGAATGGCCCAGGCCATGGCCCCGGCGATCAGGCCGCCGCCGCCGACCGCAATCAGGACGGTATCGGCATCCAGCCCCTGATCCTGCCATTCGCGCATCAAGGTGCCCTGTCCTGCCACAGTCGCAGGCGCGTCATAGGGGTGGATCTGCATGGCCCCGGTCTGTTCGGCATGGGCCTGTGCAAGGGCTGCAGCATCGGCATAGACGCCGGGGACGATTTGCAGATCGGCACCCTGTTCGCGGATCAGGGCGATCTTGGCGGGGCCAGCGTATTCGGGGACAAAGATTTTGGCGGGATGGCCCAGGGTACGGGCGGCATAGGCGACGGCGGCGCCGTGGTTGCCCCCCGAGGCCGCGACAACGCCCGCAGCGGGCACGGGCAGCGACAACAGGGTGTTAAACGCGCCGCGCGCCTTGAAGCTGCCGGTGTGTTGCATCTGTTCCAGTTTCAGCGCGACAGGGCCCACGCCGGGCAGGGTGGCGTTCAAGACCGGGGTGCGGCGGATATGGGGGGCAATGCGGGCCGCGGCGGCGGTGATCTGGGCTGGCCAATCCATGGCTTGGTCCTTTCCTTGAACGGTCCGAGGCTATAGGTCTGGGGTCAGATTAACAACTGCATGTGAGCCCAGATGACCGACGATCCCCGCCCGCATCCGTTTCGCGACAGCTCTCAGGATGTGGCGGCGGCAAAACGGTTGCCCGACACGCCGCAGACCCGCGCGCCAGCCTATCGTCTGGCCTTTGTCGACCGCGATTTCATGATGCGCGAAGAGCTGAGGCCGGTGCGGTTGCAGTTGGAGCTGCTGAAGCCGCAGATGATATTGGACGAGCGGGGGATCGTGTCGACGGTGGTGCTGTTTGGCGGGGCGCGGATCCCGGACCCTGACAAGGTGGATCAGGCGCGCACGCCGGGTTTGGCGGCGTTGGCCCCCTATTACGACGAGGCGCGGCGGTTTGCCCGCGCCGTGACCGAGCGCAGTTTGCTGAGTTACGGGCGGGAATATGTCATTTGCACCGGGGGTGGGCCGGGGGTGATGGAGGCGGGCAATCGGGGTGCGGATGAGGCGGGGGGCCAGTCGATCGGTCTGAACATCGTGTTGCCGCATGAACAGGCGCCGAACGCCTATGTGACGCCGGACTTGTCGTTCAACTTTCACTACTTTGCCATCCGCAAGATGCATTTCCTGATGCGGGCGCGGACGGTCTGCATATTCCCCGGCGGATTTGGCACCCTGGACGAGATGTTCGAGGCGTTGACCCTGATCCAGACCGGCCGGATGAAGCCGGTGCCGTTTTTGTTGTTCGGGCGGGCCTATTGGGAAAAGGTGATCAACTGGCAGGCCTTGGCCGAGGCGGGGGTGATCAACGCCGCCGATCTGGACCTGTTCCAGTTTGTCGAGACTGCCGAGGAGGCGCTGGCCGCGATGGATGGGTGGGTTACAGTTTAAGCCGCAGCAGGGCTGCGTCGATTTGGGACCAGTCGGGCAGGTGCAGGCGGACCACCAGTGTCAGGATTTGCGTGCGGTAACGGGGCGGCAGGCGGACGGCGTCCTTTTCGGTGGTGACCAGTTGGGCGTTCTGGGCAAGGGCGTCAAGTTCAAGGCGTTTCAGCAGGGCGTCGGACAGGGGTTGGTGGTCGTCAAGGGCAACCTGCCGCAGGACTTGTGCCCCCTCGGCGCGCAGGGTGGCAAAGAATTTTGCCGGATTGCCGATGCCAGCAAAGGCGATGACGCGGGCGCCGTGCCAGTCCATGCCCATGTGCAAGGGTTGCAATGTGGCGGGCACGACCGGGATGGGCAGGGTGGGCCACTGGTGCAGGAAGGCGGTGGTGTCGCCGATGGCCACGATCAGGTCGGCGCGGGCAAGGCCTGCGGCGACGGGTTCGCGCAGGGGGCCCGCGGGCAGGCAGCGGGCGTTGCCGAAACCGCGTGTGGCATCGACGACGATCAGGGACAGGTCCTTGACCACGGCGGGGTTCTGGTGGCCGTCGTCCAGCAGGATGACTTGGGCGCCTGACGCCTCGGCCAGTTTCACGGCGGCGGCGCGGTCGTGGCCGATGAAGGTGGGCGCAAAGGCGGACAGGAGCAGGGGTTCGTCACCGACCTGCGCGGCGGTGTGAGTAGCCTCGACCACCTGGATGGGGCCGGTGAGGGAGCCACCGTAGCCGCGGCTGACCACGGCGACGCGGTGGCCACGGGCGGTCAGGCGCTGGATCAGGGCGATGGTGGTGGGGGTTTTGCCAGTGCCGCCAACGTTCAGATTGCCGATGCAGATGACCGGCACGGCAGCACGGTAGCCGGGCTGTGCCACGCGGCGGGCGGTCAGCGCGCCATAGATCCAGCCTAGCGGCGCTAGCAGGCGCGCCGACAGGCCGGGGGCCGCGGGCGGGTTTTGCCAGAAGGCGGGCGGGCGCATCATCATGTACCGTCCATGATGGTGCGGATCATGGTCATGACCTGTTCGGTGACCTCGGCCCCTTCGGAGGCGACGGCCCATGCGGCGCGGGCCTGACGTGCGGCACGGTCGGGCGACAAAAGATCGCCCAAGGCCCCTGCCAGATCGTCGCCTGACGCCACCATGCGTGCCGCCCGCGCCGCCCCCAGACGCCCGCAGGCCAGACCATAAAGGCCCGGGCGCGGGCCATACAGAATGGCCGACCCATGGGCGGCAGGTTCCATCGGGTTACGGGCCGAGCCGGTGCCGTCCAGACTGCCCCCCAGAAAGGTCACCGGGGCAAGGCGGTACCACAGACCATATTCACTGGCATCGACGATATAGACCTGCACCTCGGGGTCAGGGTCCTGATCGTTGCGGCGCACGGCCACGTGCCAATCTTCGTCTGTTTCCAGCTTTTCGGCCAGCGCAGCGGATGACGCGGCATCGGTGGGCACTAGGATCAGCAGCAGGCGGTGTGCCAGTTGCAGGGCAACCCGGTGGGCCGCAATGACATGCGGCAGTTCGGACGGGCAGACATCGGCGGCCAGCCAGATCGGCCGGGTCGCCATTTGTGCCGCAAGGGCGGCGCGGTCCCGTTCGACATGGGGCAGGACGGCGCTGGCCTCCTCCATCCGGCCCGTCACGCGCAGGGCGGCAGGATCGGCACCAGCCTTGCGAAAGGCGCGCGCGGCGGCATCATCCAGCATCAGAATATGGCGAAAGGCCAGCAAGGTGGATTTGATCAGGCCAGGGTACCACCCTTCGCGTCCGGGCTGCAGGCGCGGGGCGCGGGCATTGACCATCAACAGGGGCAGTTTGCGCAAGGTACATTCATGCACCATCGCAGGCCACAATTCGCCGTCGGAAAACACCACAACCTCGGGTTTCCAGTGGTCAAGAAACATCTGGGCGTCGCGCGGGCTGTCGGGTGGCGGTGGCTGCACCAGTGCACCGTCGGGGCGGGCGTGAAGGCTGTGCGACGTGGTCAGCAAGACCGCCACGCCGTCATCCTCGATCAGGTGGCGGGCCAGTTCCTGAAGGGCGGGCAGCCCCTCTTCCCCCGGCGCATGCAGCCAGACAAGGGGCCCGCGTGGCCGCGCCGGGCGCAGATCTGCGCCCAGTCCGGGGCCGGACACCGCAGGGCGGCTGGCGAGGTTATAAAGTGTCAGGCCAAGGGGATATGCCATTGGGCGGTGTCAGGAGGACATCGCCTCGGTCGCCGAGCCGGGCTTGGCCTCTTCGCGCAGGCGGTGAATGTTGGCGATGAAATAGCGCATATGGGCATTGTCCACGGTGCGCTGGGCCTCGGCCTTCCAGGCCAGAAAGGCGGTTTCATAGTTGGGATACATGCCGACAAGGTGGATTTTGGACACATCGCGAAAAACGTTCTTTTCAGGCGCGACAAGTTCGCCGCCAAAGACAAGGTGCAGTTGGGACATCGGGAAGGCTCCGGTTCAGGTTGGGTCGTAGTTAATCCATTCCCAGTCTAAGGGGAAACGGGTTAAGCGTAGTGCAACAGCGAATATTCACAGGAAGATGGCACAATGACTGGGGTGGATTTGCAAAACCGGGTGGACAGCGCGGTTGACGCGGCATTGGGCAACCGGATCGTGGGCTGTGTGGTTTTGGTGCAGCGCCACGG
>JANNAF010000117.1:0-1594 GCA_031384005.1 Rhodobacterales bacterium | reverse complement strand
CGAGGGGGGGCTGGAAGTTCGGCAATACCATCGACGGCGCGCAGGCCGAATACCTGCTGGTGCCGGATGCCATGAGCAACCTGTCGCCGATCCCCGACGGTCTGACAGATGAGCAGGTGCTGATGTGCCCCGACATAATGTCGACCGGGTTCAGCGGGGCGGAAAAGGCCGGGATCAAAATCGGCGATATGGTGGCGATCTTTGCCCAAGGACCAATTGGTCTTTGTGCCACGGCCGGGGCGAAACTGATGGGCGCATCCACGATCATCGCGGTTGACGCCCTGCCGAACCGGCTGGCGATGGCGAAACGGCTCGGCGCGGACTACGTGGTGGATTTCAGCAAGGTTGACCCGGTGGACGAAATTATGCGCCTGACGGCCGGGCGCGGTGTTGATGTGGCGATTGAGGCTCTGGGCACGCAAGGCACCTTTGCATCCGCCCTGCGCGTGCTTCGCCCGGGTGGCACGTTGTCGAGCCTCGGGGTCTATTCCGGCGATCTGACCATTCCCGCCTCAGCGTTTGCCGCAGGGCTTGGCGACCATACCATCGTCACCTCGCTATGCCCCGGCGGCAAGGAACGGATGCGCCGCCTGATGGCAATCATCGCAACAGGGCGGGTTGATCTGGGGGCGATGGTCACACATCGGTTCAAATTGGATGATATCGAGGCCGCCTATGATCTGTTCAGTCATCAGCGTGACGGGGTGTTTAAGGTGGCGATCACGCCGTAGGCGCGCGATACAGGCCGCGCCGCCATGACACTGACTGACGATCTGACCAAAGATCATGCCCTGCGCTCGCAACTTGATCGGCTTTTGGGACTGGTTGCCGCCCATGCGCGCATCCGAACCGCCATCGTGCATCCCTGCGATGCGGTGTCACTGCGCGGCGCGATGGAGGCCACTCGCATGCGGCTGATAATGCCGGTGCTGATCGGCCCGGCGGCCAGAATCGCGGCGGCAGCGGCACAGGCGGGCGAGGATCTGACCGGGATCGAGATCATCGCCACCGCCCATAGCCATGCCGCAGCCAATGCCGCCTGCGCGTTGGCCCGCGCCGGATCTGTGGGTGCGATCATGAAAGGCAGCCTGCACACGGACGAGTTGATGGCGGCAGCGATTGACCGCGACACCGGCCTGCGCACCGACCGGCGGATGAGCCATGTGTTCATCTTCGATGTGCCCACCTATCTGCGCCCGCTGTTCATCAGCGATGCGGCGGTCAACATCGCCCCTGATCTTGCCACCAAAAAGGATGTTGTGCAGAACGCCATCGACTGCGCACTGGCGCTTGGAACCATCCAGCCGCGCGTGGCCATTCTGGCTGCGGTGGAAACCGTTGACCCCGATATGCTGGCCACCATAGATGCAGCCGCATTGGCCAAGATGGCGGATCGGGGTCAGACTATCGGCGGGTTAGTGGACGGGCCGCTGGCCTTTGACAATGCCATCTCGAAAACCGCCGCCGCAATGAAGCAGATCGTATCAGATGTGGCAGGCGTGGCCGATGTGCTGATCGTGCCGAATATCGAGGCCGGCAACATGATCGCCAAGCAATTGACCTATCTGGCCAATGCGCAATCTGCGGGCATCGT
>JANNAF010000086.1:0-1765 GCA_031384005.1 Rhodobacterales bacterium | reverse complement strand
TCCGTCAAGAAAGCCCGCGAACAAGCTGAAGCCGTGCGCCGCGCGAGGAAACTCGCCCGGAAGAAGCTTCAACGCGAAGGCGGGATGTAAGGCTTCTGCCTTGACGTTCAGCGACACTGGGGCAGCGATGTCCACCCGATTGACCCCTGTCCGCGAGGATGGGGGTTTTTCATTTTCAGACTTCGCTAACGTATTGGGGGCGCTGTGTTAATTCGCAGAATTAACGGGGTGTGAACGACCTACATTGCACCTACAAACGGTCTACAATGCCTCTACAGGGTTTTCTTGGATGTGCCGTGCAACCCAGCATTAACCATGTTCGGCGAATCGGGCGTTCACATCAGCCAGCGCACCAGAACCGGCACGATCAGGCTGGTCAAAAGGGCGTTCAACGCCATTGCGATCCCGGCATAGGCCCCGGCGACCGGGTTGACCTGAAAGGCGCGGGCGGTGCCGATGCCATGGGCTGCCACCCCGACGGCAAAGCCGCGGGCGCGCCAGTCGGTGATCCGCAGCAGAGTCATCAGGGGGGTGACGATCACCGCGCCGATGATACCGGTCAGGATGACCAGAACGGCGGTCAGGGTGGGCAGGCCGCCCACCGCCTCGGATATGCCCAGGGCGACGGGGGCGGTGGTGGATTTGGGGGCAAGCGACAAGATCACCTCGGGGGGCAGGCCGAAGGCGCGGGCCAGCAGGATGGCGGACCCTGCGGCCACGATCGACCCTGCAAACAGTGCCACAACGATTGGGGCCACGGTCTGCCGGATCATCTGGCGATTGTCCCACAGCGGCAGGGCCAGCGCCACAGTGGCGGGCCCCAGCAGAAAATGGATGAACTGTGCGCCATCAAAATAGGTCGCATAATCGGTTTTGGTGATCCAAAGGACAGGGGCGATCAACAGGACCGACATCAGCACCGGGTTGGCCAGCGGCGGTCTGCCCAGGCGCCGCGCCACACCGTCGGCTGCGACATAGGCCAGCACGGTCGCGGTCAGCCACAACAGGGGGGTGGCGGAAAGATAGCTCCACAAAGTGGCGACACCGGTCATTCCTGGCCCCCCCCGGATGGTTCGCGCATCGTCAGGCGCCGCACGGCGATAAAGCTGCCGACAGTGGCCAGCATGGCCAGCACGGTGGACAGGACCAGCACGACCAACAGCGCCAGCCAATCCTTGGACAGCACGTCCAGATTGCCGATCACCCCGACCCCGGCGGGCACGAACATCAGCGACAAATGGGCCAGAATGGTGCCCGCCGTTGGCCGCAGATCACTGGCCAAGCCTGGGCGGAGGCGCAGGATCACGATCAACAGCGCCAGGCCCGCGACGGGGCCGGGGATGGCAAGGCCTGCGCTGCGCACCGCCACCTCTCCGATCAGCTGACAGGCCAGCAACAGCCCGAGTGTTGGCAGCATCAGACGCCCCCCGCGATTGGTCACACCCTTTTGGCATGAGTGACCCGGTCAGGCCACCGCCAACTGCGGCGCGGCATTTTCGGGGCCGACAGAGGGTTGACGGACCGGGCGCGGCGCTGCCTGTTTTTGTGGCAGACACCGGAAAGGCGCCGCAGAAGATATCATTTGATAGGGTTTTCCGGGCTGTCCGGGTCTAGGATAAATCTGCGCCCCATTGGGCCAAAGGATGCTGCATGCTGATCCGCTATGGTTACGACATCACTGTCACCTGCCCGCAGGACACCCCGATGATCTGCATGATGTCAGTCCGTGACGAACGGCGCGACGACATGCGCAGCCAAAGCGGCA
>JANNAF010000066.1:0-5040 GCA_031384005.1 Rhodobacterales bacterium | reverse complement strand
GAGAAGCCGGGGCCGCCGCGCGTGGTGGCCCAGATGATGTCAAACGACCGCAGGCCGCCGATCAGTGACAAGGTGATGACAGTGACGGTGGCGGGGCGCACCAAGGGCACGGTGATGCGCCAGAATTGCTGGGTGCGGGTCGCGCCGTCGATGCGGGCAGCCTCGTAATAATCGGGGGAAATCGCGGCGAGGCCGGCGATATAAATCAGGGTGGCAAGGCCGACACACTTCCACAGGTCGATGAAGGCGACGGAATAGAGCGCCAGGCCGGGGTCGGACAGCCAAGACGGGCCGTCGATGCCGATATAGGACAGGGCGATGTTGATCACGCCCTTGGTCGGGTGCATCAGCGCCTGAAAGGTGATGCCGATGCCGATGGTGGAGACGAGGACGGGAAAGAACACGACCGCGCGCAAAAAGCCCTGCCACAGGATTCCGCTGGTCAAAAGGACCGCCAGCAGCAGCCCCAGTACCGATTTGCTGGCCGATGTCAGGACGGCATAGATCATCGTGTTGACCAGTCCCTGCACTAGAAAGGGTTCTTTGAAAAACTGGCGGTAATTGTCCCAGCCGATGAAATGGGCCTCGAACAGGTCCCAACGGGTCAGGCTGAACCAAAAGCTGGCGAAGGTCGGCACGGCAAACAGCGTCACAAAGATGACGGCGGCGGGCAGCACGAACCAATAAGGATAGGGGGAGGATTGACGGCTTGCCATGGGGCCTCGCTTGGGCATGCGGCCCCCCGCCCGGGAGCGGGGCGGAGGGGCCGGTCAGATCAGCAGATCACCAGTTGGGCAGACCCAGCTGCTTGGCCTGCTTTTCGACGTCCTGGTCGTATAGTGCGGTGGCCTCAGTGGCGGGGCGGATGCCTGAGCCAACCTCGACCGTGATCTGCTCCAGCGCCGGACCCTTAATGGGCGACAGGAATTCCAGTGCCGGGGCGGTGCCGCCTTCGGTCTGGAAATAGGGCAGCATGTCGGCCACCGATTGCGGCACATCGGCAGGCAGGGCGCAGCCTTCGATCAGATAGGGACCGGTGGCACCGATGGCACCGATCATGATCTGGCAGCCTTCAACCGAGGCGACAAAGTCAAGAAAACCCTTGGCAGCATCGACATTGGGCGAGGCTGACGGGATATACAGCGCCGCGGGCATCCAGACGGTCAGGCCGTTCTTGTCGGCGGTCGGGCCAGGCAGGGCGAAGTAACCGACGTCGTTGACATTGTCGGGGGTGTTCTGCTTGACCGTGGCCATGGCAAAGGTCAGCATCGGGTAATGCGCCGCCTCGCCGGTGGCGACCATGCGCATACCGTCCTCGAACTTGGCAACGCCAAAGTCCTCGTTGACCAGACCCGCCTTGAACACGTCCTCCAGATACTGAAAGCCGCGGGCGGCGGCGGGGGTGTTGGCATATTTCGCCACATTGGCCGTATAGTCGGCGGCAAAGGTCGGCACCTCGGCCTGGACGTTAAAAAAGTCGCCCAGAACGAACAGTTGGCTGGTCCAGGTGTCGCCAAAGGTGGTGGCGACGCCGACCTTGCCCGCCGCCTTGGCCTTTTCGCTGTTGGCCATGAACTCGGCCCAGGTCTTGGGCACGGACAGGCCCAGTTCTGCATAAAGCGGGCGGTTGTAATAGACACCGCCACCCATCGCCGCACCAAACGGCACGCCGCGGATGGTGCCGTCGGTCGCGGTCACCACCGGTTTGAAGCTGTCCACGATATTGGCCTGGCCGGGCAGATCCGTCAGATCGGCCAGCGTTTCAGCGGGGCGCAGCGCCTGAAACAGCGAGCCCGAGTTGTACTGGATGATGTCGCCAGCCTCGCCGGTTGCAAGGCGGGTCTTGACCATATTGTCGCCTTCAGAGCCGCCGGGACGGTTTTCCATCTCGAACATCACGTCGGGGTTGGCGGCGGTATAAGCGGCGGTCAGCGCCTCCATCATCGAGGTGGTGTCGGCATTGCCATCCAGCAAAAGGTTCAGCGTCACCTCGGCATTCGCACTGCCCGAAAGCAGGGCAATCGCGGTGGCAAGGGCTGCGCTATAGCGAAACTGCGTCATTTAAAATTCTCCTCCCAGAGATGTTTTCAGGACTTCAGAGCAAAGGTCAGCGTATGGGGGCCGGGCATCAGGGCCAGACCTTGGGCAGGCACCGTGACGGGCTGGCCGTCAAGGTGCACTTGGGTGCGCTGCGCGGAGGCGGCCAGCAGGCCGGTGCAGCCGGCGGGCAGGTTCAGCGTATAGTTGACCCTGCCCTCTGCCAGCGCCCAGCCCGCATCAATCCGGCCATGGCGGCAGTCGTGCCAGGCAGCAACCGGGGACAGGGCGGGCATGATGTGCGGGTCGATCAGCACCCCGTCAAAGCCGGGATGGGCGGGATCGGGGGCAACGCCTGCGACCTGTTCAAACAGCCACTGACACACCGCACCATAGGCATAGTGGTTATAGCTGTTCATGTCGGGGTCATAAATCGTGCCATCGGGCGCCAGCGCATCCCAGCGTTCCCAGATCGTCGTCGCCCCACGGTCCACCTGATAAAGCCAACCCGGAACCTGACGGTTCAAGAACAGCTTTTCCGCCAGATCATCCATCCCCAGCTTGGTCAGTGCCGGCAACAGCGCGGGTGTGCCGATGAAACCGGTGCCGATCAGGCCATCGGCATCCATCACGATCTTGCGGAAATAGCCCTTGGCAGCCTCCATATGTTTCGCAGGAACAAGGCCATAAAGAAAGGCCAGCGCATAGGAGGTCTGGTCGTTATGGGCCAGACGGCCCGAGGCGCTGAAATATTCATGTTCAAACGCGGTGCGAATCGTATCCGCCCGTTCGGTCAGGCGGGCGGCCTGATCAACCTCACCGATCACGCCCGCAACGCGGGCGGCAAGGTCGG
This sequence comes from Rhodobacterales bacterium, assembly GCA_031384005.1. Taxonomy (GTDB): domain Bacteria; phylum Pseudomonadota; class Alphaproteobacteria; order Rhodobacterales; family Rhodobacteraceae; genus Stagnihabitans. The sequence goes on along the minus strand of JANNAF010000066.1, from coordinate 2,150 downwards.
TCGAGATGAAGTGGTAAAGCGTCGCCGCGCAATCATCAGCAATCGTCGGACGCGGTTTGCGGTTGTCACCGACCGGCTGCAACCAGTCGCCAAAAGTGAACCCTCTGGCCCCCCAGACCGCCGAGGGCTGGATGATCGGACCGTTCGAGATGGACCACAGATACTCTAGCCAGCGCAGCATGGCGGGAAAGGTTTCGCGCAGGAACCCGGCATCGCCATAGTGCAGGTACAACTGCCACGGCATGACCGTGATGACATCGCCCCAACCGGTTGACCCCGCCCATTCGCCGCGCCCCGGAACCGCGTGCAACCGGGTTGGGTCGGGCGAGAAATGCGGCACGGCCCCATCGGGGCGCTGATCGGCCATAACGTCGCGCAGATACTTTTTCAGGAAACTTTCGCTGTCGGCCAGCCAGCAGGCGGTGCCCGCAAACACCTGTGCGTCACCGGTCCAGCCCAGCCGTTCATCACGCTGCGGGCAATCGGTCGGCACCTCGATGAAGTTGGACCGCTGCGACCAGACGGTGTTCATCACCAGACGGTTGACCGAAGGTTCACCGCAGGTGAAACCGCCTGCCTGAACCGGCACGGAACTGATCGGCACAAAGACCACGTCCGTCACGGTGGCATTGCCGGTCACGGTCAGCCGGGCATAGCGAAAGCCCATGAAGGTGAACAGCGGCGCATAGGTTTCCGCATCCCCCCCGCGCAGGGTATAAACCGCCTGCCCCCGGGCTGAACGATAGTTGCGGTTGTCGAAATGGCGGTCCGGGCCCAACACCTCGGAATGTTCCATCAAGACGATGGCCCCGGCATCGCCCATGACGGTGATGCGCAGATAACCGGCGGCGTTCTGGCCAAAGTCGTGAACCGTACGGCCCTCATCTTGCCAATGGTCGACCGAAATCAGCGCGGGCAGTTCGACAACGGCCGCAGTTTCATGCGGGACCAGCAGGCCATAGTCAAAGGCCAGTGCCGCGACCCCGGCGGTGACGATCATGTCGATGCGGGCGTCATAATCCTCGCCATAGTAGATGCCCGATTTGGTCACCGGCAAGGGGCCGCTGCCCCAAGAGGCGTCGGTGGCCAGCAGGACGGTGCCGGCCGTAATCTCTGCCAGCGCCGCGATGCGGTCGCCCCAACAGTTATAGATCGGCGCCGCCGCCCACATCATCTGCGAGCGCCACCAGCCATCGCCCAGCCAAATCTCGATCCGGTTGGGACCAGCCTTCAAAAGATCTGTGATATCATAGGTTTGATAGGCGATCCTGTCATCATAGCAGGTCCAGCCGGGGGTCAGCAGATCCTGCCCGACCCGGGTGCCATTGATGAAACAGACATACAGCCCCTGCGCCGTGATGTGCAGTTGGGTGCCCGGCGCGACCGTGGCGAGGTCAAAGGATTTCGCGACAAAGCTGGCTTGGGTTCCCTGTCCTTTGTCGGCAAGCGGTGCCACCATTTTGGCCGTCCACGACCGAGAGTTCCGCCCCGTGCGAACCGCGTTGTGCAAAGCCATGACACCCTCCCAAGTGCCCACACCAATTTGTGTGGATCGTTCTATGTAGAACATTCTACAAATTGATTTGCATGGCAACTGATTCTTTCCTAGCTTGCACAGACAAGCAAAATGGCGTGAGTGGGCGACGATGAGCATGGACCAGACCAAGCAGGCCTCACGGCCCGGACGCGTGACCATCCGCACGGTGGCCGCCGATGCGGGCGTGTCTGTTGCGGCGGTGTCCAAGGTGCTGCGCAACGCTTATGGCGTCAGCGACGGCTTGCGCGCCAATGTGCTGACCTCCATCGAAAAACTGGGCTACCGACCCAGCGTTGCGGCGCGCGGGATGCGGGGGCAGACCTACACCATCGGGATATTGCTGGTCGAGATTGCCAACCCCTATCTGCCGCAGGTGATTGACGGGGTGAACGATATTCTGGGGCCGTCGAACTATCAGGCCATGGTGGGGATCGGGCGGTCCAACATGCCGATCGAGGCCAGTTTGATCGAGTCCATGATCGACTATCACATGGACGGACTAATTCTGGTCGCCCCGCAACTGATGGGCGAGGCGCTGGCGAAATATGCCCGGCAGATCCCGATTGTGGCGCTGGCCCATCATGAACCGACCTCGGTCGATTATGACACGGTC
>JANNAF010000007.1:0-2468 GCA_031384005.1 Rhodobacterales bacterium | reverse complement strand
GCCGGGGTGGTGATTGGCGACCGCCCGCTGGACGAGTTGGTGCCGCTGTATCAAGATCCGCGGTCGGATATGCCTGCCACACAGTTCAACATGAAATGGGTCGAGGCGGCGGGGCTGGTCAAGTTCGACTTTCTGGGGCTGAAAACGCTGACGGTGATCCAGAATTGCATGGAATTGCTGGGGCTGCGCGGCATCAGTTTTGACATCAACCTGATCCCGCTGGACGACAAGCCATCTTATGAATTGTATGCTGCGGCCAAGACGGTTGCGGTGTTTCAGGTGGAAAGTTCGGGCATGATGGATGCGCTGCGGCGCATGAAGCCGACCTGCATCGAGGATATCGTGGCCTTGGTGGCGCTGTATCGTCCCGGCCCGATGGAGAATATTCCGGCCTATTGCGAGGTGAAGAACGGGTTACGCGATCTGGAATCGCTGCACCCGACCATCGACCATATTCTGGCGGAAACGCAGGGGATTATTGTTTACCAAGAGCAGGTTATGCAAATTGCTCAGGTGATGGGCGGGTATTCGCTGGGCGGGGCTGATCTGTTGCGTCGGGCGATGGGCAAGAAGATTGCCGAGGAGATGGCCAAGGAGCGGCCCAAGTTCATCGAGGGTGCGTTCAAGACGCATGGCGTTGGCAAGGAAAAGGCGGGCGAGGTTTTTGACCTGCTGGAGAAGTTTGCGAACTATGGCTTCAACAAAAGCCATGCGGCGGCCTATGCGGTGGTGTCGTATCAGACGGCCTATCTGAAGGCCAACTATCCGGTGGAATTCATGGCCGCCGTGATGAACTGCGACCTGCATCTGACCGACAAGCTGGCGGTTTACAAACGCGAGGTGGACAAGCTGGGGATTGCGACGGTGGCGCCGTCGGTCAATGCCTCGTTGGCCAAGTTCACGGTGCGCGGTGGTCAGGTGGTTTATGCGTTGGGGGCGCTGAAGAATGTGGGCGTCGATGCGATGGACATGATCGTACGGGCGCGGGCGGATCGGGTGTTTGCCAGCCTGTTTGATGTCGCACGGCGTGTCGATCTGAAACGGGTGGGCAAGCGGCCCTTGGAAATGCTGGTGCGGGCCGGGGCGTTTGATGAGTTGGACGGCAACCGTGCCCGGGTGTTCGAGGGGTTGGACCCGTTGGTCGCCTATTCTGCGGCGGTGCATGAGGCAAAGGCGTCCAATCAGGTCAGCCTGTTTGGCGAGGCGGGGACGGATATCCCCGAGCCGCGCCTGCCCTTCCGCGATGACTGGTTGCCGATCGAGCGGTTGGCGCAGGAGCATCAGGCGATCGGGTTCTATCTGTCTGGCCATCCGCTGGATGACTATATGTCGGCGCTGAAGCGGCGGGATGTAAAGACGCTGACCGAGATCACAGCACTGGCCGAACGGGGGCCGCTGGTGGCCAAGATTGCGGGGTCAGTGTCGGCCAAGCAAGAGCGGAAGTCGGCCAAGGGGAACCGGTTTGCCTTTGTGTCACTGTCGGACCCGACGGGGTTGTACGAGGTGACGGTGTTTTCTGACACGCTGGAGGCGGCGCGGGATGTGTTGGAGCCGGGGATGAATGTGGTCCTGACGGTCGAGGCGAACCTGGAGGGCGAGACGCTGAAACTGCTGGCGCGCGGGGCGGTGTCGATTGATCAGGTGGCCGCCGAGGCGGGGGCGCAGGCGCTGCGCATCCATCTGAACCGGCCCGAGGCGGTGCCGTCGATTGCGGCGCTGCTCGCCCGGGTCGAGGGGCGGAACCGGGCGCAGATCACGCTGTGTGTGGCGGATGCGGCAGGGCGCGAGATTGATGTGACGCTGGCCAAACCCTATCCGGTGACGCCGCAGATCAGGGGGGCGATCAAGGCGATGCAGGGTGTCGTGATGATCGAGGATATGTGAGGTGGTCAGGATTGCCGCGCGGCGCCGGATTGCAGCGCCAGAAGGCTGGAGACCGCACCCATGAAAAAGATCTGCGGCGCCATCCAGGGCGCATCGCCGGGATCCAGCCAGACAAACCACAGGCCGAGGCCCAGAAAACCCGCGCCGATCAGGGCGGAAAGGCCAATCATCCACGGCCCCAGCGGGCCTTTGCGAATCCGCAGGATGGCAATCGCCGCCATGCAGATGGCCAGCCCCAGCACCGGACCCCATATCAGGGCCGCCGTGGTCATGGTATGCTGATAGCCAAGCACAAAGACAAAGCTGAACAGGGCGGCCCATGCGGTCACAAGCGCACAGAGTAGGGCCGCCGCAACCAGAAGAACCGTGCCGGGGGTGAGGGGTTGGCGCTGCGCCTTCATGCGGGTCGGCCTTACCAGTGTGGCGGTTTGACATTTGCCTCTGGCGCGCCGCCTTGGCCTTCGCGTTCAGCCTCGCGTTCCGCCAATAGGCCGACCAGCCGCGTCAGGCGGTCCAGCTCCTTGGCCTGACGGGCCACGACGTCGGACAGGTCGTCGACGGCGCGGGTCAGGTGGGCGATGCGT
>JANNAF010000050.1:0-5179 GCA_031384005.1 Rhodobacterales bacterium | reverse complement strand
CGATGCCGAGTTCTTCGAGCCTTTTTCGACGCTCAACCGGCGTCGAGAACACCCGGTAAGGTGAGCCATCCCCAGCACTGCGGGGTGCACCGACAAAATCTGCCATCTCTGCCTCATTTCCGATTCTCATCATACAAGTATGTTTGAAATCGGAAATAACACAAGACCTTTTACGTCTTCGCTGCCACCATGTTGGGGGCGAGTAGCTTAACTCACAGGGGCACGGTGTCTTCAGCACGACCCAGTTAGTAGCCGCGTGATCGTTGATCAAGCGGGGCTTGAGGACATAGTCGCTCGGGCGAGATGTGTGATCTGTCGTGGCAAGGCCTAGCCGAACGTGAACTGCACGGCTCAACATCTGATGGACCGCGGAATCCCTCAGCTTACCTCAATTTCACATTCCGCCCACAGTCCGGCCCCGGGTCCGTGGTCTGCTGCAACTTGATTACGCTCCGCTGGCGAGGCTTACAAAGTCCGGAAATTCCTTGCCGAAAGTTTGTAGCTGCGGAGCAGAACACACAACCGTCAGCCAGCTTCCCTCTTGGCTTCGCTTCAGTCGTGTCAATCCCGTGTAAATTAGCGCCAAGGTCTCTGCGTGGGCGGCCCCCGTGATGTAAAGAACTAGAAGGCGCGCCTCCCATCCCTTGAAACTGTGCAGGGTGGTTGCCTTGATCCTGGCGTCGCCCATGTAAAAACCCATCTTGCGGCGTCGATGGTCGTCGCCGAACGTGTCTACCGCATGAATGCGATATTCAGACAGGCGTGTCACAACACCGGCTCCGGACTTCATATCTCCTGCCAGCAAGGTGATGTCCGCGTTTGCCAGGCCATTCCTCCCCGTTTGGCGCATTAGGGAGAGAATTTCATCCGAGCAGCCCTTTTCAGCATGATCTGGATCGCATTGCACCCAGCGGAGGTGGCACGGATAAAGGTCCAATGATCCTTGTTCCTGTTCAGGAAGGTCAATGGCTTCCTGAGGAAGGAACGATTCAGCAAACTTCCGCGCAAGCGTCAGCGCATCGGGTGGCAACCTATAGCTGACATCCAGCTGTGCCCATCGCCCACCAGGAAAGCCCGCGCCTTTCATGACATCATCAGTCCACGCATTGGCTGTGCCATAGACGTCTTGGGTAGCATCAGCCACCAAAAGCATTTCGCCATTCGGCTTGCATGCTTGCCGTAACACGCTCCACCAGTGGGGTCGGTAGTCCTGTCCCTCATCAACCAATATCGCGTTATACCTGTTGGCGCCCGGCTGGTTAATGGCCTGCTCCGCCAACTTCGGCAGGGCGAGGTTCAAAACATCCTCTTCAAAGCCGTCCTTCCACAAACTGTCATATCGTTTCTCCCAACCCACTTCGTAGCATGCGTGCTTGCACCAAAGGTGGAAGTGCGTGAACTGGATGTTTCTACTGCGAGCAGGAGCATCCAAATTTCGAACAATTAGGTCCCGCAGGTAATGCCAGAGCGTGATGTTAAAGGTGGCAACGAGGACGGACTTTCCTTCATTGGCCAGACGCGCTGCCCGAGCAGCGAGCACAAGAGACTTGCCTGATCCTGCGGGCCCCTTAATCCTGCGATAGCCCGTCTCTGTGCGAGTTTCGGCCAACGAGCGCTGGTTCCGGTCCAGAACGAGGGGAGTCCGTTGTGTCGAGGCAAAATCCGGCTCCACCAGCCAGCCGCGTAAGTCGCTCGCTCGGTCTTCGGACATCACTCGGGAACTACTGCGGGCGGACTCCGGGAAAACTGCAGCTATGTCCCCAGAGGACAATTCCTCGACTCCACTCACAGGCTGATACCTAGCGTAGCTGTCCCCGGATGTCGATTGGAGGAATGGTTCGAAGAGCTTTTTCACTTGGCCTGCGCGGGCGAAAGGGAAAATAACGCCTGCGGTAATCGCGGCCCAACCATTTCCCGCCTGGAGGCGTGGACAATATAGATCGAATATCTCTTTCCTGTAGAGATTCACCTTACTAACGGGGTTATCTTTTTGGATGCAGAATTCCTTGCCATCCTTTTCGGCCCAAAGCGTATAGCCCCACTGGTCCTTTTTAGTAAAATACCGCATGGCGCCTAGATCCCAATCCTTGACTTCAAAGACCGCGATACCACCGTTGGGGTTTATAAGAACAAAATCTGGTCTCAGGCCATTCAGGTGCGGCTGAATGTAAATTTCCCAACTCGTCGGCAATTCTTTATTGAAGAGATGGAAAACCTTCTCTTCCCCCGCTGTCAGGGGCTGCCGTAGTTGGGCATGCTCCACCAAAGGAGGATAAATCACTCTCTTATTCATTGTTCGGGCGCAGCCTTGACCGTGTTTCCTTTTGTCAATTTGAGCTTGCCTCGGAGTTGCTTTTGAAATGGGTTCTCAATTTTGAGAAGTCCAGCTTTCTCCAAAAAGTCGAGAGCGCTGCCATCTTGGAAACCGTAAGCGTTGTCTTGTTCCAAGGCCCTCTCTGCGGCATCCAAAATCGCGTCCGCATTGCTCATGGACGATGCGGCAAACTGCGCCAAGCGACTAGACACTTCATCCGCGACCAGAGCCGAAGGGCTCTTTCCAGAGAGCTTGGACAAGATGTCAAGCATGGAAGCCACCTTTTCGCCAGGCCGCACATTGACCATGGTGTAGCTCTCAGCGCGCGCCTCTGCTTTCGCCTCGCCAATCTCACTTATCAGCTTGGAAAGGATTCCGTTGCTCATTTCGACAGACCTCTCAGTTTATCTCGCAGCCCGAGATAGGTGGCGCTGCGATAATCCTCTTCATTGACTTTGTAGCCTGTAGGCATTCCAACATCCGGGGGCTGTCCATGTGCATTGCTATATTTCAACATGCTTTGAAGCATGTGTTGGAATTTGGGCTCCAATGCGTCATAGACCCAAGGCTGCGCCAAATCATCGTAGGAAGCTGACAGATCGGCTTCGCGGGCCAGCAGTACCCGGGCGTCATCTTCTTCGACGCTCATCAGTTCGTCACGCATGATGTCATGCAAGATATCGTTGATCAAAGCTGACCTGGTAACATCGTAAAGCTTGGCGAGCGCGTCGAGCAGGCAAATATCGTCCTGCTTGATACGGATGTTGAATTTCCGGTCGTTCTTCGGGGGCTCGCCCCCCGTGCCTGCGTTTTTCGGAAATTTATCGAGCACAACACGAGCTGTGTATTCCCCACGCTTCGTTGCGAAGGATCTGACGTGTTCTTCAGCCACGGCGGAACCTCTTTGTGTTGCGGAAAACTGTGATCATGGTGGCGCCGTCATCACCGATGACCAAGGTAGCTCCCCCTGCGTGACGCAGGCGCTCCAAGATCTTCAGTCTTGCCCGTTTGATTTTGATCTCTTCGGTAATCATCTCTCATTCTTCCTTCACTGTATCGCATGTCGTTGTTGGTGTTCGAGGTCCGCAATTTCCTTTCGCAGGGCTTCCTCTGCCTGCGCGCAGGCCTGCGCTGTCAGGACAAGGCGGTCCATGCGCTGGTTCCATTCGCCAAGTTCAAAGATAACGCTGATCTCATCATCCGCGATCTGACGTTGCCGCATTCGGTCACTCATGTGCGTCGTCCGCCCGCTGCTTGCTTGTATTCCCGCCATCGCCACCTCCATTAGCCAGTATATGATTTATATATAAAGCCATTTTTAGGCTATTACAAGAAGATTCTTCTGGCTTGTCACGCAACGCACAGGATATTCTAAAATATATAATATTAACAAATGCTTGGCATAACATTAGGGTCTCTAGAATAATGCGATGTGATGGGGGCATGAGGGATAGGTCAAACGGAACAACAGAATCGTCATCTCGTGGCGACGAAAAGTGCGAAGAGTCGTGTCGCAGAGGAGCTTCCAAGCTAACCCCTTGATACTCATGACCGGAATTGCCTCACTCCACTTCAATTCCGGTCTCCGCCTGTATTCCGCCCCTTTGCCTGTGCTCTGACTTGATAACCGCGCGGGTCTACGCCTGTGTCGGTGGGCAAGGAGTCCGGACATATGGTCAACCGATTGAAATTGAATGAAAAAGCCCTGCGCGACGCTGAGCCAAAGCCAGGTATCAGCTATCAGGTTTTCGACACCGAGGTGATCGGCTTCGCGGCCAGGATTCAGGCCTCAGGTGCACGGACCTTTACCATCGACTACCGCCATGCAGGGCGGCAGCGGCGCATGAACATCGGGCGCTGGCCGGAGTGGAGTGTGACCGCCGCGCGCGAACGCGCCAAGGAATTGCGCCGCACCATGCCCGTGTTGGCGCATGGGTCGGTGGCTTCGGGGTGCCCGGTGGCTTCGATGCCACTTCCGGCCAGCGCCGGTTGAAGGGCTTTGTCACGTCGCGCGCCCATGTCAACGCGCTGATCGCGGCCTCTGGTCCCGAGATGAACGCACGCGCCCGCTGGCTCGTCAGGAACAACGGCTATGCCGCGAACGCGATTGAGTCGTGGGCGGCGAATACGGTCGGCGATGGGATCAGCCCGAATTCCAGCATTGCCCAAGCCTCGCGAAAAGACGCGGTGCAACGGTTGTGGCTGGCCTGGACCGACGATGCCGATGCCGAGGGGCTGACGGATTTCTATGGGTTGCAGCGCCGGGCGTCCCGCGAGGTATTCATGACCGGCGAAGTCTTCCTGCGCTTTCGGCCCCGCCGACCGGAGGATGAATTGGTGGTGCCGCTCCAAGTGCAGATGCTGCCGTCGGAAATGCTGCCCCTCAACCACAATGCCATCGACGGGAACGGCAATACCGTCCGTCAGGGCATCGAGTTCGACCGAGTCGGACGGCGGGTGGCCTTCCACTTCCTGCGCCGACACCCGGGCGACAGCACCGATCCCGGCCTATCTGGCGAAACCGTCAGGGTTCCGGCCGCCGAAGTGCTGCATGTCATCGACCCGGTCGAGGCTGGGCAGTTGCGGGGTGTATCGCGCTTTGCCCCAGCCATCGTGAAGCTGTTCCTGCTCGATCAATACGATGACGCGGAACTGGACCGCAAAAAGGTCGCGGCAATGTACGCGATGTTTGTGACCTCGCCCGCGCCGGATAACCCATTGGCCCCGCCCGACGAGGAATATGAAGTGGCACCCGGCCAAGTGGTACGGCTCGACCCCGGCGAGGACGTCACCGTCAGCGCTCCGGCCGATTCCGGCGCGACTTACGAGCCTTTCCAATATCGCACCCTGCTGCAAATCTCGGCG
>JANNAF010000046.1:0-8593 GCA_031384005.1 Rhodobacterales bacterium | reverse complement strand
GCGCATGAACTGGCGCTCAAGCTCAAGGAAACCTGCGCCCTGCATGCCGAGGCCTATTCCAGTTCCGAGGTGTTGCACGGGCCGTTGCAACTGGCGACCAACCCACTGCTGATCCTGATTCTGGACACAGGCCAGCCCGATGTTCAGGCCTCGCTGGATACAGCCGAGGCGCGGTTTCGCGCGATTGGCGGTACGGTCCACCGTCTGCGTCCGTCTGATGTGGGCGCAAGCGACCTTACCCCGGCGGCGGCGGCAGCGCTTTTGTTGTACCTGACCTATCCCTTGGTGCTTGCCACTGCGCTGGCCTTGGGCCACAACCCCGACCGCCCCGAAACCCTGTCCAAAGTGACCCAGACAACATGATTGCAGCCGGAATCGACCTTGGTGGAACAAAGATCGAGGCGCAGGTCTTTGATTCCGGCTGGAACAGGGTCGATTCCAACCGGATTGCGACGCCAAAGACCTATGACGATCTGGTCGCCGCCATGGCACAGCAAATTGGCTGGATTGAGGGGCGGGCACGTCCCGGCCTGCCCATCGGGGTGGCCGCTGCCGGGCTGATCAACCCGGTGACCGGGCTTGCCCTGACGGCGAACCTGCCGGCGTCGGGTCGCCCATTTCCTGCCGATATTGCAACGGCTGCTGGCCGCAAGGTCACCTATATCAACGATTGCCGGGCGCAGGCCCTGTCCGAATCGCGGTTCGGTGCGGCGCGCGGCTACCCCTTGGCGCTGGCGCTGAACCTTGGGACGGGTTTGGCCGGGGGGATTGTACTGGACGGCAAACTGCTGCCCGGCCCAACCGGTCTGGGCGGCGAGTTTGGTCATTTTGCGCTGCCCGCGCATGTGGTGATGGCGCATGATCTGCCGATTTTGCGCTGCGGCTGTGGTCGGATGGGCTGTTCGGAAACGCTGATTGCGGGTCCCGGCCTTGCCCGCATCCATGCGCTGAAAACCGGCCGCACCGCCACGCCCGAGGATATTGTGGCCAGCCGTGCAGCCGATGCCGCGGCGCAGGCGGTCTGGGACATCTGGTGCGCCTTGGCGGCCGAGTTGATCCACACCCTGTGCCTGACTGTGGACCCCGATTGCATCGTTTTGGCGGGGGGCCTGTCGCGTGCGCCGGGATTGCTGGACGATCTGACGGCGGCACTGCAACGGGCGCAACTGCCCGGTTATGGCAGCCCGGTTCTGCGATTGGCCGAGGGGGGCGACACCACGGGCGCACGCGGTGCAGCACTGGCCGCTTGGTCAGCGGAGGCTGGGATATGACACAGGTTTGGCTGTGCCCGGATCAGGTTTTCGACGGCCATTCGCTGATGCCTGGCATGGCGATTGGGGTTGTGGACGGCGTGACGACGGCGCTGGTTGCGCAAGCCTCACTGGCGCCTGACGCCCCGCGCCAGCGCATTATCGGCACTTTGACGCCCGGTTATCTGGATTTGCAGGTCAACGGTGGGGGGGATGTGTTCCTGAACACCGATCCGACGCCGGGGGGTATGGCTGCGATTGCCGCCGCGCATCGTCGCTTTGGCACGGTGGGCATCATGCCAACCGTCATCACCGATGCCCCCGAGGTGTTGGACCACGCAGCCGAGGCCGCCTTGGCGGCCACCCATCTGCAAGGCATTTTGGGTCTGCACATAGAGGGACCACATATCAGCGAGGTGCGGCGCGGCACCCATGCGGCACGGTTCGTACGGCCACTGGACAGACGCACCGTGCAAATCGTCCGCCGCCTGCGCGCCGCAGGGATAGCCGTGATGATAACAGTCGCCCCCGAAGCCGTAAGCGCAGGACAGATTGCAGAGCTGGCTGCCATGGGCGCAGTGGTGTCAATCGGCCATACAGACACCACTTCGGACGCGGTAGAGGCTGCCTTGGCCGAGGGGGCAACCTGTTTCACCCATCTGTTCAACGCCATGTCGCCCATGCTGAACCGCGCCCCCGGCGTCACCGGGGCCTGCATCAATTCGACCGCCTTTGCCGGGATCATCTGTGACGGTATTCATGTGGCGGATGCGATGGTTGGCCTTGCCCTGCGGGCGCGACCGCGACCGGACACCACGTTTCTGGTGTCAGACGCGATGCCCACGGTGGGCGGTTCGGACCATTTCAACCTGTATGGTGACGTGATTCGGTTGGAGGCGGGGCGGCTGGTCAACAGCGAGGGGTCGCTGGCCGGGGCGCATGTGACAATGGCGCAAAGCGTGGCACGGCTGATCAGCCATATCGGCGTCGCGCCGGATGCCGCCCTGCGGATGGCCGTGACGATTCCGGCCCGGGTAATTGGCGCGGATCATCTGGCCAGCCCGGTCGGGCGGCGAGTCGAGGATGTGTTGGTTCTGGACCGTGACTGGTCCGTGCGCGGAACCTGTGCCGACACCTTCGCCGCACTATAACCCCTGTCAATAGCGCCGCCGTTGCGCCACTGTCCGCGGTCAACAGAGGGCACGCCATGATCGAATATGCCAGCAACCGGGTTCCGTTGAAGCTGTTGTCGCAGTCGGACGGCGTCCTTGCGGTCATCACGGAAACCCAAGGCACGTCCTACCGCACCGTGGGCACGATGATGGCCTTTGGCATTGATGGCAAAAGGACGGGGTCGCTGTCGTCCGGTTGTATCGAAGATGACATCGCGGATCACGCCAAACGGGCGTTGGCGACGGGTCAGGCCATTGCGCTGCGTTACGGCACCGGGTCGCCGTTTTTCGACCTGAAGCTGCCTTGTGGCGGTGGGCTGTCCATTTTGCTGATCCCCAATCCTGACCGCAGCCTACTGGGCGATCTGTTGCAAAGGGGGGCGCTGCGGCAGACGGTTGACCTGTCGATCGGGTTGACCGACGGCAGCCTGACCTTGGGTGCGCTGGCCGAACCGGGGCGTCTGGCTGTGAAACTAGAGCCTGAGTTGCGGTTTTGGGTCTATGGCCACGGCGTCGAGGCGATATCCTTTGCCCTGATGACGCAGGCAGCGGGCTATGACGTCACCCTGTTTGGACAAGAAAGCCTGCAATCGGACCTGTCACGGATCGGGCCGTTGAACATTCAGACGGTTGCCAGCTTTCGCAGCCATGTCTGCCCGGTGCCCGACAGCCGCACCGCCGTGACCCTGTTCTTTCACGACCACGAAAACGAGGCGCGATTGCTGGCGCAATTGCTGCCAAGTCAGGCGTTTTTCATCGGGGCGCAGGGCAGTCTGCGCGCGCGTACCCGCCTGTTGGACGAATTGACCACGCTGGGCGTGCCGCCTGCGGATCTGTCCCGCCTGCGCCCTGATTTTGGCTTTATCCCGTCTTGTCGCGACCCGCGCACCTTGGCCGTGTCGGTCATGGCGCATGTTCTGGCCGTGGCGGGGGACCGATCGACGTTGACCGCTGACGGCCGCACCGCTAATCCCGCATGAACCCCCTGCAGATCGGATCCACCTGTGACGATTTACCTTTACCAGAACGACCTGCCCGACACCCTTGATCTGGGCCCCATCGTCGCAATCGACACCGAGACGATGGGTCTGGACCCGCGCCGCGACCGTCTGTGTCTGGTGCAACTGTCGTCAGGCGACGGCCATGCCCATCTGGTGCAGATTGCACGCGGCCAGACCTCGGCGCCAAACCTGCAACGGCTGTTGACCGACCCTGCCGTGATCAAGCTGTTCCACTTTGCCCGGTTCGACATTGCCGCGATGCACAAGGCATTTGGCGTGCTGACCGCACCTGTCTGGTGCACCAAGGTTGCCGCCAAACTGGTGCGCACGTTCACCGACCGTCACGGTCTGAAATATCTGTTGCAGGAAATGGTTGGCGTTGATGTGTCCAAACAGCAGCAAACCTCGGATTGGGGGTCTGTCACGCTGTCGGATGCCCAAAAAGACTATGCCGCGTCGGATGTCTTGTATCTGCACAAGCTGAAAGACGCGTTGCAGGCCTGTCTGATCCGCGAAGACCGGATGGAACTGGCCGAACGCTGCTTTGCCTTTTTGCCGACGCGGTCGCAATTGGATTTGATGGGATGGGACGAACCGAATGACCTTTTCCACCACTGACCTTTTGGCCACGGCACGGCGGGTGATCACCCAAGAGGCCGATGCGCTGACCCTGCTGTCCGCCAGTCTGGATGACAGCTTTGCCAGGGCGATTGCGCTTATACTGGCCGCCAAGGGCCGGGTGATCGTGTCGGGCATGGGCAAATCGGGCCATGTCGCGCGCAAAATCGCGGCCACCTTTGCATCGACCGGGACGCCTGCGCAATTCGTGCATCCGGCAGAGGCCAGCCACGGTGATCTGGGCATGGTCACCGGGGGGGATGTGGCGCTGGTCCTGTCCAATTCGGGCGAGACGCCGGAACTGGCCGACATCATCGCCCACACCCGCCGCTTTGACATTCCGCTGATCGGCGTGGCGTCACGGGCCGATTCGACTCTAATGCGGCAAAGCGACGTGGCCATCCTGCTGCCCGCCGCCCCAGAGGCCTGTGGCACCGGCATTGTGCCGACCACATCGACGACCATGACGCTTGCGCTGGGCGATGCTCTGGCGATTGCGCTGATGGAACATCGCCAGTTTACGCCCGAACATTTCCGCATGTTCCACCCCGGCGGCAAACTGGGCGCCAAGCTGTTGAAGGTGCGCGACCTGATGCATACCGATCTGCCCCTGACGCGCGACACCAGCCCGATGAGCGAGGCATTGTTGTCGATTAGCCGGTCAGGCTTTGGTGTCACCGGGGTTACGGATGCCGCCGGTGCGCTGACCGGGATTGTCACGGACGGCGACCTGCGCCGCCATATGGAGGGGTTGTTGTCCATGACGGTCGGCGCGGTCATGACACGCAACCCGCGCACCGTCGCGCCCGATGCGCTGGCCGAAAAGGCGATGGCGATCATGAATGACCGCAAGATCACCTGCCTTTTCGTGCTGGAACCCGGCACAAGCGGCAAGGCTGTCGGCATCCTGCATATCCACGATCTGTTGCGCGCCGGGGTGGCCTGATGGCGTGGACCAGACCTGACAACCTTCATTCCCGGTTGGTGTTCTGGTTCAAGATCCTTTTGCCGCTCTGTGCGCTGATCTTGTTGTCAACGCTGTTCATGGTGTCGCGGTCGATCCGCCCCGAGGATGCGATCCCCTATGCCGAGGTCGATGTGGCCGACCTGATGCGCAAACCACGGCTGTCGGCGCCTGATTTTTCCGGCGTGACGACCGATGGCGCAGCCCTGTCGATGACTGCGGATACGGCTTTTCTTGGTCAGCCAGACGCACCGGAATCGGGTGTGATCAGCGGGCTGGTTGGAGTATTGGAGACGCCGGACGGTGCCCGCACAGACTTTGCCGCGTCGCAGGCCCATCTGGACCAGACCGGCAATCGGGTGATGCTGGACGGCGGGGTCAACCTCAGCAATTCGGCCGGCTATTCGGTCCAGACCCAGTCGATTTCGGTGGCTCTGGACAAGACAAACCTTGAAAGCGAGGGACCGATCACCGCAAAGGGTCCGGTCGGATCGATCACAGCGGGGCGGTTGCGTCTTGGTCTGGCGGAACAAGACCCGGGCAGTTATGTTCTGGTCTTTGAAAACAAGGTGCGGATGATATACCTTCCGGCCAAACAGGAGGCCGGGAATTGATACGCTGCCATCACGCCATCCTATCGGCCCTGTTCGGCATGGGACTGGCCCTGTCACCTGACATGGGCTGGGCACAGGGCACCAATGTGGCCTTTGCTGGGCTGAAAACCGATGTATCGCAACCCGTTCAGATCGATGCCGACCAACTGTCGGTCGATCAGGAAACCGGGACAGCCACCTTTAGCGGCAATGTTGTCGTGGCCCAGGGCGACATGCGGCTGGAGGCCGGAATGGTGACCATCACCTATTCTGCCGACAACAAATCGATTGACAGCCTGCGCGCCGACGGGGGTGTCACCCTTGCCGCCGGAACCGATGCCGCCACCGCCGACAGCGCCGAATACCGCCCGGACAGTGGTGATCTGATCCTGATGGGCAAGGTTGTGCTGACCCAGGGCCAAGCGGCAATTTCGGGCGAAGAGCTGACGCTTAGCCTGAAATCAGGCTTGGGCACCATGTCCGGGCGGGTCACCACCATCTTCACGCCCGGGAACGATTGATGTCTCAACCGACCCTCAGCATCACCCAAGGCTATGTCGGCCTGCAAATCCGCAATCTGCGCAAAAGCTATAAAAAGCGGTTGGTTCTGCAGGATGTGTCGCTGGATCTGGGGCGGGGCGAGGTGGTGGCGCTGCTGGGGCCCAACGGTTCGGGCAAGACGACGTGTTTTTACACGATCGCCGGGCTGGTCACCCCAGAGGCGGGCCAAGTCCTGCTGGATGGCCGCGATGTGACCGCATTGCCGATGTATCGCCGCGCCCGCCTTGGCATCGGGTATCTGCCGCAAGAAGTGTCAATCTTTCGCGGCCTGTCGGTCGAGGATAACATCCTGGCCATCCTTGAAATCGTCGAGCCTGACCGCCATAAACGGCGCGAGCGGTTGGAAGAATTGCTTATCGACTTTTCGATCACCCATATCCGTGGCGCCCCTGCCCTTGCCCTGTCGGGTGGCGAACGTCGCCGGGTCGAGATTGCCCGCTGTCTGGCTGCTAATCCGAAATATCTGCTGCTGGACGAGCCTTTTGCCGGGGTTGACCCGATTGCCGTGGATGACATCCGCGGCCTTGTACATGATCTGAAGTCCCGCGGGTTGGGGGTGCTGATCACCGACCACAATGTCCGCGAAACGCTGGAGATCGTCGACCGCGCCTACATTCTGCATGACGGCAAGGTTCTGATGTCGGGAACCGCAGACGAAATCGTGCGGGATGAAGCGGTTCGCCGTGTCTACCTAGGCGAGAATTTTCGCATCGTCTGACACTTCGTAACGGAGGCATGACAGCCCTGTTGACAAGTGCCCCCCACCGTCCCCAAATACAAGGGATGAGAGCGACAATCGCCCACCCACCCCCTGCCCGAACGACCCCAGACGGGGCTCGCGCAACTTGGTGGTCTGATCCTTTAACCCCTTGTTCACCAATACCAGCCTACCCTGACACATCACCGTGGCAGGTCCAGTAACTCTGCATATAGGAGGCATCATGCGCTATCAGATCAGCGGCAAACACATCGACATCGGTGAAGCCCTTCAGACCCACGTAAAGTCTGAACTTGGCGAGATCGTTGAGAAATATGCCCAGCGCCCCACCGATGCCGTCGTCCTTTTCTCGAAATCCGGCCACGAGCATGTCTGCGAGGCGACCATCCACTTGTCCACCGGGTTGAACGCCCAAGCCAAAGGTCACGCCACTGAAATCTATTCCGCCTTCGAATCCTGCCGCGAAAAAATGGACAAGCAGTTGCGCCGGTACAAACGGCGTCTGCGCAACCACCACCGCGACCGAACGTCACCGGTTGAATTCGAACAGGGTGCGTCGTATATCCTCGCCCCATCTGTCGAGCCTGATGAAGGGGACACCGATATCCTGCAGCCTGTCGTCGTCGCCGAGATGGAGACGAAGATTCCTGCCATCACAGTCGGAGAGGCGGTGATGCAACTGGAATTGACCTCGCAGCGGTTTTTGGTGTTCCGCAATGAGGGACATGGCGGGGTGAACGTGGTATATCTGCGCGATGACGGCAACATCGGCTGGATCGATCCACGTAACAGCAAATGATAACCCCGTCAGTCGGGTGAGCAGGTAAGTAGCGGCGCATGGACCTTTCAAAACTGCTAAGCCCGGGCGCTGTTCGGGTCGTTGGTCAACTGACCGGCAAAAAGCGTCTCTTTCAGGAATTGGGAGAGATTGCAGCCCAAGCGTACCGCCTGAACGCTTCGATTGCGACGGACGGCCTGCAAGAACGCGAAAGCCTTGGCCCAACGGGTGTGGGCCATGGCATCGCCTTGCCCCATGCCCGGTTGGATGACCTTGACCAGATCGTGGCGGTGTTTTTGCGCATGGAACGCCCGCTGGATTACGATTCAGTGGACCGTCAGCCAGTTGATCTGGTGTTTGGCCTGTTTGCGCCCAAGGATTCCGGTGTTGATCACTTGAAGGCCTTGGCGCTGGTGTCGCGCACCATGCGGGATCCGGGGATCTGCGCCAAATTGCGCGCCAATTCCGACCCTGCCAAATTGCACGCCATCCTGACCGAAGCACGCGCCAGTCAGGCCGCCTGACCGCGGCCTCACGGCGTCCAGTTGCCAAATCCGTAGGCGACATAGTCGCGACCGTAGGCATCCCGCGCGGCCTTTTCCATGTCTGGACCGTAAAGGGCGGCCAAAGGATAGGGGCACACCTCAGTGGCCGGGGGCAGGGGATGGCGTTCAATTCCGATCTGATCGCACAGGAAATCAAGGTCGCGTTCCAGCCTGCCCTCACGCAACAGGAAATCAGGACCCTGCACTTGAGCAAAGCCTGAAACTGTGGCCAGTTGCGTGGCAAACTGCGGCGGGGTGCGCAGTTCGGTGCGGCCGGCCTGAATGTGCTTGATCAGTTCCAGAAATACCAACACCCCGGCCCGATGTTCACCCTCGGTCGCAAAACCCTTTTGGGCCTTGGGCGGCAGTTCGAACTTGTGAACCCGTTTCAGG
>JANNAF010000044.1:0-1590 GCA_031384005.1 Rhodobacterales bacterium | reverse complement strand
CCTGACCAATCAAGGTGCGCTGATGGCCTCGGTCGACACCGCCAATGTCTATATCACGGGCAAGGGCGGCCACGGCGCCACCCCGCATGACTGTGTTGACCCTGTCGTGGCCGTGGTGGGCATGGTGCAGGCGATCCAGACCATCATCCCGCGCAACGTCTATGCGCTGGATGAGGCGGTGATCTCCGTCACCCAAATACATACCGGCACCGCGTCCAACATAATCCCCGAGGAGGCGATGTTCTGTGCCACCATCCGCGCCTTCAAACCGGATGTGCGCGCCCTGTTGAAACGGCGGTTCCACGAAATCGTCGAAGGCCACGCCGCCGCCTATAATGTCACGGCGCGCATCGATTATGACTGGGGCTATCCCGCCACGGTGAACCACCCGGCCGAGGCTGCCTTTGCCACGCAGGTCGCAACCGAGATTGTCGGCGCCGATGCCGTCGACGGCAACGCCAACCGCGAAATGGGGTCCGAGGATTTCTCTTATATGCTTGAGGCGCGTCCCGGCGCCTATCTGTTCATGGGCATCGGCCCGGCTGCGGGCCTGCATCACGCGGCCTATGATTTCAACGATGACGCCGCACCGGTCGGGGCCAGTTTCTTTGCCCGCCTTGTCGAACGCGCCCAACCGCTGAATTGAACCGAGGGTCCATGCCTGTCCTGAACCGTATTGCCGAGTTTGCCGCCGACATGACGCAGTGGCGCAGACACCTGCACCAAAACCCCGAACTGCGGTTTGATTGCCACCAGACCGCCGCCTTTGTCATGGCACGGCTGCGCGACTTTGGGGTGGATGAAATCCATCCCGGCATTGCCCAGTCTGGCGTTGTGGCCATCATCAACGGGCGCGGTCCGGGTGGCACAATTGGCCTGCGCGCCGATATGGATGCCCTGCCGATGACCGAGGTGACCGGCCTGCCGCATGCCTCGACCATACCGGGACGCATGCACGCCTGCGGCCATGACGGTCACACCGCGATGCTGCTGGGGGCCGCCAGATACCTGTGTGAAACCCGTAACTTTTCGGGCCGCGTCGCCCTGATCTTTCAACCCGCTGAAGAGGATGGCGGCGGGGGCGAGGTGATGGTGCGCGACGGCATGATGGACCGCTTTGCCATCACCCAGGTTTACGGCCTGCACAATGAACCCGACATCGCCTTTGGGGTGTTTCACACCAATCCCGGTGCGCTTGCCGCCGCTGTCGACACCCTGAACGTCACGGTCACCGGAAAGGGTGGCCATGGCGCCACGCCGCACAAATGCGTCGATCCCATCGTGGCCATATTGGCGATGATCACCTCGGTCCAGACCATCCTTAGCCGCAATATCGGTGCGGCCAGCGAGGCGGTGATTTCGGTGACCCAGATCAACGCAGGCTCTGCCTCGAACATCATTCCTGAAACCGCGACGTTTTGTGCGACCATCCGCAGCTTTGATCCGCAGGTTCAGGCCATGATCAAACGCCGTCTGGCCGAAATCGTGCAAGGCACCGCCGCCGCTTACGGTGTGCGCGCTGATCTGGACTATGAAATCGGCTATCCCGCCACCATCAACCACCCCGCGCAGGCGGCCATGGCGGCCGAG
>JANNAF010000033.1:0-2134 GCA_031384005.1 Rhodobacterales bacterium | reverse complement strand
GGGCTCCCAGGTGATCGACAGACGGGTTGTGCCGTCGCCCAGATCGGCAAACTCGGTCGTTGCCAGCATTTCGCGGGGCCATGTCGGGGCCATCGGGTGGGCGGCGATGTTGCCATCCTTGTCAGCAAAGGATTGGACATGAACGATGCGGGTTTGCGGCACGATCTCGCGGTAGGTCAGGATGCCATACATTAGTGACCCGTCCGGCATCGGGCTGCCATAGAAATGCTTGCCGCCCTCGCGAAAATCCATGCGCGACACAAAGACATCAGGGTTGGCCGGGCTCAGCCATTTGGCCATATGGGCGGGGTCGGTCTGGACCCGCCAGACAAGGTCAAGAGGGGCTTTGAACACGCGAGACACGGTGAGGGGGGCGGTGAGGGGAGCGGTCATTTGCTGTCTCCATTCGGCTGTAATGTGGCAAGATAGCTTTCCAGATGGTCCATTTGGTTTTCCGTCACTTGGCGGAAATGGTCCATGAAATCGGTGAGTTGCACAAGCGGCGCCCGTTCCAGCCGACAGGGCCGGAACTGGGCGGCCTTGGAGCGGGATATCAACCCCGCCCGTTCCAGCACCTTGATGTGCTTGGATATCGCAGGCTGGCTAAGCGCAAATGGCGCGCCCAGATCGCTGACCGTGGCCACCCCCTGCGACAGCCGCAGCACCATCGCGCGCCGGGTCGGGTCGGCCAAGGCGGCCAAGGTCAGGGATAGCGCATCCGTCATTGCATCGCCATTTGTTTATATATCTAATTGGTAATGTAAAATCGCACCCGCGTCAACCCCCTGACGCACCGTCGCAGGTGACAAGCCCCCCCCCCTGTTGCAAGGTCTGCCAAACCCCGGAGGACCCCAATGCCCTATCCTACCCTGCTGTCGCCCCTGACCCTTGGCCGCACCACCCTGCCCAACCGCGTGCTGATGGGGTCGATGCATACCGGGTTGGAGGAGTTGGGCGACTGGGACCGCGTCGCCACCTTTTACGCCCGCCGGGCGCAGGGCGGCGTGGGGCTGATGGTGACAGGTGGCATGGCACCCAACCGCGAAGGCGGGGTGTTTCCGGGTGCGGCGGGGCTGCACGGTGCCGCCGATATCGCCAATCACCGCACCGTCACAACCCGCGTCCATGACAGCGGCGGCCGTATTACCATGCAAATCCTGCACGCCGGGCGCTATGCCTATGGGCGCGATTGTGTCTCGGCCTCGGCGCTGAAATCGCCCATCAGCCCCTTTGCCCCGCGCGCCTTGGATGACGCTGGCATCCAGGACCAGATCACCGCCATGGTCACCGCCGCCACCCGGGCGCAGGAGGCAGGCTATGACGGGGTCGAGGTGATGGGGTCCGAAGGGTATTTCCTGAACCAGTTTCTGGCCGCCCATACCAACCAGCGCACCGACGATTGGGGCGGCACCCCGCAAAACCGTATGCGCTTGGCCGTCGAGGTCGTCTCCCGCATCCGCGCCGCGGTCGGTGACGATTTTCTGATGATTTACCGGATCAGCCTGATCGACCTTGTCCCGAATGGTCAATCCTGGGACGACATCGCCACGCTAGCCCGCGCCGTGCAGGCAGCGGGGGCTGACCTGCTCAATTCTGGCATCGGCTGGCACGAGGCGCGGGTGCCCACCATTGCCACCTCGGTTCCCCGCGCCGCCTTTGCCTGGCTGACAGCACGATTGCGCGGCGAGGTGACCATTCCTGTCATCGCCTCCAACCGCATCAACACGCCCGAGGTGGCAGAAGCCATTCTGGCATCCGGTCAGGCCGACATGGTGTCGATGGCCCGCCCGTTTCTGGCCGACCCCGATTTCGTGGCCAAGGCCGCGGCAGGCCGTGCGCCGACGATCGCACCCTGCATTGCCTGCAATCAGGCCTGTCTGGACCATACGTTCTCGGGCAAGCTGACCTCGTGTCTGGTCAACCCTGCCGCCTGTCATGAGGCCGAGTTCACCCGCCCTACCACCCCGCCCAAACGCATCGCCGTGGTGGGGGCCGGGGCGGCGGGCCTTGCCTGCGCGCTGACCGCCGCCGACCGGGGCCATGCGGTCGTGCTGTATGAACCGGGCGCGATTGGCGGCCAGTTGAACCTTGCCCGCCAAGTGCCGGGGAAAGAGGAGTTTCACGGCCTTGTCGA
>JANNAF010000511.1:0-9621 GCA_031384005.1 Rhodobacterales bacterium | reverse complement strand
TTCCGTGCGAACCACAATCTACTGGCGGCTGTGGCACAGGCAGCGGAATAGATCTCCATGGACGGGTGGGACCGCTGCGAAAGTGCCGTGATGGCAGCGATAATCACCTCCACCGGCTGGCAGTCCACACCGCAGACTCGGCCGCGTCGGGCACCTTGGTAGGAAGCTGGGCCTGACGATTACGTCGGCGAACGAGTGAACCGACCCGAGTTTGCCGACGGGGGATTTGTCCGTCCTTCGAGCAACCATATTGAGCGAGTTCAAGTTTGCCCAGTAATCTTTATCTTCTTTATCCCAGCGAGACACGGAGGTCGGCCAGTGCTTCCAACTGTGCGCGAACATGGGCATCCAGCACGCGTTGCATGATGGCGGCCTCGATCATCACCGGTTTGCCTGATGTCTTTTCCACCTCCGCTGCCACTTGCGCCGCCATCAATGCCGCAACTCGGGCGGGCCATGTCACCCAGACATCGCGTTCTTGCCGTGCCAGGCGGAAGACCAGTGCCTCGGCCCGCGCCCGGTCGACCAACATGCCCTTCTTCTTCTGGATCGCCAACTGGCGTTCCTGCGCTTGATAGACAGTCAGTGCGGTGCGGGCTTTGAGATAGCTGTCCGTCCCGCCACTGCTACCGGTTGGCAAGGCAGCATCGCCACCAAGCGAGCGGCGTTGTTGATCGGGATCGGTCATTTCCGACCGGCGCACATCGGATGCGGCCGCATTGATCGAGCCATCGGCACAGAAAACCAGTCTGCCGCCGCGTTTGGCGTTCTGGACCGCACCCCGTGACAGGCCGGAATGGGTGGAATATTCGCGTTCGCTCATGCCGTTCATAGCTGCCCCTTTGTTCAAGTAAGCTAATGATATTGATTGTTTTTTCGTTGATCAAGGTCGACGTTAGAGCGAACTTGCATACAGACGCGACGCAGCCCGCACCGCGAAAACCCAAAAGTACAGAACCATGACCGCCATGACCAACCGCCGCGCCACCGCCCCGAACGACACATCCTTGCGGTCCGATATCGCGATGACGCGCACTCCCCTATTGTACCGGGCCGATTGTGCCATCGTCTTCTGGCCGTCGCTGCAGGGCGCGCCGCCGCCAATGTGCTGATGATCCGGGGCGGCACGATGGTCAATGTGTAAAGCACGGGGTGCAGCAAGGCTGGCATGTCACCGTGGTCAAGGTGCGCTTTGCTTATGTGGGACCCGATGCCAATAATCGCGTCGGGCTACGGTTCAAGGGCAACAGAGCGAGGGTGCCGACTACCGCAAATCCTCGACCGGCTGAAAAGGGCGGAAAGCCGCCATAGGCGATCGCACCCATAGTTGCGGCAAACTCGTCATAGCAGTCATTCGAACGGGCTTCTGTGAGCAGCCGCCCGGATCAGTCGTAGGGGTAAGGAAGCAACCTGAAGATGCCTTCTACAGCGCATTCGTGCACGCGCCGATCTCACTTGGCCGAGCGCTTGCGGCATTGGAGGAAGGGGGTGGCCAAGCGATTGCCTCGCAAATAACGGCACCGAGGCCTGCGACCAGCACATAGCAAAGGTGATGGTGCCTGAAAGCGCTGAGCAATCGCGTTGATCTGTGTTAGCCGTCGATGACTGTCAAAGATTCTTTCTATCCCTCAATTGCATGCGGCAGAAAGCAGAGCACCTCCATGGCTACTCCCTTCAAGTTCGGCACCGAGTTTTTGGTCAACACCAATACGGGTTCCGGTCAGTTCGAACCTGCGATCATCGGGCTTGCCGATGGTCGATTTGTGGCAGCGTGGTCGAGCATGAGCGGCGACGGTTCGGGCAGTGCAATTCGGGCGCAGGTGTTCGACTGCGATGGCTCCGCCGTTGGGGCCGAGTTTGTGGTCAACAGCGCGACTGCCAACTTCCAGTACCAACCCGCGATCACAACGTCGCCCAAGGGCGGCTTTGTGGTAACATGGGCGGACGGCAGTGCAACCAGTGGCGACACCTCTGGCTTTGCTGTCCGGGCGCAGATGTTCAATAATGATGGCTCAATCTCGGGCACCGAATTTGTGGTCAACACCACGACGGCGGCTGGCCAATCCCGCCCAACCATCACCGCACTTAGCGCGTTCACCGCAGCTGCCCCCGGCCTGTTTGTAGTTGCCTGGACTGATGACAGCGCGTCAGGTGGCGACACCTCTGGCTCTGCCATCCGGGCGCAACTGTTCAACGCCAATGGGACGATGTTTGGTGCCGAGTTTCTAGTCAACACCACGACGGCCAGCAGCCAATCGAGCCCGACGGTCACCGCACTTGCCGCTGGCCGCTTTGTGGTGGCTTGGGAAGATGGCAGCGCCAGCGGCAGCGCGATGGGCGGTGACACGTCCGGTTATGCAATCCGGGCGCAGATATTCAATGCCAACGGCTCCACCTCGGGAGCCGAGTTTGTGGTCAACACCACGACGAACAATGACCAATATCAGCCCACGATCACCGCACTTGTCGGTGGCGGCTTTGTGGTAGTCTGGGGCGATAGCAGCTCGACCGGTGGCGACACCTTTGCCCATGCCGTCCGGGCGCAGATTTTCGATGCCAGTGGCGTGATTTCGGGTCCCGAATTTCTGGTCAACACCACGACCACGAGCGGGCAATACCAACCAACGGTCACCGCGTTTCCAGATGGCCGCTTTGTGGTGGTCTGGACGGATCAAAGCCAGTCTGGCAGCGACACTTCGTTCGCTGCCATTCGGGGGCAGCTTTTCGACGCCAGTGGCGCGATCTCGGGGGCGGAGTTTCTGGTCAACACTACGACGGCCAACGGCCAGATCGATCCCACGGTCACAACACTTGCCGATGGCCGCTTTGTCGTGGCCTGGGAGGATAACAGCCAGATCGGTGGCGACGCCTCTGGCACAGGTATTCGGGCGCAGATTTTCGACCCACGCGAGGCTGCTGTCGTGCTGCTTGGCACTGTGTATGACGATTGCTTGATTGGCACGGCGTTCAACGACCAGATTTCCGGCGGTTTTGGTAATGACCACCTCACCGGTGCGGCGGGGCAAGACATGCTGTCTGGCGGGGACGGCACTGACAGGCTGTTCGGCGGATCGGGGATTGACACTGTGATAGGCGGGAACGGCAATGATCAGCTGTTTGGCGGGTCGAGCCTTGACTATATTTATGGTCAAGCGGGCAAAGATAAATTGTACGGTGGTGCCACCGCTGATTGGTTGTACGGCGGGGCGGATCATGATCGGCTTTTCGCCCAAGCGGGCAATGATCAAGTGTTAGGCGAGGCCGGCAACGATCAGTTGTTCGGTGGCCAAGGCAATGATTGGCTGTTCGGCGGGGCTGACAATGATCTGTTGTCTGCCAGCATCGGTAATGACCGACTGACCGGAGGGGCAGGGGTCGACCAAATGGCGGGAGGTGCCGGTGCCGATGTCTTTGTCTTTTCGACTGCAGCCGAGGCGGGCACCATCGCCGTGCACGACAAGATCAGCGATTTCACCGCAGGGTCCGACCGGATCGATTTGTCGGCAATTCAATTCGGGCAGGTGTTCATTGGTGCGGCGGTGTTCACCAACACGGCCGGACAAGTGCGCTATGATGTGGCAACCGGACTGCTGGCCGGCGATCTGAATGGTGACGGCGTGTCCGATTATGCCATTGAACTGACCAACCTTGCCGCGATCACCGGGGTAGATCTGATCGTGTAACGTGACCGCCCAACGATGATGGACCTGCACTGATTTTTGTTCCGGCCAGGTGCCCATCCGTTCAGCAGCTGAGCGACGGCTATGGGCGGAAAGCTGCCTGACGGCGCTGCGGCAGAGCAGCCGCAGCATCGAGCTTGAGCAGTCGTTCGTTCATCGCGCAGCATTCTTGGGTTGTGGTCGACATGTAGGGCGGTAAGCAGCCCGACGGCGGTGCGGCAGAGCAGATGCAGCATCTTGACAGAGCAGACGCTCGATTCAAGCGCGGCATCATCGGAACAGAATAGACCTCAAGGTCAGAAAGCTGGCCGATAAGGCGCGACAAGACGGTTGCGGAAACCCGCGAGACCAGATGCTCCCCCTCCTTCTCAGGCAAAACAGCGCAGACTAGCACGGCCAGGGTGGGGGGAGGGACGCGTTATGAGTCCAGGGGAGGGTTCAGCCGCGGCCACGTTCTCCGACGGTGGCGATCAGTTCGAGCTTGCGCAGCGCCTCGGACAGGGTGCGGGGCGGCACCTTCGAGAAGACACCGTGAGGGCCGAGCAGGCGAAAACTCCCGGTCGTGCCGTATTCGTCGTTTCCATGATATGTCCTGACCCCGGCATCGAAGAGGAAGTTCACCCCGGCCAGCTCCAAAAGCAGATCGCTTCCGTCACCGGATTTCCAGCCCGAGACACGCGCCAAGCCGATCATCTCCTTGGCACTCACCTCGCGCCCGGCGAAAAGCGCGGTTTCACGCCCGAAGACTTCGGCGGGGTCCGGGCGGTAGATTTCCCGCCCGGCTTGCAGGAAGGGTTGCTTGACGTCGCCCTGCTCCAACCGGCTGCGCCAGGCGCGGGAAATTTCGTCGGCGGCCTCGACTGGATGCCAGAGCCGGATCGTGTCACTCTCATCGAAGTCCCGTTTCAGGTCGCCTAGCAGGCTCCAGCCGCCGGATTTTAGCGGCAGGCCGGTTACGGGCGGGCCGCCATCTTTCGGCGCGATTTCCCAGATCAAGGCCTTGGCCAGGGCCCAGCCCTCCTTGCGCTGGGGGCCGAAACGCGCGTGCCAGAGCAGTGCCGGGATCGGCTCGGGCTGCGGGAGAAGCCCCTCGACCGCAGCGGCGAAGGGCTTGAGCATGGTCTTTTCGATCGGCACGGCGGGGTCAAGGCCCAACAACCGCTCAGGATGGGCGGCGAGCGCGGCGCGGGCCGATTTGCGCGCGCGATCCAACTTCTTGGCCACCCCGGCATGGCGGCAGATCGCGGCCACGGAATCGAGCGCATTCAGGGTCTGCGGCCCCGGTTCGGTGACTGAGGCATGGGCAAGGCGGATGGTCAGCGATTGCGAGGGCATGGTCTTCGCTTTCAGATCAGGCGCGACTGCGGCCATCCTCCAGAGGTCCGCCATCCGATCGAGGCACCACTCGGCCTGGCGGTAAAGCCCGTAACAGGCGGCATGTTCGATGGCCTCGCAATCGTCGACAACGAAGGCACCATCGGCCCGATAGGCCGTGTGCTTACCGGCGATCGCGCTTAGGCGTTTGCCGGCGATCTCGAAGACCTCCTGCGCGAAAGCGTCATAACGCGGCAAGCTGTCGTAATAGCGGTTGAAAAGCGCGCGCCGCTTGTCCGCGTCCTCTTCCATGTCGATCACTTGAAAGTCGCGCAGGCGCAAGGGGGGCTGATCGAAGATCAGTGTCCATTCTCGTGCCATCAGGTCGCCCTCGACACGCCGCATCATCTTTTCCCGAATGGCCTGGGCCCTGTCCTCGTCGCCGATGAGACGCGCGACCACATAACCCGAAAGATCATGCCGAGCACTGACTTGAGCGAGATTTTGCAACCGGCGCAGCCCGTCATGCGTGCTGGCTGGGGGATCGGTTTCCACCCCGCGTATAAGTGTCCAGAGTGCCCGGACTATCGGGGGCCTATCGTTCTGCGCGGGCATTCCCCCGTCGGTCCGCGCTGCCAGCGGTGGTGCAACCTCGATCGGCCCCAGCCAGTCAAGCAGGACTTCGAGGCCTGCGGCGAAGGCCTCGGGACTGAATTGAGCTCGCTCGTGATCGGCAATGCGATACGCCAAATTCCTGACCTGATCGCCATGTCGCGAAGAGTTTCGACCGCGCCAGGCGACCGGCTGCAGTGCGCCGAGTTCCTTTGGTGACAAGCGGTCGACAAGGGCGCTGCACATGTCCCAATCCGCCGGGGCCGGAATGCGGCCGCCAAACATTGCAAGGACATTGTCGTAGGTCGTGCTTGTCATGAAGGCCCCTGATCATTCGAGATCGGGAGAATGGGAACATCGCCAATGCCTGTCAATCTGACAACGACCGGTCCTCTGCGATACCGAGCCTTGCGGGTCCGCGCAGTCAGGGGGAGCGCCGAAAAGCCCGCAGGCTCGCGGCATTGAAGCATCTCCAAAAGCTGGACATAAGCCGAACGCTTGTCGAAGACATCGTGCCGTTCTCTTTCTGCCCCCAGCTTAAACAGCTGAATGCGGCGGGAACGCAGGTGACGTCTTTGTCTGGCTGGAACCCCAAGGCGTATTTCTATAATCTGGATGTCAGCGATACCGGGATTTCGAGTATAAAGCCACTTGTCGGCACGACCCTGGACGGGCTTTCGGCAATGAATACGCCTTTGTCGGATTTGCGTGGATTTTCGGGTATCAAGGGGCTCCGCAGGCTCAACATCAGCGGCACCAAGGTTGCCGAAATCGCCCCGGAAGACGCAGATGCGGCAGTTCTCAACATTGAAGAGCCCCAGTACGATCCGCGCGATCAAATGTGGTTCGATTTCAAAGACACGCCACTTGCAGCCAAGGGCTGGAAACCCAGGCCGCAAGAACCCAAAGCTGGTCAAGACAAGGAACCAAGCCCCCCGCGCGCGTCCTGGAAGTGTCTGTTTTCCTTTTTCCACAAGCGGGGATAATGGACGAAGGGTACCTCCGCGGGCCTGCATCGTGCCAAGGGTCCGCCGAAGGTTACGGATCAGATCAGCGGGCACTGTCAGAGAAAAATCATTGTGTGGGGATTGGGCGATCGCCTAAACTCGCGAAATGAGTAAACCCAGTCCCTTTCGGTACTTCAAGACCAGCCCGGAAATCATCCGACTGGCTGTCATGATGTATATCCGGTTCCCTCTGTCCCTGCGCAACGTCGAGGACCTCCTCCACAAGCGCGGCATCGAGATCAGCCATGAAACGGTGCGGTTCTGGTGGAACAGGTTCGGCCCGTTGTTCGCTGCGGAAATCCGAAAGCGGCGGGTTTCGGGAGTACGATCGAGCCGTTGGCGCTGGCATTTGGATGAGGTGTTCGTAAAGATCAACGGCCAGCAGCACTATCTTTGGCGGGCCGTTGACCACGAGGGCGAGGTGCTTGAAAGCTTCGTGACAAAGAGGCGCGACAAGAAGGCCGCGTTGAAATTCCTAAAGAAAACGCTGAAGCGGCATGGTCACGCCGAGGAAATGGTGACGGATCGCCTCCGCTCCTATGGCGCCGCCCTAAAAGAGCTTGGCATTCATGACCGACAGGAAACTGGCCGCTGGGAGAACAATCGCGCAGAGAACTCACATCAGCCGTTCCGAAGGCGGGAGCGTGCGATGCTTCGTTTTCGGCGCATGCGAACCTTGCAGAAATTCGCCTCCGTTCACGCCTCGGTCCATAACCATTTCAGCCGGGAGCGCGATATCCACAGCCGACCGAATTACAAGTTGAACCGCGCCGCCGCTCTCGCTGAGTGGCGCGGCCTTCTTGCGGCCTAACAGATTGCCATTGCTCGGAAACTGAGACTAGTTCGCATTCGTCTGACACCACCGCCGCGACACCATCGAGGGCGGGATGGGCGACGACACCCTGACGGGCGGCGCCAGCAACGACCTGTTGCAAGGCGATGCCGGGGGCGACTTTCTGGCTGGCGGTACTGGCGATGATACCCTGCTGGGCGGCGATGACAATGACCGGCTGACCGGCAGCGCCGGTGCGGATGTGATGGACGGCGGCACGGGCGACGACCTTGTCAGCTACAGCGGCAAGGTGACGGTCGACCTTGCCATCCCGTCCAACAGCACCGGCTTTGCCCTGGGTGATACCTTTGCGGGGATCGAGGGCATCGGTTTTCTGAACGGCACCGGGTCGCGGTTCGTGGGCAATGCCACGTCCTTGTCGGTTCTGTTGCTGGGCGGCAGCATGACCGCCCTTGCAGGCAGCGGGGCCGAGACGTTCGTGGCCAACAGCGGCAACATGTCCGTGTCCTATGTCAACACCCCGGTCACCGGCGTCAGCTTCAGCTTTGTCCTTGGCCAGATGACAGGCAGCCGGGGCGCGTTGGGGGACAAGCTGGACGGCGTCAGCAGCCTGACGTTGACTGGCCGGAACGATGTATTCGATGCCACCGGCTTCAATGGCTTTCGGCCCCTGCCGTCGACCATCCTGGCCGGCAATGGCAGCGATGCGCTGGTCCTGAAACACAGCGGTGTTTCCACCATCGACACGGGTGGCGGCAATGATACGGTGTCGGGTCAGATGTCCAGTGGCACGCTGGCCTTGGGATCGGGAACCGATACGGTCAACCTGTTGGTCCAGGGTATCTCCGACCCCATCCTGTTCGTCACCGCAGGTTCCGGCAATGACAGTGTGACCATCGAGAGTTTAAATACTGCGCTGAAT
This sequence comes from Rhodobacterales bacterium, assembly GCA_031384005.1. Taxonomy (GTDB): domain Bacteria; phylum Pseudomonadota; class Alphaproteobacteria; order Rhodobacterales; family Rhodobacteraceae; genus Stagnihabitans. The sequence continues at coordinate 1,293 of JANNAF010000511.1, read as the reverse complement.
GTGCAGGGTGAAGTTGGGAACGACACCATACTGCTGAACGATCTTGGGTTCCTGAGCAGTCACAACGTCGATGGCGGCGACGGCAATGACACGATCATCGCCTCGGGCGGGACGTCCGTGGTGGCAGGTGGCCTGGGCGATGACAGTCTTACGGTGACCGCCATGACGATCGTCCAAGACGTCTCGGGCGGCGATGGCAATGACACGATCGTGGTCAGCGGGCCAGCTGGGTCCGCGCAGGGGGGGAATGGCAATGACGATATGACCTTCCATCTGTTCCTGACGGGCGCAGGAACAGCGATTCTGGATGGTGGGGCGGGGGATGACACGCTGACCATGCTGGGTGAATTTCCCTTTGGAACATCCCCGCCGGGCAATGGCGCTGAGTTCCATGGCGGCGCGGGCAACGACACCCTGGTGGACATGACCCCGCTGGACGGCGCGAACGCACCTTTTGTGTTCACGCGGTTTGTCTTTTCCACCGGTTGGGGCAACGACACCGTCACAGGTTTTGATGATGGGGCAGACACGATCCGCTTTGACGGCACTGCTGGTGCGGGGCTGGATGAGTTTACCGACGTTACCATCAGCGGCAACGCCACGCAAACCCTGATCACCTTTGGCGCAGATACCATCCTGCTGTCAGGGCTGGATATCGCCCTGTTCACCGCCGCCGATGTGACATTTGCCTGACCCCACCTAAAGGAGACGGACATGCCCACCATTACCGGAACTGCCAACCCCGACATCCTGAACGGCACCGCTTTGGGCGAGACGCTCTGAACCGGGTTGTGTGCCGCGCAATTCCAGAGGCATCCTAAGGTCGAAATCCACCCGATCTCCCCGCAGCGAAGCCGCACCGTCTAGATGAAACACGCTCTCCGCATCCTTCAAACCAATGGTTTATGTATTAGAGCATGTCGCCTTCAATTGCATCCATACCCTGCGGCCCGAAAGTAGTTTGAGCATTCTTGGGCAAAGAGCGCAATCGTAGGACAGAGATGATGAAAGCGCAGTGGGCGGGGTTGCGCGCAGATCAGGGGTCGGCTTTAGGCTGGCTGGCACAAGTCATTGCATCGGGGAATCGGTCGACGGCTGGGGCATTGCACGCGCCGGGGCAGACGCTGGCGCCTAAGACGGAAGTTGCCGGACGGCGGTGAAGGAGCCGGTAACCTGGCCCGTCTGCATGGGGCGCTGGTGAAGTCTGAACAGAATGTGCGGCTGTTCGAATGTCTGGCGGCTATCAGCCGCAAGGACCGATGACAAAGTTGACTGCAAAACGGTCAGTTGCTA
>JANNAF010000488.1:0-2184 GCA_031384005.1 Rhodobacterales bacterium | reverse complement strand
GTGGACCATCCTGACCTCTTTCAAGACCGAAGCCAGTGCCGTCGCCTCGCCGCCGCAACTGTTCAGCGCCGACTGGACGCTGGACAATTATGCCGAGGTTTGGGGACGGTCGGATTACCCGCGGTTTTTCTGGAATTCGGTCGTCATATCGGTTGGGTCCACCGTGCTGGGACTGCTGATCGCCATTCCGGCTGCATGGTCCATGGCCTTTGTGCCGGGGCCGCGGACCAAGGATTTGCTGATGTGGATGCTGTCGACCAAGATGATGCCAGCCGCCGCCGTGCTGATCCCCATGTACCTGATATTTCAGCGCACCGGGCTGTTTGACACGCGCACGGGGTTGGTATTGGCGCTGATGCTGATGAACCTGCCCGTGATCATCTGGATGCTGTACACCTATTTCAAGGAAATCCCCGGCGAGATCCTTGAGGCGGCCCGGATGGACGGCGCGTCGTTGCGCAATGAAATCATCTATGTGCTGACGCCAATGGCCATTCCCGGCATCGCATCGACCATGCTGTTGAACATCATCCTTGCGTGGAACGAGGCGTTCTGGACCATCACGCTGACCACGACCAAGGCGGCACCGCTTTCGGCCTTTATCGCCAGCTTTTCCGCGCCACAGGGGTTGTTTTACGCCAAACTTTCGGCGGCCAGCACCATGGCCATCGCACCAATTCTGATCCTTGGCTGGTTCAGCCAAAAGCAACTCGTCCGTGGCCTGACCTTTGGCGCGGTGAAGTGAGGTAATATGGGCAAGATCGTTCTGAACGCTGTTCGCAAGTCTTTTGGCGAGGTGGATGTGATCCCCGGCGTCGATCTGACCATCGAAAACGGCGAGTTTGTGGTGTTTGTCGGCCCATCGGGCTGCGGCAAATCCACCTTGTTGCGCCTGATCGCGGGGCTGGAGGATACCACATCCGGCGCCATCGTGATTGACGGGGCCGATGCCACCGCCCTGCCGCCTGCCAAGCGCGGGCTGGCGATGGTGTTTCAATCCTATGCGCTGTACCCGCATATGACGGTGCGCAACAACATCCAGTTTCCGCTGAAAATGGCCGGAATGGATCTGGCCGAACAGACCCGCCGCGCCGATGCCGCCGCCAAGGTGCTGAACCTGACCAATTATATGGACCGCAAACCCGGCCAGTTGTCGGGTGGCCAGCGGCAGCGCGTGGCCATCGGGCGGGCGATTGTGCGCGAACCGCAGGCGTTTTTGTTTGACGAGCCGCTGTCCAATCTGGACGCCGCGCTGCGCGTCAACATGCGGCAGGAAATCACCGAACTGCACCAGTCGCTGAAAACCACGATGATCTATGTGACGCATGATCAGGTCGAGGCGATGACGATGGCCGACAAGATCGTGGTTCTGAACGCGGGCCGCATCGAACAGGTCGGCAGCCCGCTGGAATTGTACAATCACCCCAAGAACACCTTTGTCGCCGGGTTCATCGGCAGCCCCAAGATGAACCTGATCGAGGGTCCCGAGGCGGCCAGCCATGGGGCCGCGACCATCGGCGTGCGGCCTGAACATCTGTCGGTCGTGGATCACGGCGGATGGGAGGGGATAGTGGGTCTGTCCGAACATCTGGGGTCTGACACATTCCTGAAGGTCGCCACCGACACGGTCGGCACCATCAACGTGCGGGCGGGCGGCGAGGTGCAGTTGCGCCACGGCGACCGGGTTCGGCTGGCACCGCTACCGGGCAAAATTCACCGCTTTGGTGCAGACGGAAAGGCTATGGCATGAGGTTGCAGGGAAAACGGGCGCTGATCACCGGGGCGGCGCGCGGCATCGGGTTCGAATTTGCCCGCGCCTATGTGGCCGAGGGGGCCGTGGTCACCTTGGCCGATGTGAACGCGGCGGCATTGGCGGCGGCGGTGGCGGAATTGGGGCCACAGGCGCGGGCACAGGTGATCGACGTGACCGATCAGGCGTCGATTGACGCAGGCTTTGCCGCGGCGGTGGCCGATATGGGCGGGCTGGATATTCTGATCAACAATGCCGCGCTGTTTCAGGCCGGGCCTGTGGTTGAGATTACACGGGCCACCTATGACAAGCTGTTTGCAGTCAACGTGGCGGGCACGCTGTTTTGTTTGCAGGCGGCGGCGCGGCATATGGTGGGTCAGGGCGGCGGCCTTGGTGGCGCAATAGACGGCCACCAACCCCTCACCGCGCCGCCC
>JANNAF010000461.1:0-4206 GCA_031384005.1 Rhodobacterales bacterium | reverse complement strand
CGGAAAAGATGACGGTCAACAAGTATGACCCCGTCAAGCGCGTGCATGTCGAATACAAGGAAGGCAAGATCAAGTAAGATCTGGCCTGACGCCGAAACGAAAAAGCCGCGCCCGATGGGTGCGGTTTTTTCGTTTGGGATGTTTGAAAGGGCCGGAAAGCCGGGTCACCCTGCAGGTCGCAACCGGAGGGCGGGCGCGTGGCAGATCATGATTTGCAGGACTATCTGTTTGACCTGAACGGCGATCTGATTCTGCGCGATGTGATTGCACCTGATCATCTGTTGGCGCTGAACGCGGCCTTTGACGGCTTTCCTGACCTGGGGTTTCGCGAAGGATGGGGTGATGTGCAATGGCTGGACAACAACGCCCGTGCCGGGATGGAGCGGCAAAACATCGTTCATGCCGGCAAACCCTTTGAGGATTTGATCGACCATCCGGCATGGCCCCCCGGATGCGGCGCTATTGCGGCGTGGATCAGACCTGAATCCAAGGGTTGTTCATCGACGAATGTTTCGCATCGGTCCATCGGTCGGGTGGGGTCTTTGCGATGCATTGCGGCGGCCATGAACGGGCGATCCGCAACCAATATCGCTAGGTTGATGGACGTGGGCAGTGTGGGCAGGTCAATATCCTGATCGCGTTGACCGCTATTGGCCCCGGCGATGGCGGCACGCGGGTCATCCCCGGCAGCCCCAAAAGCAGCCTTGCCCATCCGGTCTTTGCCACCCCCTATGCCGAACGGTGTCGGCAGGAGGATGCGGTGGTCGAGGGCGCGGTGCATCTGCGGGCCGGGCCAGCACTGCTGTTTTGCGACGCGCTGTCGCATGGCGCGACCCGACGCACCACGCCGGGTGAGCGGCGGGTGGTGATCCATCGCTATGGGCCGGGCTGGGGCAACACGCGCTGTGGCCATAGCTACAGTCAGGCTTTGCTGGACCCCGCGTGACCCCGGCGCGGCGGGCCATCCTGCAACCGGTCGTGGCGCGCCTGCCGGGCATGGTCAAAGGGTTGCAGCGCGGCTACGCTTGCCCCACGCCACAAAACGCCTGTGGGTGGCGCGGTGCGGGGCTGGACTGGCCCCTTTGGCGGATTATGTGAGGTCGATGGACACCAGTCTGACCCTTTGCCTTGCGCAACCCGCCGACCTCGCCGCAGTTGATGCGTTGCTGGCGCGCAGCTATCCGCGTTTGTTGCGGGCCGATTACCCGCCGTCGATCATGGTGACACTGGTGCCCCAGATCGCCCGCGCCCGTCCCGAACTGCTGGCGTCTGGCCGCTATTATGTGGTCAAGGATGGCGCAGGCCGGGTGTTGGGGGCGGGTGGGTACAGCCTTGGCGCGCCCACCCCGCGCGGCCAGCTGCCGGGCGCACAGCACGGCACTGTGGGCCATATCCGCCATGTTGCCACTGATCCGGATGCGACGCGGCGGGGTATCGGCCGGGGCCTGATGCAGGCGGTCTTTGCGGCGGCAGCGGCCGAAGGGGTGCGTTGGCTGGACTGTCTGTCAACCCGTACGGCGGTGCCGTTTTATGCGGCGGTCGGGTTTGGCGTCGTCGGGCCGGTCGATGTGCCGATCACGCCGGGTCTGGCCTTTCCCGCCGTGCGCATGCTGCGCCAGATGTGAAAAGGGCCGGGGTTTCCCCCGGCCCTGTCGTATCCGCTCAGGTCCGAACTGTTATTCGCGGTTGCCCAGGAACTGCAGCAGGAACATGAACATGTTGATAAAGTCGAGGTACAGGCGCAGCGCGCCCATGATCGCCGACTTGCCCAGCCATGCCTCATCGGCGTGGCGTGCATGCTCGATATACTCGTTCTTGATCGACTGGGTGTCATAGGCGGTCAGAGCCGCGAAGATCAGCACGCCGATGACCGAGATTGCGAACCCAAGGGCCGAGGAGGCCAGAAAGATGTTCACAACCGACGCCACGATGATGCCGATCAGGCCCATCATCAGGAACGTGCCCATGCCCGACAGGTCACGCTTGGTGACATAGCCATACAGCGACAAGGCCGCAAAGGCGATTGACGTGACAAGGAACGTCGTTGCGATCGATTCCGAGGTGTAGACTGCAAAGATGAACGCAATCGACAGGCCCATAACCGAGGCATAGACATAAAAGAACAGCTGCGCGGCAGCCACCGACAGTTTGTTGATCATCGCGCTGAACACGAACACAAGGACCAGCGGCGCGAACATCACAACCCACTTGAGCGGGGTCATGAAGATGGCCTGAACCATCGCATCGTTGGTGCCAACAGCCCAGGCCACACCGCCGGTCAGCAGCATGCCCACGGACATCAGCCCGTAAACCTTGTTCATATGCGCGCGCAGGCCTGCGTCAATCTCGGCCGCACCGGCGGCCGTGCCGAAGCTGCGGGTCGTCTGATAGTCAGCCATGAGTAACCTCCGAAATTCTGGCATCTCGCGGAAAATCCGCAGTCAGATGGGCAACATATTGGGTGCATTGCGCCAGAGTTCAAGGATTTCCGACAAAAACCTTTACAACTCCTTGCGGTGTGCCGTCGGTGGCGCATCCCACGGCGCACGCGCCCCCTCGGCCTGCGCCTGCGCAGGGGTCAGACCGATATCGTTCAGCATCCGGGCGTCCAGCGCCAACAGCGCGCGGCGCTGTCTGTGCAGGTCCAGAACTTGCGGCAGGGTCAGGCCCAGTTTGGCAAACAGTCTGGCGCCAGCAGGGCGGGCAAGGGTCAGCATCGGTAACCTCATGTTCAAATGAAATGGGCGGGGGTGTTGGTATTCTTGTTGTTGATATGTCTAGCGCGCCAGCGCATATTTGTATAATGAATGATTTTTGTATGATGCATCAAGGAATGTGATATGCCGCGCAATCTCGACCTGACCTCGCTGCGATCCTTTGTGGCGATTGCCGATGTCGGCGGCGTGACGCGGGCGGCGGGGGTGCTGAACCTGACGCAATCAGCGGTGTCGATGCAGATCAAGCGGTTGGAGGATGTCTTGGGCGCCGAGGTGCTGGACCGGTCGGCCCGCACCGTGGCCTTGACCCCGGTCGGGGAACAATTGCTCAGCTATGCCCGCCGCATGTTGGCCCTGAATGACGAGGTGTACGGGTTGCTGACCCTGCCGCAGTTCGAGGGCGAGGTGGTGTTGGGCGTGCCGCATGACATTGTCTATCCGGCGATCCCGCAGGTGTTGCGCCAGTTCGCGCGCGAGTTTCCCAAGGTAAAGGTGCGGCTGCTCTCCTCGTTCACGCGCATCTTGATCGAACAGTTCCGGCGCGGCGATTGCGATGTGATCGTCACAACCGAAAATGAGGTGGGGCCGGGAGGGACGACGCTGACCGAATTGCAGCTGGTCTGGATCGGCGCGCCGGGCGGTCAGGCGTGGAAAGTGCGGCCCTTGCCGCTTGCCTATGAACAGCGCTGCATCTTTCGTCAGGCGGTACAGGCCCGGCTGGACGAGGTCGGGATGCCGTGGGTTCTGGCGGTCGACAGCGACAACACCCGCACGGTCGAGGCCAGCGTCAGCGCCGATCTGGCGGTGCATACCGTGCTGGAGGGGTCCGAACCCCGCCACGTCGTGCGCATCGCCCATGGCGGGGCCCTGCCCGAATTGCAGCGGATGAAGGTCAACCTTTACGTCGGTCCATCGGCGCAGGGCGTGGCCGTTGCCCGTCTGGCCGCATTGATCAGGCTGGCCTATGCCGCCAAAACAGGCCAGCAAGCACCATCCGACACGGACGCAGAGGCCGTCTTGGCGTGATCGCCCCCCCCGGCCCACACCGCCATCCAACGGGCGCAACGGCCTAGGTAATTGAGCAGTCGACGGGCAAATGTTCAGCGGCCTGCACCCTGAATTTGGGCGTTTTTCGCAACTTGGGGCAGAAAAACAGCCATCTGTGGTGGAAATATTTGCATTTTGCGAAACTTTCGGCGCAGAAGATTGCAAAATGCGTCGCAATTTGCAATACCCGTGTAAGGCGAGTGTGCGGGTGATAAATCCGCCTCACGGCGATTCAGACAGAGTCCCGTTCAGCTTTTACGCAAGCGTATAATTCAAACTATCCAAAAGAACAGGTTTTCCGGAAAGTTGAAGAATATTTTCGACAATGGGTCAGATCCGGTCAACTTGGCACAGTTCTTGCTTAGATGAAGTGAGACCAGAAGATTGATGTGGAGAGCAAGATGAAGCACCCGGTAGACGCCCATGTTGGCAAAAGGATCAG
>JANNAF010000459.1:0-1535 GCA_031384005.1 Rhodobacterales bacterium | reverse complement strand
TTGTGTCGGCACACAAGACCGGAGAGGCGACGTGGCCACAGCCCCAGACAAGACCCTGCAAGCCGCCTTCATGATTGTCGTCTATGCCGCGATCATCGGCTTTACCGATAATTTTGTCCGCGTCATCGCGGCCGAGACGGGTCTGTGGCAGTTCCATGCCACCCGCACGGCCATGGCCATGGTGATCCTTGCCCTGGTCGCGCTGCCGCTGGGGTTGCGGTTGCGGCCGGTCAATCTGGGGGCGGTGTTGGCGCGATCGGCCATTCACGGAACGGCCATGGTGATCTATTTTGGCGCGTTGGCCTTTTTGCCAGTGGCCGTTGTGGCGGCAGGGCTGTTCACCGCGCCAATCTTTGTCTTGCTGATATCGCGGTACTTTTACGATCAGGCCATTGGCAGGGTTGGGATACTGGCCGTCCTGATCGGCTTTGTCGGGGCCGTGCTGGTCTTGGGCCCCGAGGCGCTGCGCGGGGCGTCCCTGCCCGCGTTGTTGCCCGTGATTGCCGGGGCCATGTATGCCATGGGCAATATCGCAACCCGGAAATGGTGCCCGGACGAAAGCGCCGAAACGCTGCTGGCGGGGTTCTTTTTGTCTTTGGGGCTGATCGGGGTGACCGGATTGGCGGTGCTGGCGCTGTGGCCTGTGGCCGTACCTGCGGGCACCGCGGGGTTTTTGCAGCGCGGTCTGGTCTGGCCCGGCAGCGACTTTTTGTTCTGGACATTCGTTCAGGCGGCCGGGTCGCTGTTGGGGGTTGGGCTGATGGTGCGGGCCTATCAGTTGGCCGATGCCACCCGGGTTTCGGTGTTTGAATACATCATCCTGCCTGCCAGCGCGATCTGGGGTTGGCTGATCTGGGAAGAGGTGCTGACCCCGCTGTCCATCCTTGGCATGGCGCTGATCGTGGCGGCGGGGGTGCTGATTGCGGTCAGGGCCGATCAATGATCGGCAACCGCCTCGCGCCAATGGCGGCGGCACAGCGACACATAGGTTTCATTGCCACCGATCACGACCTGCGCGCCATCCTTTAGCGCCCGGCCATCGGGGCCGCGCCGGATGACCATGCTGGCCTTTTTGCCGCAATGGCAGATCGTGCGCACTTCGCGCATCTCATCCGCCCATGCCAGCAGGGCGGCGGAACCGGGGAACAGGTCACCCTTGAAATCGACGCGCAACCCGTAACACATCACGGGCACCCCCAGATCATCCACCGCACAAGCCAATTGCCAAACCTGCGCCTTGGACAGAAATTGCGCCTCGTCGATAAAGACGCAAGCGACACGGCCAATGGCAAACCGCGCCTTCAGCTTGGCGAACATATCCTCGTTCGGGGCGAATGTGTCGGCGGGTTCGCCAATGCCAATACGGCTGGCGATCCGCCCCTCACCGGCGCGGTTGTCGAATTGGGCGGTGATCAGATAGGTCGCCATGCCCCCCTCGCGGTAGTTATGCGAGGCTTGCAGCAACGAGGTCGATTTGCCCGCGTTCATGGTGGAAAAGTGGAAATACAGCTTGGCCATGCCCTGCCATACCCCAA
>JANNAF010000452.1:0-9782 GCA_031384005.1 Rhodobacterales bacterium | reverse complement strand
AAGGGTGGCGGGTCCGGTTTCGGCAACCCCGCCAGCAGGTCAAACCCCGGCCCCGCCCCCCGATCCCGCGCCAGAACCCTGACCGCGACCGCCCCACATTCCGCCGCGCCCCGCTGATTGACGCACTGAAACTGCATCCCCCCGGACCATCCACTTTGACCACGATCCCAATCGTATCTCCCGGATGGCAGGGCCACAAATAGCGCAATACCATCCCCGTGTCCTGCGGCAACACAGTCACCCCCAGCCGCGCCTGCACCAGCTGGAAAATCGGCTCCATCGCGGTGCAGCCATCCGCAATGGTCCGGCCAAACGGCGTCCCGGCGGTAAAGGCGGGGTCCACATGCACCGGGTTGAAATCCCCCGCCCGCGCCGGAACACCGGCAGTATTCTCATCCCGAACTGGATCACCCCGCGCGCAAACACCTGCGCCCTCCACCCCAGCCGCCACCCATGGGCCAGACACATCTAGGTTGGTGCCCCCCTGATACAGCGCCCCGTCACAGCCCATCAGCCCACAAAACCGGCCAATCTCGGCCTGCGCCAGCGTGATCTGCCCGCGGCCCACCTCGTGGCCCACCCCGCGCCCCAACTCGGCCCCGGCAGAGCTGGTCAGCATATCCGTCACCTCCGCCCCGCCAATACCACCGCGCGGGCCTTCAACACGCTGCCGGTGAACAACACCCGCACCCCCAACGCGCCTCATTCGCCACACAAGACGCCCGCAAAGCCACCACTCCCGCCATGTCCTCTTGCGCAAAGGTGGTCGACCTTTCATCCCGCAGCGATGCCTTGGCCCGACCAGCGGCGCACAAAGACCCGTCACCTCCTCGACGCTGCTTTGGCCAAGGTGGCCGTCGCTCCTGCCCTCAGCGACAGGATGCTGCCTCGGATGACCTTCTCGCCTGGCATGATTTGGCCGTCCGAATCCAGAAAAGGCTCTACCCGTCGACCGGGTCAAACCTCGTCGAAAAGGAGGGTCCGACCACCGCGCCCACCCCGTCGCCCGTTGTCCCCTTCGATGCGGAAACGGCGATCCACATTGGCAGGATGGCCCAGACGTTTCATGGGGTGCCGGATGTCTTTCGGGGCCTGATCCTGTCCAACCCCTGCGCAAGACCGGGCAAGCGATACCGTTCGCAACGCGCCCAGTCGATCTGGCTGGCCGATGATAAAGCCGCCCTGAAGGCAGTGGCGCCGTCGCACCTGTGGTTTGCCTTCCTCTTGGCCGTCTGGACGGGCCAGCGCCAAGGCGACCTGTTGCGGCTGACGTGGACGGCCTAGGACAGCCAGAACATCCGCCTGAAACAAGGCAAGGGCGGGCGGTGCCTCAACATCCCCGTCGGGGGCGAACTGAAGACGGCGCTGGACAATGCCGCCAAGCCCAGGACCGCCGTGACCATCCTGACCACGACGAACGGCACGCCTTGGACTTCCGACGGTTTTCGCATGTCACGGGGTAGGAATGTCGCCAAGGCGAAAGTGGCCGGGCTGGCATCCCACGACCTTCGCGGGACTGCCGTGACCCGGTTTGCCCTCGGTGGCTGCAGCGAAGCTGAGATTGCCACCTTTACCGGGCATAGCCTGAAGGATGTGGGGGCAATCCTTGCTGCGCATTACCTGAGCCGGGACTCCCGCATGGCAGCATCGCCACTTATGAAGAGGGAGGCGCAGGAAGCCGGAACAAAAGTTCCCAACAAAGCCCCCAACTGCCAAAAACCGTTCCACCCGGAACATGGTCCAAGCTATTGAAAAGGCTTGGCAGGAGTTGGGGGACTCGAACCCACGACCCTCGGTTTTGGAGACCACTCTTTTCGCTTGAAATGATTGGATTATTTCCCCAACAGGACCATTTTTGAGCCCATAGATATCAATGGGTTGCGCGTGAGATGCCAACTGACCGGCGAGCAACACCTACAACTTTACTCGGCAAATTCCCGCAGCCTAGAAAGAAAAGGAATTTGGTTGCGGGCGCGCGATTCCAGAAATACTTGCCTTTGTCGTGCGCAGAATGTGATGTCATTGACCCCCTGGTTGCCTGAACAGACGACCATAGAGCCGACCTCAGAAATACCCAACCTGCAAACTTCAGGTTATGAGCCGCTTCTGCCGGAGGATCGGAGATCCTTTGATTTCAACAACTTGCGCGATAACCCCTTGAACTGGCACCACCTTCTAACCGCATCGCGCCGCAGCCAACCGCAGCGGAGGGGCCTAAACAGGGAACAAAGTAGTTAAACAGGTTGACCTATTGTTGACCCGCTTCGAAATCTTCTCCGCCCGCGTCACCTTTGCGCTTCAATGTCGCACAGCCATCGGTCAATACAGGGGTCAGCTTCGCTTGCGCGTAAATCGGTAGGACACACCGCCGGAACCATGCCAAGCTGGACCGATCAGAGATGCCATGACCGGTCAACCTGAACCGACATGAGCGGCCCAGTACAGTCATTCCAAGGTGCAGCTGAGAACGGCAGCTTTCAGAACTTCATCTGGCCCACGCGGCAGCTAGATTATTGGGTAGAGTGCTGGAGGGGACGCGACTGCCGTCGAACCTTCTCCACCCATAACCTATTGATAATATGTAGTGGGGGCGTCGCGACGCTATCTCGCGACCTATCCCAATGCCACGGTTGTGCTGAAGGTCCTCAATGTTCCTGAGGGACAACGGTCGACGGACGTCGAGCATGATTGCCGGGCGAATGATCCCGGGACGGGTCTTGAAGTAGCGGCAAGGGGTTGGAGCCGGGTATCTCAGAACGCTGGGTCGCTGGCCTGAACGGCTCAAGCGAAGTTCCTCCAACAGGACCAAGTCGATCTGCATCGCCATCGCCCCGGGTCGCATCGCAAAAGGCGGCAGCTCGGTTGCTGCCGCCCTCGCTTCTTGGGCGTAGGGCTCAAAGAATTCCTCAGTTCATCTGTTCCGGTCTCGCAAATTCCTGAGACGGGTCGACAACGAACATGATCAGTTCCTTCAAAGTGTCGTCGCCAGTGCTGGCGGCGAGCATTGGCGTGTGTGGCGGCTGACCCGGGCTGCCTTCGCCGGCCTTGATCACGGCTGTCTTGCCGGGCCAATTCACCGTCGCCTCGCCGGATATCACATACATTGCCTCTGCACCTGGATGCGAGTGGACGCTGGTTTCGGTTCCGGGCTGCGCATCGCTGACGTTGATGCGCAGCAAGTAGGAGGGCGCATCGAACCGGTCGATCGGACCGATCGATGCCATCCATTGACCGCCATGACCAACTTTGTCCTCAGGCCCAAGGGTCAGTAGCCAAGACATGCCGTCAATCTCGACGGCGACGGCGGCATCCGTCGTGGCCGCCTTCGCAGCGTCGAGTGTAGAGAAGGTCTCGGCCGTCCAATAGAGATTTCCCTCGGGTAACCGGGCCAAAGGCTTTTCTGCCACCTTGGTCACGACGAATTTCGGCGCTTCTTGGGCTGACACGTCGCTGGCCAGTCCTAGGACTGGCAAGACGGCGCTGGCTACAACGAAGAAGTATTGCAACAAGTGGTTCCTGATCATTTCGACCTCCTCTGTGAAGTTGAGACTGCTATTCAGTTAGGCGCGGGGATTGCGCTGCAACGAGGGTGGAGTGCGCAAGGGTCCAGGTCATTGGATTGCTCCTCTTTATGGGGACGGGGGCACGCGCAGCGCGCTATGTATCTTTTCGCAACGGGACGGAATATCGTTGGGACAGAAGACCCGAGGGGAGGCGATATGTCCCGAAACCACGCCGAAACTGACCCGAAAAACCCCGAAATCGTGCGTATCGGGTTGATGGCGTTTGATCTCGCTTCCCGGGAACTGCGGGATCAGCAGGGCAATCCCGTGACCCTGCGCAGCCAGAGCGCTGAAGTGCTGGCCCATCTGGCGCGGCATTCCGGAAAGGTGGTCGCAAAAGGCGACCTAATTTCCGCAGTCTGGCCGGACACCTTCGTCACCGATGACAGCTTGGTGCAGTGCATCGCCGACATCCGGCGCGCCCTTGGCGACGACGGGCGCGAAATGGTGCAGACCCATGCGCGCAAAGGCTACCGCCTGCTCGCATCACCGGCACTCAAGGGCCCTTCCACCTCGCCGTTGCGCGGGCGCGCCCGGATCGCCGCAGCCGTGCTGGCGGCGACGGCATCGCTGGGGTTGCTGGCCGCAGGCATCTGGTTCCTACAGATGGGCGACACCGTTACGCGGAAACCGTCGATCGCCGTGCTGCCGTTCAACAATCTCGGTGGCGATGAGGCGACGGGTAGGCTTGCCAGCGGGCTGACCGAGGACATCATCACCGATCTGGCCCGGTTTCCGGAGGTGGACGTTGTGGCACGCAACTCGACGGAGCAGTTCGCCGGCGGCGCGGACGTGCGCAAGGTCGGCGAGATCCTCGATGTCGCCTTCGTACTTGAAGGGTCGATCCAGCGGTCGGGCGACCAAGTTCGACTGACGGCGCAGTTGATTGACGCGGCAGACGGTACGCACGTCTGGTCCGAGCGGTGGGATCGTCCAGCCGAGGACCTTTTCGCGGTACAAACGGAAATAGCGGATCAGGTGGCCAACCAGATCGGTGGCGGTGCCGGGCTGGTGCAGACCGCCGGGCGCGAGGCGGCCAGACGCAAGCGGCCGGAGAACCTTTCGGCATATGAGCTGTATCTCTTGGGCACCGAGGCAATCGAGCAGTTCACTGCGGAGGACAACGCCAGGGCAATCCGTTTGCTGATGCAGGCGGTAGAGATCGATCCGGGGTTCGCGCGGGCCTGGGTAGAACTTGCGCATGCCCATGGATTGGCGGAGGGATTCGGTGGCGACGCTGCCGCTGCGAAAAAGGCGGCGATGGCAGACGCGGTGCGTGCGGTTTCGCTCGATCCGCTTGACGCCGAGGCCCATGTGGTAATGGGGATGCAACTTAGCGGTGCGGGCGATTTCACGCGTGCCGAGGCGTCATTCGAAACCGCGTTGAAACTCAGCCCCGGCTCGGCCGAGATTTTGGCGTTCTACGCAACCTGGGCCAGCACCTTCGGCAAGCCGGAACTTGGCGCCGAGATTGTCGACCGTATCATCCGGCTGAACCCGAGCTATCCGATGTGGCAGAACGGGATATTTGGAGGTGCATATTTCATGGCCGGACGGTTTGACGATGCGGCGCTGATGTACGAACGCATACCCCCGGGATCGTTAGACAAATTCCGGATTGTGATGAAGGCCAGCACTTATGCCGCGCTGGGTCGCAAGGGCGAAGCAACTTCTGTTGTCGTTGAGACGCTCGGCCAGTTCCCCGACCTGACGGTCCAAGAGTTCGTGAGCGATCCCGGCTGGGCCGATGCCGAGCGGGTCTTGCTAGCGAAATGGATGCAGGAGGCAGGCTTTCCCCTGTGTGCGAGGGCCGAAGTGGTAAAGGCCCTTCCGGACCCGTTTCATCTAACCGAATGCGAGTGAGGTATAGTCTGTGTTCTTCATCGGTTCTGTGGACCGAAGCGCAACATGCACTAACATTCAGCGGTGACCACTCGATGGGGGGGACTACCCAACATGCTTCTTGATCGGGGTATCATGGGCGACGGAGTAGCGGACTTGCGCATGATACGGCAAGCCGTCAAAGGATAGGCCGGATACGACGGCCTATGCGAGGTAGAGATTTTCTCGGCCGAGAACGGGTGGAAGCGCGATCCGGCCGAAGTGCTGGATTTGATCGTCGCCTGCTTCCGCCGCCGCTGCTGAAAGATTGGTTGTGCTCCGAGAAAAACGAACCCTTTAAGACTCAAACCCACAAGACAAGTTGGGCGATTTTGCCTCTGGCAGGGTGCTCCTTCTCGAAACCAACATTGGTAGCTGCCGCAGCCGCGCCATTCCGTTCTCCGCCGAGGCTGCGTAAAAACCCCGATCTATGCTATGTTTACCCATGGTTGGGAGGCTTTGCATGGCAAGTTTCATCGAGGGCGTCAGCCGAGATCAGACGACACTTTTTCCGGAGCGGTTGGACGACTGGATCGGGGAAGATCACCCTGTGCGCGTGGTCGGTCTGTTCGTTGACCAGCTCGATCTGATCGCGCTTGGGTTTCGAGGCCATGCCGCCGCACGCACCGGGTGGCCTGGGTATCACCCGGCTGTACTGCTCAAGCTTTTCATCTACGGCTATCTGAACCGGATCCCCTCCAACCGTCGCTTGAAGGGCGATGCCGGTCGCAATATCGAGTTGATGTGGCTCACCTGTCGACTGGTTCCCGATCACCAGACGATCGCAGATTTACGGCGCCAGAATGGCCCGGCGATCCCTAAAACATGTACGAAGTTCGTCGAACTCTGTCGCCGGATTGGCGTGCTTAAGGGCGGGGTCGTGGCCGTCGATGGCAGCAGGTTCAAAGCGGTTCATAATCGTGACAGGAACTTCACCACGGGCAAAATCGCGAGCTGCTTGGCACATATGGAGGCCGAGGTCGGCCGCTATATCGAGGAGGCCGAGATCGGCCGCTATATCGAGGAGGCCGACCGGATCGACCGTCAAGAAACTGGCGCAGCGCGGGCTGAGCAGTTGGCGCATCAGACCAGCCGATACCACCGCATCCGACAGAGTTGCCGTTCTGAACGGCTTCAGCGCGCTCTGCATCCCCATCACAATTGTTGCTGGATGGCCCTGTCCGGCAAAAGGGGTAGCTCGGCCATCTGCCGATTTGTGGCGCAGATCAGATAGCAATCGTCCGTCCGAAACGACCGCTTAGGGAACGCGCTGATCGCCGACGTCAAATGCCCGCAAGCACCAAACGCATGGCGTTGTGCGCGTCTTTCACGCCAAGGGTTTCAAGGCCCACGACCAAGGCATAAAGGGCTTCAGAGGCGTCGGGGTTCTCAACCCCTGCTTCGCGACACAGGCTGACCAGATAGGCCCTGCGGCGGGCGTCCATGCGGGCAACAGCCTGTGCCACATCCGCTGACGCCAGCGCCCATGCACGCAACGCAGGTTCCAGTGCCGCACCACCATAGGACGGATCACGAAACCCGACTGCCAGCATGCACAACTGCTCCAGCCGCGCACGCGGCGGGGCCGCAGGGTCAAGCATGTCAATAACCGCGTCAAACGCCCGCTCCTCCCAGAGCCGGATCAGACGGAACAGATAGTCGGGCAAATCCGTGAAGTGCCAGTAGAACGACCCCTTGGTGGTGCCAAGGTCACGCGCCAGCGCCTCGGCCTTAAGGGCCGTCGGGCCAGAACGGGCCAAGGCCCGAAATCCGGCCATCAGCCAGTCTTCAGCAGTCAGTCTGGGGCGGGAGGGTGTCGTCATGTCAGAAACATACGGCAGCGTATTGACGACTGCAAGCGGTTCATCTAAACCATACGCCGAAGTATGGAGAATCGAAATGATCTGGACCCGACTTGCCGCCGCCCTGATGGGGCTGACCGTTCTGCTTCACGTATTCGGAGGCGGCCAGGAAGTTCACCACCCGCTACAGGCGGCGTTGAGTGATCCATTTCTGGTGGCGATTGCCGCAGTGTTATGGCATATGGTCACAATGGTGCTGGTGGTGCTGGCTGGCGGCCTGTGGGTGTTGGCCCGGCGCGATGACCCCGCCCTTGAGGCGATCCTGTCCGGCATCCAGCTTGGCTTTGCTGCGATCTTTGTCTTCTACGGCCTGACGCGGCTTGGAACGGTGATGCCGATGAACCAATGGATCATCTTTCTGATCATCCCGGCGCTGACCCGTTTTGGCCAAAGCCGCAGGAAAGGCAAATGACCAGTCCCGACCTTGCCGCCCCACGCGCGGCGCTGAACTTCTATCATGCAAGCAGCGCCGAATTGCCAGAACCGATGACGGCACTGGACGCTTGGAACCGGATCATGGAGCGACCATTGCCCGGTCTTGCGCTGGCGTTTCGGATCCGCGATGCGATATCCGCGCGGTTCGGCGTCAAGCCGATTGGCGGGTTCACAGGGCGCCCGGTCAGCCAGCCGCAGGTTGGAGAGACGCTGGATTTCTTCCTGATCGAACGAATTGCGCCAGATATCCTGACCCTGTCCGGGCGCGACACGCATCTGGATGTCGTGACCTGCATCACCGTGGCCAACGGGCGGCTGACCATCACATCCTCGGTCAAGGTGCATAATCTGTTTGGCCGTCTCTACATGATCCCTGTTGCGCCTGCGCATCGGCTTATCGTTTGGGCAATGCTGCGGCGGCTGTCGCGGACCGACCGGCTTTAGAGCGGATCGCCTTCAATCCAATCGGATTGAGGACGACCCAAAACAGGCAAGCCGTTGGCCAAGTTGTAAATCGCGTTTGATCAGGTAAATTGACGCTGCGGCACGGTGCTGCATCTGGTTAAGTGACCACTCCCCGCCATGATCATCAAAGCTGTCCGAACTGCTGGTCGCTTCTGGTTGTTGGCCCCATCTGCGTGATACGGCCAGAACCCCAAGCTTGATCAAGGCCAATGGCCGTTGGTGCAACATGAACAGCACCACGATACTGCGCCGCACTTTTTGTGTCGTGATCCCGGTGCGCCGCCTCAGGCCATCCCGGCCTTCATCATCATCCGGTAGGGTCGCGCCCTGTCCTGCAACTGGTTGACAGTGCCGACGATGATCCGCCCGTTCCCTTGGCAGACAAAGGCGACCGTGCCGCTGATCCCGGAGTGGCCGACGAACTCCAACCCTGGCCACGCGCATTCCGACGACCGTGCCCTCGTGCTTCAGTTCAGAAAGCTGTGAGGCAAGCGGCAAGCTACTTGGGGATCTCGGCTAAAGCGACCGTTCCATGAAGTAGTCCAGATCGCGGTATTCGTCCGGGTAATCGCCTGGCAAGGGCATGTCCTCGAACCCGACAGTTTCATACAGTTTTCTGGCATGGGTCAGGAAATATGACGACATGAACCTGACCTTTTGATAGCCATCGCCGCGCATCTGATCAAACATCGCCTCCAGCAGTTTACGGCCCAGACCATGGCCGCGCCCGGCCTCGTCGACGAAAAGCCGCTTTATCTCGGCAATGCCGGGCTCCAACTCCAGATACATCACCCACCCGACGGCAGACCCACCAAGATCAGCCAGAAGGACCGCGCCCTTCGGTCGGGCGTGCACGACAGGCAGCGCGGCCAAAGTCTGCTCGTATTCCACCGGATCGAAGTAGTTCAGGATCGGTTCACGCAGCTCGGGATAGACCTTCAGCTGCCAGTCCACCCAACTGCGGCCAAGAGCGCGCGCTTCATCGAAATCGGCTTCGGTGTCGGCGAGACGTATGCGACTGATTTTCAATGCGGGCCCCTCGCCTTTGGGTCGATAGACCATCGACCCAAAGCTTTTTTCCGTCAAGGCGCTGGTGTGCGCCATCCGACAGAAAGTTCCCGGTCTGCCTCATCTGTGCCCGCGGCTGCTTGGGCAAAGGTCGGACTGGCTGTAATGCGGACGAAACATACGGACGTGTGACCCTTTCCCAATTGAATTTAAGCCATTGATGTCAATCAGCCGCCGCGTTCCAGCCAGTCTCGGGCCCGGGCATCCGGGATCAACTCCTCGAGCCGTTCTCGATAGCGTGCGAGTTCTTTCTCGGAAAGCTTTCCGTCCCATTTATTTGAGCTGGCAGAGTCAAAGAAATTTGCATCGGATTTCCAGAAGCCCGTGCCGCCCACGGGCGCGTAATCGGCTGCCTTGGCCTTCATCGTGTTGATTTTCACCCAGAAGTGAGCCGGTTAGGCGCATAATTTTCACTGAGAACTGAGCCATGTGAACCTACCCCCGAAGCGGAAAGCAGCGGGGGCAACGGAGTGATCCACATGGGACTTTTGAACATCATCCGACGAAT
>JANNAF010000428.1:0-8198 GCA_031384005.1 Rhodobacterales bacterium | reverse complement strand
TAAGGACCTCGTCTCGTAGTCCCTGACGAGCTACCGACAGCCCTCCGCTTCATCACATCGCCGCCGCCCGCAAGCCGAAATTCAATGGGGCGCAGACGCCGCATACGATTTTGCTGACGACGAGGCCTCCGCAATAGGTTTCCGCTGCTCAGTCGGCGCCGCGCGATATTGCTGGACCCGGTTCAAGGCGATAGAGACGCCCCATGAGAACCCCTCTCCCTCTACGCATCACGCCGGTGGCCCGTGAGACCGTCCCCTCGTTCCTGGCGCGTTTGGCGGCCGTCAACGGACTGTCGACACGGGATTTCGCTGTCGACATGGGCTTTACCTTGCGCCGGGCCGTCGAGCTTGAAACCGATACTCTTGGCATCCTCGCAGTGCGCGGCGGTCTTGACGAAAAGGCCATGCGGGAACTGACCTCTTGGACTGGTTCCAGCGTTGGAGAGGTCCGGATGTCTTTTCGGGGCGAGGTCTTCGTGTCGCGGGCCTTGCGAAACCCCGAAGTCAGAGGATGCCCGGTATGCCTTCGCCAAGATGCCGAAGGCCACCCGGGGAGGCCAACGCATGCCATGGCCATGCGGGGAGATTGGCAGCTTCGCGAGGTCAGCGTCTGCATCAGGCATGCTCACCCGCTTGTGCTTTTGTGGACCGAAGGGCGTCCGACAGATCGCCACGACATGGCCAATCAGCTTCAATCCATCGAGAGCGCGATCTTGGCAGGCAAGCTCGAGAAGAAACAGATTGAACCCTCCGCTTACGACTACTGGTTGGACGACAGGTTGGCGACAGGCAAGGACGATACCTGGCTGGCAACCCAAAGTCTTTATGCGGCCACTACCTTCTGTCGGCTGCTTGGGGCGGAGTTGCTCCGTTCAAAGGCATCGCATCATGTTGACGCCTTCCGCGAAGCCCAGGCGGAGGGATTTTCCGTCGCCAGACAAGGCGAAGGGGCGATCAGAGAAGCGCTCAAGTATCTGTCCGGCCAGGCTCGAGGTGCCAAAGATGAACCCCGGAAGGCGTTTGGGGATATTTACGTCAAGCTTTCGCAGCTCTACTTGAAGGAAGAAGCTTTCTCGATCTTCCGCGACTTCTTGAGGGACGAGATCTTGGCCAACTGGCCCGTTGCGTCGGGTGAGACTGTGTTGGGCAAGGTTCAGTCAGAGCGACACCTTCATTCCTTGGCCAGCGCATCCAAAGAGACCGGCTTGGGCAGTCAACTGCTACAATCCCTTCTCAGAGAAGCAGGGGCTCTTGATGAAGATAAGGCGCGCCCGGCACACCGAAGAACCTTTGTTGCCGCGCAGTACGCAGGTCTCCTGAACGAAATTCCAACATGGGTTGGTCCTGCGGATATGCGGGCAGAGCTCGGGGCAACTGTGACTGAATTCCAGACCCTTAAAGATGAGGGGATCTTGGTGCCGCGCACCAAGGTACCCAAGGTCAAGAATCCTTGGCGGAAACAGGACGCCACCCAATTCCTCGCTGACCTTCAAGCCCATGCCATCGAGCTGAACAGTCAGGACAAGGCTTGGGAGACACTCCAGCTTGCAAGAACGCGCAGTGGGCATTCTCTTCGAGACATTCTGGCCGCGATTGGGGAGAGGCTGATCACTCTCGGCCGATGTGACAACGGCTATCATCAGCTCATGGTTCTCAAGAGCGAAATCGATGGCTTTGGCAAGAGAGTTGATCCAGTCGAGCACTTGGGCCTGATCCCTGCCGCAGCCTATGCGCGGACAGTCGGCTTTCGCGGCCAGAATGGCTTCATTTCTTTTATTGAGGCCGGTCATACTCCGGCCCGACGCATGGCGCATCCTCGCAACGGGCTGACATGGTACTATTTGAGCGAGGAAGACATCTTCGCGTTCCGCAGTCGTTTCGTCACCACCTCGATGCTCGCCGAAGAAACCGGTAGGCACAGGAACACAATTCGCACCGACTTGAAGAAGGCTGGGCTGTGCCACTTTGCACCTGAAGGCGTTGACTTTGGCGCGGTCTATTTGCGTTCCGACGTCGCGCGGCTTTTCAAGAAATAGGCGTTCGGCATAGCCAGGATGGCTTCGCCGTAACCTCTCGACATTTCCACAGCATGACCGACGTCCTGCAAGACCGGTGGCCACCCCAGGATTGTGGGGCCGTTAGGCCGCAAAATCGCCCTTTTGCCATTCAAGGCCCCGGTGGTTGCCAAAAGCCGTGTTGTTGCATCGTTGGTAGCCCGAAAAACGTCCTTGCGCACGCTTCTGCTTCCTTTTGCGCACGCACCACCTTTTTCTGGCACCTGCTGTGTACCGATTGGCGGCCCCGGAAGGAATCGAACCCTCAACCTCGGACTTAGAAGGTCCTTGCTCTATCCAGTTGAGCTACGGAGCCGCTATGCCTGTTTTGCGGCAGCGCGTCTTGTCATGCAAGGGCGCGCGTCATGAAAACCGAGTTTGGGTCCGGCACATAATCCCCAAAGGGCCCGCATTCGGTGAACGCGGACCGTTCATACAAACGCCGTGCCGGGGCGAACATGGGTTGCGATCCGGTCTCCAGGCTTAACCGTGTGATGCCTGACCGCGCAGCCTCGGTCACCAGATGATCCAGCATCACCCGTGACAGGCCCTGCCCCCGGTTTTCGACCAGAACATGCATGGATTTGATCTCGGCATGGGAACCGCCAAACCGTTTGAAGGCGCCCATCGCAACAGGCTGGCTGTCCAGCCGCATGACAAAAAACGACACTTCATCGATCGCCAACTCACTGGCATCCATCATATGGATGCTTTCGGGCGGCGTATCGGCATGCATGTCAGCGGTGTGGCGCGCCATCAAAAGCGCCAGATCCGGCCCAAGCGGGCTTTCCTTGGCCATGGTCAGGCGCGCCCCATCCATCAGTTGCCGCCCATCATCGGCGTCCCGTTGACCGACAGGCTGCCCGGAACGCTTGCATCAATCTCCCAGACCAGTTCGCCGTTCGGGCCGGGTTTGGCCATGCCCTGCGCCATGCCAACACCCATCATCGCCTGTCCTTTGATGTCGTCCGGCGCGGCATCAAGGGCCGCTTGCAGGGTTTCGATGCCCGCAAGTGTGATCTTGGCCGTGCCGGTCGGGATTTCGGTTTCCGGCCCAGCCTTCATCGCCCCTTCGAAGGTCAGGGCATAGCCGTCACCGGATATTCCACCCGGGTTCAGGCCGATGGTCACGGTTCCCGTTGGCAGCAGGGCGGCCAACATGGCGGCATTAAAGGCGTCGTCAGGCGCGGCTCCGGCAGGCAGATCGAACAGGCCCATCGCCACATTTACAGCGGCTGCCGCGTCAAAATCCGTCACTTGGAAATCCAGCGACACATCCTTGGGCAGGATCGGCACGGCCCATGCAGGGATCATTTCGACGGGAAGGGTCAGGCCCTTGATCGAAATCGCCTCGCGGAACTTGCCATCCGCGACCAGCCCGTTCAGATCAACGTCGATCCCGACTTCCGCCATGGACACGCCACCCATTGGGGTGGTTACGGCGACGTTTTTGCCAAGGCTGGTTGTGGTCATGGCGGAAAACAGCGGCAAACCGGCCTGCAGGATCGATTTAATCCCGGCTTTTTGCGCAATCTTCGCCTCCTCGGTCGGGTTGGCGACGAACCACGCCATCATCTGATAGAACGCGTCAGGACGCAGACCGTCAATCTTGCCTGTCTGGGTCATGCTTTCGGCGGTCATCGTGATTGGCATGGCGGGCGTACCCTCACTGGCGGGCAGGGTGAACTCCTGGCTCAGCCCAGTCAGTTCCATGGTGATGGTGTTATCGACCCCACCAGCCGCACCTTCAACGGCGGTCGCGTCATAGGTCGCCGATTCGACGGCCACGTTGACCGTCATTTCACCCGTCGTCGGATCGGTGATCTTTTGCACCATCGTCAGGTTGGTCATTTCGGTGGTCGACGAGGTAAAGCTCATCAATGCCTCGTCAAAGACGCCTTCAGAGGTCAGGGACTCGACGGTGGCGGTCACATCGGCGGCACCGGGCGCGCTGAAGGACATCGTCATCGCCTGATCCTGCAGCACTTCCCATGTGCCGTCGCCATTGTCGGTCAGGGTCATGACCATTGGCGACATCGTGTAGGAACCGCCCGCCTCGGCCGCAACGGCCGCAAACGGGCTTGCGTCCAGCGTCAAGGTATAGCTGTCGCCATCCAGCGCGACCGTCACGACACCTTCGGTCGTGCCAAGGTAAGTCTGGAACACCTGCATCAGACGCGCGGCCCCCTCTTCGGTGGCCTCGGCAAATGCATTGCTGCCGAAAAACACTAACGGCAGTACGGCAAGAAGTGCTGTTCTGGTCATATCAAACCCCTGTTTTTCAAAAATAGCCCCGCTTTGGGCCGGTTATAGATCAGTGTGTCCAAACACCCTTGCGGTCCGTCGCAAAATTCTCGCCGTAACCGCGGGGGCGAATGATCGGCTTGCGGGATTTCGGGTCTGTCACGTCAAACGCGATTCCCTTTTCATTGGCATAGGCTTCCGCCGCCTCGCGGCTGTCAAATCTTAACCGAACCTGCGCTTGTGTGTCATCCGAAGATGTCCAACCCATCAAGGGGTCGATGGCGCGGCTGGAATCCGGGGCAAATTCCAAAACCCACCCCTTGGCCTTGGCGGTGCCAGACTGCATGGCGGTTTTGGCGGGTTGATAGATGCGTGCGCGCATGGAAACCTCAGAATTAGGGCTGCACGCTTTATTCCGAAACTGAGGGGAAAGCGCAAGTCTGTTCCGGTTTGCAGAAGGGCTGTCGGCTGGTTACTGGGAGTGGGTGGGGTGTGTGGTGCAACCAGCCGACAGCGCAGTTTGCTGCTTGCAACATTAATCTGTCTGCTTCTGACCCGGATTTCAACCAAAAGATGCAAGCTTTTTCGGCGATATCATAAAGATTGAACCGCTTTCCTTCACCCTTCGGCAGGAAAGGTAAACAGTCGGTGACCTGCCCCCTTCCCCGTGAACAAAAACAGAATAGACTAGGGGGCTGGAGGGAATCAGATGCCCCACAATAACACCAACGCCCTTGCCGAACGCCCCGAGGTCCTGTCGCGGCCCAAGCTGGAGGGTGGCCGCCGATTTCAGATGCAGACCCAGTTTCAGCCGGCAGGCGACCAGCCAACGGCCATTGCCGAACTGTCGAGGGGCGTTTTGTCCGGCGACCGGGATCAGGTCTTGTTGGGCGCAACCGGTACCGGCAAAACCTTTACCATGGCCAAGGTGATCGAGGAGACGCAGCGCCCCGCCATAATCCTTGCCCCGAACAAGACGCTTGCCGCCCAGTTATACGCTGAATTCAAAGGGTTTTTCCCTGACAACGCCGTCGAATACTTTGTCAGCTACTATGACTATTACCAACCCGAGGCCTATGTTGCGCGGTCTGACACCTTCATTGAAAAGGAAAGCCAGATCAACGAACAGATCGACCGGATGCGCCACTCGGCCACAAGGTCGCTGCTGGAACGGGATGATGTGATCATCGTCGCCTCGGTGTCGTGCATCTATGGCATCGGGTCGGTCGAAACCTATTCGGCCATGACGCAGGATATGGTGGTTGGCCAGTCTTATGACCAACGCCGCGTGATTGCCGAACTGGTGGCGCAGGCCTTCAAACGCAACGATCAGGCGTTTCAGCGCGGGACATTCCGGGTGCGCGGCGACAGCGTCGAGGTCTGGCCCGCCCACCTGGAAGACCGGGCATGGCGCATGTCATTCTTTGGTGAAGAGCTTGAATCCATTACCGAGTTTGACCCCCTGACCGGGGTGAAAACCGATACGTTCAACCAGATCCGGGTCTATGCCAACAGCCACTATGTGACCCCGCGCCCGACAATGCAGCAGGCTACCAAGGCCATCAAGTTCGAACTGCAACAGCGGCTTGACCAATTGGTCGGCGAGGGCAAGCTGTTGGAGGCGCAGCGGCTTGAACAACGCACCAATTTCGATATCGAGATGATGGAGGCGACCGGTGCCTGTGCCGGGATCGAGAACTATTCCCGCTATCTGACAGGCCGTGCACCGGGGGAACCACCACCGACCCTGTTCGAATTCATCCCCGACAATGCCATTGTTTTTGCAGATGAATCCCACGTTTCCGTCCCGCAGATCGGGGGCATGTACAAGGGCGACTATCGTCGCAAATTCGTGTTGGCCGAACACGGGTTCCGCCTTCCATCCTGCATGGACAACCGCCCGCTGAAGTTCGAGGAGTGGGACGCGATGCGCCCGCAATCCATCTTTGTATCCGCCACCCCGGCCGCGTGGGAATTGGAGCAGACCGGTGGCGTGTTCACCGAACAGGTCATCCGCCCGACCGGTCTTGTTGACCCGCAAATCGAAATCCGCCCCGTCGAAATGCAGGTCGATGATCTGCTGGATGAGGTGCGCCGCGTCGCCAAGGCGGGTTACCGCACCTTGGTCACCACCCTGACCAAGCGCATGGCCGAGGATCTGACCGAATACATGCACGAACAGGGCATCCGGATCCGCTATATGCACAGCGACATCGACACGCTGGAACGCATTGAAATCCTGCGGGATTTGCGGCTGGGGACCTTTGACGTGCTGGTCGGCATCAACCTGTTGCGCGAGGGGTTGGACATTCCGGAATGTGGTCTGGTCGCCATTCTGGATGCCGACAAAGAGGGCTTTTTACGGTCTGAAACCTCCTTGATCCAGACCATCGGACGGGCGGCGCGGAATGTGGATGGCCGGGTGATCATGTATGCCGACCGCATCACCGGCAGCATGGAACGCGCGATTGCCGAGACGACCCGCCGCCGCGAACGGCAGGTCGCTTATAACGTCG
This sequence comes from Rhodobacterales bacterium, assembly GCA_031384005.1. Lineage (GTDB taxonomy): Bacteria > Pseudomonadota > Alphaproteobacteria > Rhodobacterales > Rhodobacteraceae > Stagnihabitans. Next base: position 1,384 of record JANNAF010000428.1, on the reverse strand, counting down.
AACACAACATAACCCCCACAACCATTAAGAAAAATGTCGACGACGTGCTGCACGGCCTGTGGCAGGGCGACACCGATCAGGCCCGTGTGACGGCCAAGGTCGACAAGCCGATGATCGGCTCCAACCTTGGCGCCCATCTGGATGCAATGCGCACGGCGATGCGCAAAGCCGCCGAGAACCTGGAGTTCGAGGAGGCTGCCCGTCTGCGCGATGAGGTCAAGCGGCTGGAGGCGGTTGAACTGACGATTGCCGACGATCCGCTGGCCCGCCAATCCGACGTGGACGCAGCGGTCGAAACCGCTGTCAAATCCAGCGGTCGGTCCACCGGCGGACGACCCGGACAGCGCGGCGGCAAACCACGGCGGCGGTGATCATCACGGTTGCGTCACAGGCAAAATCGCTGCATCCTTTGATCTTGATGTTCAGGAGGATCGCATGCGCAAGGCCTTGATCTTGTCCGCCCTGTTGTTGTGGTCGCATCCGGCTCTGGCGAACAAGCTGAACTGCAGCAATCCGACGCTGGAATCGGTGCGCCTGCTGTGTAAAGCCAATGAAATCAAGGCGCGGCGGGTGCAAACGGTGGTGGGTGGTGCCTTGGCTGGTGCGCTGCTGGGTAACCTTTTGGCCAAACAGAACGGCAGCAACGCAGATCAGGCAACGATTGCCGGGGCGCTTGCCGGTGGGTTGACCGGATACTGGCTGAGCATGCAGAACGAAATCAAGGCCAAGAACGCCTCGGCATCGGCTCAGGCCGCCGAGGTCAAGGCCCGCGCCGCTGCCGATGTCAAACGGCAACGCGCCAGTGCCACCACCCTGCGGGCCGAGTTGAAGACGGTGCTGCTGCGGTCGTCCGATGACCCCAAAAAGCGCGAGGCAGCACTGGCCCAGATCGCGCAGGCCGCCAATCTGGGTGTGCGGCAGGCGCAGGATTCGGCCCAAGGCTACACCAAGGTTGGTGCGGGTCTGGGAACAAATGTCAATGGAAACAGCATGTTCGCCAGTGCTGCCACCGATTTCAACCGCACCCGCATGGACGCCTGTTCGCAACTGGCGCGGCCCGGGTCCTATTGCGGCTGATCAGCCGCGCTTGACCACCCGGATCAACACCAACAGCACGACCGCCCCCAGCGTCGCCCGGACGATGTCGGAAAACGCGCCGCCGCCAAAGCCAAGGCCGATGCGTGGAAACAGGTATTGCGCAATCATCGCACCGACGACGCCCACGACGATATTGCCGATCACGCCAAAGCCGTATCCCGTCACAAGCCGTCCAGCGAGCCAGCCGCTGATGGCGCCGATGATCAGGACTGACACTAACCCAAAGAATGACACTGGCTTGCTCTCCGTTCGGTGCGGCGTTGCAGGATGGCGGGACGCCGTGCAT
>JANNAF010000416.1:0-5559 GCA_031384005.1 Rhodobacterales bacterium | reverse complement strand
CCGTTGTTGTTGCTGACGGCAGAGGGAAAGGGCTTTGGGTTGACCGAAATTCTGTTGCCCTTCCTTGGGCCGTATCAGCCGTTTGAAAATACCCTCGGTGCGATTGCGCTTTACGCCACCCTGGTGATTTTCGTCACATCCTATTTCCGCAAGAGCCTCAGTTTCCGGCGCTGGAAGGTGATCCATTTTACCAACTATCTGACTGCCATAACGTTTCTGTTCCACAGCACCCTGACCAACCCGAACCTGAACGACAAGCCGATTGACTTCACCGATGGTGGCAAGGTGTTTGTGCTGATTTCTGTCGTGATCGTGACGCTGGCCATCATTGGCCGCGCATTCTACGCAGGCCGTGCGGCCCGCCAAGGGGTGACGACGACTGAGGCCATTCACGCATCAGCAGAGCGTTGGGAGGGGCGGCTGCGTGTGGCCCGCAAGTTCGTGGAAACCGGCGCGGTGCAGACGTTCCGCCTGATGACCGAAAACGGCGCTCCGTTGCCGTTTCGCTGGAAGGCTGGGCAATATGTTACCCTGGCTCTGCAGACCCCGAATGGGCCGATCCGCCGGGCCTATACGATTGCATCGTCGCCAAACCAAAGCCGGTTTCTGGAAATCACTGTCAAGCGTGAGGCGACGGGCGGCGGGTCGCAATATTTGCATGACAATGTGCAGGTCGGCCAGTTGCTTTCGGTCAAAGGTCCGCAAGGCGATTTCACCTTTGTGGGGGACGAGGCTGATGGCATCGTGATGATCGCAGGCGGCGTTGGGATTACCCCGATGATGAGCACGCTGCGCCATTTGACCGAATCCGCATGGACCCATCCGGTAACCTTGATCTACGGCACGCAAACCCTTGCCGATGTGATCTTTCGCGACGAACTGGACGCAATCGAAAAACGCCACCCGAACTTCCGGCTGCACCTGCTGCCGACCGTAGTGGATGACCCGGCCTGGACTGGGGCAAAGGGCTATCTCACGCCCGAAATGATCCTTGGCTTCGTGCCAAACATTGCCCGCGCACGGGTGCATCTCTGTGGCCCGGCCCCGATGATGGCAGCTGTTTTGCCGATGCTGGACGGGCTTGGTGTCAATGAAGGCGCAATCTTCACCGAGGCGTTTACCTCCCTACCGTTCGAACCCGGTCCCGGTGCCGATGAAGAGGTCAGCATGACCTTTGCGAAAAGCGGCAAGACCGTGATCGCGCGCCGCGGCGAAGGCGTGATCCGGGTGGCCGAGGCTGCTGGCATCGCGATGGATTATTCGTGCCGAAACGGCGAGTGCGGGTCGTGCCGCTGCAAACTGCTGGCCGGTGAGGTGGATATGCCGGACAAAACCTCGCTGACCGCCAAGGAGCGCAAGGCCGGGTTCATTCTTGCCTGTGTCGCCCGGCCTGTATCGGACGCAATCACTTTGGATTTGTGAAGAAGGCCGGGTCAGGGAAACAATCTCGGGCCCGGTCACGTTCTCTTCTTGCGGCGCTTCTGCAGCGGTCAAGGTTCTGGAAATCGCGCAGTGCAAAGATTCAGCGTTGTCTGAGTTCATTTGTCCGACGAAACTTCACGTAACCGCCGTAGGCATGCGGCTGGCACTGCATCCTGAAAGGAGCCGTGAGATGCTCAAACTCCACGAGCTTCGTGCGAAAATGCGGTCTGTCGGCAGTCCTGCCAAGGGCCATTCCGTGGTGACCAAATGGGTTCATTGGTTGGCAATCGCACTTCTGATCTTTGCGGCGGTCAAGAATGGTGATGCGTCAGGAGCTTTGTTCCATCCTGCCGTTTTGCATCAGGAGGTTTATGTCGGCCTCGTCCTGACCGCATCATATGCCTTCTTGTGGTTTTGGGTTCGTGGCCCCGATGGCGGAAGCAGGCTTCCAACTGCGGGTCCGTGGTGGGAACGCCGCCTTTCAAAACTGGTGCATGTCTGCATTTATGTGGCTATCGGGGTAATCTTGGTCAGCGGGTTTGCCATGGCATACTTCGCCGCATCTGACGTGGTCGTTAATGCCAAGGCCGAAGTTGTCTTGACCATGTCCAACAGATTTTCCTTTCTGCGCACCGTTCACCTGGCTGGTTTGGTGGTTTTGGCCCGGCTGTTGATTTTGCACCTTGTCGGCGCTCTTTGGCACCGGTTTGTCCGACGTGACGGCGTCATGGAGTCGATTTCGCTGTTCAAGCGAGACATTCAGGACGACCCGGCTAAAGCAGAAATGCGCCCGATGGGCGGAGAATGAATCACCGTCACAAAAAGATGCCTGACAAGACCGCGATGATCGGCAAAAATCGCAAAATACGGCGTAAGAAATTAACGCCGGTCGATGTTCTGTCTTGCTCTGGGTTATAGCCGAACAATGGTTTACCCATCCAGCTGAACTGAGTCACGTCTCGGCAATGGCAGAGATACGACCATGCCGTCACCGATGGAAAGGACGACGATGACCGCTTTGCGCACTGGGCTGGCAGCGATCCCGCGCGGGATTTGGGTTTTGGGATTTGTCAGCATGCTGACGGATATCTCGTCCGAGATGATCCACAGCCTGTTGCCGCTGTTCATGGTCACCGTTCTCGGGGCCAGCGCGCTGACCGTCGGCCTGATCGAAGGGGCAGCCGAGGCGACGGCGCTGATTTCCAAAGTGTTTTCCGGCGTGCTCAGCGATTGGTTCGGGCGCCGCAAGGGCCTGACATTGCTGGGATACGGGCTGGGTGCCATCACAAAGCCGTTGTTTGCCTTGGCCCCCAGCATCGGCATTGTGCTGACAGCTCGTCTGCTGGACCGGGTTGGCAAAGGTATTCGGGGCGCACCTCGTGACGCCATGGTGGCCGATATCGCCCCTCCGCATCTTCGCGGCGCCGCATTTGGGTTGCGACAGTCGCTGGATACGGTGGGTGCCTTTGCAGGGCCGTTGCTGGCTGTGGGGCTGATGCTGCTGTGGCAGGATAATTTTCAGGCAGTATTCTGGGTCGCCGTGATACCGGGCGCACTTTCAGTTCTGCTCCTCGCCGTTGGCGTGCAGGAACCGCCACCGCAAAATGTGGCCAAGCGCACGAACCCGATAAAGCGCGCCAATTTGCAGCGGTTGGGCACCGAGTATTGGCGCATCGTGGTGATCGGGGCGGTTTTCACATTGGCGCGGTTCAGCGAGGCATTTTTGATCCTGCGCGCGCAGCAAAGTGGTATTCCCATCGCACTGGTGCCGTTGGTGATGGTGGCCATGAATGTTGTCTATGCGGGGTCGGCCTATCCCTTTGGCAAGCTGTCGGACCGGATGAGCCATGCCACGCTGCTGGCGTTTGGGCTGGTGGTCTTGATCGCTGCCGATCTGGTGCTGGCCTCGGGGGCGCATTGGGCTGTGGTTTTGGCGGGCGTCACCTTGTGGGGGCTGCACATGGGCATCACCCAAGGGTTGCTGGCCACCATGGTCGCCACCACTGCCCCGGCCGACCTGCGTGGTACGGCCTACGGATTTTTCAATCTGATGAGCGGACTGGCCTTGCTGCTGGCCAGCGCCATCGCTGGACTGCTGTGGGACCAGTTCGGGGCGGGGGCGACGTTTCTTGCCGGGGCTGCAGTCGCCACAGTAGCCTTGGGGCTACTGATGGTCTTCAAGCCGAAGGTCGAAGCTACTGCGACCTAGATGGGTCAGTGAGCTTAAGCACTTTGATCGCCGCCCGGTTGCAACAAGAGAGGAAACGCGTCTGCCATCGCTGAAGGAAATGGCTTGCCTCCATATTCCTGGGTCAGCCACGTTTGACATTCACCTCCCGCGTTTGTCAGCGACCGACCACACCACCAGTGCCGACCAGACCGGCGGCGATCAAGACTGGCCAGATGTCGCGTGGCCCTTAAATGCGGTATACGAAAATCAACAAAATAAATGGGGCGGCTTTGCCAATAAATGTGGTATCTTGCCTTTAAATCCGACATTTTTGCCGTTAAAGATGACACAGGGTTCACGGGGTTGGACGTTTGATAGTGTTCGCCTTTAGCGCCGCCCTTGATGGGTTCGCAAGAGTTGCCAGGCTTCATGCGTTTGAAAAGGAGCTCCGTCTGCTTGCATCAATTGACCGGATTGCGCTTCGAAACAGGGAAAAACCCAGCCTCGCTGACATCTGAATATCACATTTAAGGGCAACAAACGATGCCAATCGCGCGGCGTGCCAGATTTAAGGGCAACGCGACACTGGGGCACAGGAAAAGACCGCACTTCTGTTCCATGACGGCCAGTGGGTTGAACCGACTGGCACGACACCAACCACCCATATTCTAAAGCCTGTGATCGGCACCTTGCCCAACGGCATGGACCTGACCGACAGCGTCGAGAACGAGCACTTCTGCCTACGCCTGATGGCCGCGTTCGGCCTGCCGGTCGCTCGCACGGAGATTACCACCTTCGCAGGGACCAAGGCGCTGGTCATCGAGCGTTTCGACCGGTTGCCCGCCCGCGACGGTCGACTGATCCGGCTGCCACAGGAGGATTGCTGCCAGGCTCTGTCGGTGCCGCCGACCCGAAAGTACCAGAGCGAAGGAGGCCCCGGCATCGTTGAGATCTGCGGCCTTCTTCAGGGTAGTGACGAGCCGCAGCGCGACCGGGGCAACTTCCTCAAAGCCACCATTCTGTTCTGGCTGATCGGCGCGACCGATGGGCATGCCAAGAACTTCAGTATCGCGCTGATGCCGGGCGGCCGCTTCGTCATGACGCCACTTTACGATGTGCTGACCGTCCAGCCTTCGCTGGATGCCGGGCAGCTTCAGATCAAGGACATGAAGCTTGCGATGCGAGCCGGGAAAAGCCGTCACTACAAGGTCTCCGAAATCCAGGGTCGCCATTTCGTCGAGACCGGTCTGGCTGCCGGGTTTTCCCGTGAACAGGTCGCGAATATCTTCATGGACATCCACACGAGAGCGGAGCAGGCATTTGCCACGGCGCTTGCTGAGATGCCGGCCAGTTTCCCCGAGGCGCTGTTCGCCTCTGTGAAGCATGGCTTTGAACAGCGGATACCGCATCTTCGGGCCGCAGCCGACTAGCCGATTGGTGCACCCAGAAAACCTCGGCCTCAACTCGGAATCTCCCCGGCCAATACAGCTCGTCCATGGACCGCCAGGATTGCAGCGAACTTGGGACATCCGAACTTTCGGACGACATCGACGACGCGCACATCGTATGCCGCTTGGCCGATCAGCCGACGAAGATCCGATGCGTGAAACTCCCTGTTTTTGCTCGGCGCACCTGCAATCAGGCGGTGCAGTTCAAGCACTGAAGGATCAAGCACGCGCTGAGGTTTGGCATCCGCAATCGGCCTCGTTCCCGCACCTGCCGAACTCCGCCACTTCCGCATGAATCCGAGCAAGAACCCTGCTGGAACAGCCTCGTTTCCCCGCGCCTTGTTGAAGGCGACGAAGCGGTCCCAGATTGCCTGGGTATCGACATTCCAACAGGCGAGCGAGGTTTTCGCCGCTTTGATCATCTCAGCCCAAGGCGTGTGATACACGTTGGCTCTCGCGTCGATTTCGATCCTTCCTGCAAAGATAGTTTTGTTCTTAGAGTCTCTAGATAGTGATGTG
>JANNAF010000415.1:0-3908 GCA_031384005.1 Rhodobacterales bacterium | reverse complement strand
GGAAACCGACGCAGCAAGAGGCGCTCTGGTTCCACGGTGGCAACCTGCACCAGTCGCGACACTACTCGCAGTTTTTGTCGCTGCAACTGAAAGCCCGGATGGAAGGTATCGACACTCGGGTTTTCGGGATGCCGCAAACCTATCACTTAGGGTAGCTCGGACCCGAAAATTTCTTTCAGGCTCCCCGGCTTTGACAAGCCGGGGACATTCTGTTGCCACGACGCCGACTTCGCCTGCCCGATACAGGGGTGCGAACCCTGCAAGAAATTGTCTCGCAGGTTGAGGTCAGCGTCACAATCCCTTCCACCGGCGCCATCAGCATGAATATTTGTGTCCAGTCTAAACGGGTGAGGAAATTTCTTCCCGGAAAGTGCAGTAGAAGATATGTAGTATTTACAGTATATTAGATGAACGCCTCGTTCTTTCAGTGCCTGAAATCGATAGCAATCATCACTTCTGCTCACACTTGTAAGAAAATAATTTGCAGGAATGGCTAACCTTGGTTAGTTTCCAGTCTATGCGCAAGAATCAGCGCCCTGATCTGAGGAGGTAGGGGCACTGCGGACGCGCCAAGGAGGATAGGGACGCGGGATCATCCGCTTCCGACAAAGGGAGGAATTCATGTTCTATACGCCGAAAAAGGCGATACATTCCCGTATCAGCCGCCGCAAATTTCTCGAACTCGGGGGCGCGGGCGCGACCATGCTGGGGACAGGATCCCTGGCCGTCGGCCTGAACTCCACCATCATGGCGACGCGCGTCTCGGCGCAGTCGTCAGACGATGCGAAATGGAAACAGTTTGCCGGCTCGAAGCTGGTTTTCTTGTCTGAAAACACGCCGCCGTCCTTCGCCATCCGCGAAAAGCTGACGGCGTTTTATGACCTGACCGGGATCACGGTCGAGATCCTGACCGATGACCTGCCGGTTGTTCAGCAGAAGGCCGGCATCGACCTGCGCTCGGGCACGGCGGATTATGTGCTGCAGTATTCGCAGGACAAGCCGATCGGCTCGCCGTTTGCGGACTTCTACGCCGACCTGACGCCGATGATCGGGGATGAAACGCTGCCGCAAGACCCCGAAGGTTATGGCGACGACGTGTGGTTCGACAACTTCCTGACCGCCTGTGGCCGGTTCTATGATGGCAGCCGCATTGTTGCGTTGCCCTATGACGCTGCGGTTGCCTGCACGTTCTATCGCAAGGACATTTTCGAAGCGAACTCCAAGGACTTCGAGGCCGAATACGGCTATCGCTTGGAATACACCAATGACACGACTTGGCAGAACGTTCTCGACTTTGCGACCTTCTTCAAGAAGGCCAAAGACGCCGGCAAGGACGTGCCCTATGGGTACGCACAGCATCAGGGGTCGTTTGCCTGGACCACGCAGCTGGATATCCAGCGCATGTGCTTTGCCAACGGTCGCTGGATCGACTACGCGATCGACGACAAGCTGGGGTCAAAGACGCCGGGCGCCACGAATTGGGGCGACGAGCAATCGGTCCTGATCCTTGAGAAGTTTAAGGCGCTGGCAGACGTGTCTCACCCCGACAACCTGGCAAACGGGACGTTGGAGCTCAACACCGTGTACCAGTCCGGCAACATCGCCATGCAGGTGCAATACCACGAATTTGCAGCTTCGGTCGAGGATGAGAAGACATCTCTGGCTGCAGGTGGCAAGACCGGGTACGCGCCGTGCCCGAAAGGCGCGCCCGATTGGATCAAGAACGGCGGCGAGGCTGTCAACGGCACGAACTGCGGCATCGGCGGCATCTCGATCAACGCAAACGCCGACGAAGCCCTGCAGCGCGCGGCCTATATCTTCGCGCAGTGGTCCACCTCGGCCGACAATCAGTACGAGGTTCTGAAAGGTCTTGGCGGCACACCGACCCGCAAGTCGGTCCTGGCCCGCGAAGACGTAGTCGCGGCCGGGCAGCGTCCGAGCAGCATGCCGAACGCGCTGACCTTCGATGCCGTTTACAACCTTGGCATCAAGGACCCGAACTTCACCCTCGGCCCGAAAATTCCGAAAGCGAACGAGTATCACTCGATCATCGCGGCAACGACGCAGCGGATGCTGTCCGGTGAACTGGATGCTGCGGCAACGGGGGCCGAGTTGAAGGCGCAGCTTGACGAATTGAACGCCGGCTGACGCAATCACCAATAGCATCGCCGCTGCATCCGTTGTGGCGGCGATGCGATCTTCAAACTAGACACCTTGATCTGATGCGCTCCGAAACGACGGGGCGCAGAAATGAGGCCGCCCATGTCCCAAACCTCTTCTCTCTCGCAATCTACCATCGACGCGGTAGATCGTTTCCGGGCCCGGAAGGTTTCGGTCGAAGTGGAGGCCCGCCCGCTGTCGGCAGAGTTGCCGATCCCGACATCGTTCAACCCCGCAGCGCGAAAAGCCTACTACTTCTATCTGATGGCCCCCGCTATAGCGTTGCTGGCGTTCATCTCGCTGTATCCGTTCTTCTGGCTTATCGTGATGGCCTTCCAGAAGGGCGATATGGGCGCGGTCGAATGGGTCGGATTCAAGAATTTCACCGATCTGGCCAGTGATGGGCGCTTCCTGTCCGGATGGGTTCTGCTGTTCAAATACAGCGCGATGTGCCTGTTTTTGCAGGTGGGTATCGGCGTGCTCCTGGCGCTGATCGTCAATGGGTCGCGATATGAAAAGTTTCTGGTCACTGCCCTGTTGATGCCAATGATGATGGCACCGGCCGTCGCAGGCCTGTTGTGGCTGTTCCTCTACAACGGCACCTTTGGCTGGTATCACTGGATTTTTCAGAGCTTGGGCATCCTTGGGTCGGGTTCGATCCTGTCCAGTGCCAAGACATCAATGTATGCGCTGGTGCTGGTCGATGTCTGGCAATGGACGCCGCTGATCACGTTGATTGCGTTGGCAGGCCTGAAACGGGTGCCCCGCGACCAGATGGAGGCGAACATGGTCGATGGCGCGTCGCCTGCGCGCAATTTCTTCGCCATCGTGATGCCGAACCTTTATCCGGTCCTGCTGATCGCGGTGCTGTTGCGTTTCATGGATAACTTCCGGTTCATCGACCACATTCTGGTCCTGACAGGCGGCGGGCCTGCCAATTCGACCAAGATCCTTCCGGTTTATCTTTTCGAGGTGGCTTTCAAGTTCTTCGACCTAGGGCGTGGTGCAGCGATTGCGCTGGTCCTTTTGGTGGTCACGATCATCCTTGGCAAAATTCTGGTTGGCGTATTCGACCGACCCACTTCAGGAGGGCGTTGACCCATGGCTTCGCGTGACGTCGTCCACTATGATACCCCGCTTCAGCGCGTGCTGCGGGTGCTGGCGGTGATCTTTGTGGTGCTCTACCTGGTCTGGACGTTGCTGCCGTTTGTGATCATGTTTGTCTCGTCCTTCAAAGACCTGCTGGCGGCGTTCAAGCTTCCAGAGGTAGGCGATTGGCTTGGCATCGGTGTGTTCTTCGACTTCACACCGACCTTCAAACACTACGAGACGTTGTTCCAGGAGAACAATTTCGGCCGCTACATCATGAACAGTCTTATTGCGGCGGGTGGATCGGCGGTCATTTCGGTGATCTTCGGGTCGTTGGCAGCTTACTCGCTTTCCCGCGTCGACTTTCGCGGCAAATCGGATTTGTTCTTCTGGATCATCTCGACCCGGATGGCGCCGGTGGTGGCGGTCATGGTGCCGCTGTTTGCGATCTTCCGCTCCCTCGACCTGGTTGGCACATTGCCGGGGCTGATCCTGGCCTACACGACCTTTAACCTGCCTTTCGCGATCTGGATCCTCAAAGGGTTCTTCGACAATGTGCCCTACGGCATCGAAGAGGCGCAGATGGTCGATGGCGCGACACGGTTTCAGGCGTTCCGGTCCATCCTGCCGCTTGTGGCCCCCGGCATAGGCGCGTTCAT
>JANNAF010000374.1:0-4610 GCA_031384005.1 Rhodobacterales bacterium | reverse complement strand
CGTTCCGGCGACAGCAAACGGTAGACCCGGAATGAAAACCACAAGGTCATCGCCAGCGGCACGATCATCCAGATGAACAACACGATCACCGAGGGGGCAACCATCAGACGGGCGGCCATGCGTGAGGATTGCGTCGCCATGGTGGTCTCCGCTTGGGGTCAGGGGTTGCTGAAAAAGGGCCCCCCGCATCTTGGGAAATGCGGGGGGCAGGGGTGCCCGGCCATGAACGGGCCGGGCACCAAACTTACTTGATGTAACCGGCGGCGGTCATTTCCGCGACCGACAGGGCCTGCGCTTCGGCCAGCGCCTCATCAACCGTTTTCTGCCCGGCCAGTGCGGCCGAGAAGATTTCACCAACCGAGGTGGCCAGACCGGCAAACTCGGGGATGGCGACGAACTGCACACCAACATAGGGAACCGGCTTGACCGTCGGGTTGGTCGGGTCAGCGGCGTTGATCGAGTCGATGGTCATCTTGGCGAAGGGCAGGGCTGCGTATTCCGGGTTGGCATACAGCGACGTACGCGTGCCCGGAGGTGCATTGCGCCAGCCTTCCTTGGCCGCGACAAGGGCCAGATAGTCCTTGTTGGTTGCCCAGTTCACGAACGCCTTGGCCGCGTCCTTGGCGTCAGACGACGCCGGGATGGCCAGCGACCATGCCCACAGCCAGTTGGCCCGCTTGCCCAGACCCATATCGGGGGCCAGAGCGAAACCGACCTTGTCGGCAAACTCGGACTGTGCCGGATCGGTCAGCGCGCCTGCCGAAACCGTGGCGTCCATCCGCATGGCGCATTTGCCCTGCAACGACAGCGTCAGGTTTTCGTTGTAACCGTTGTTCGACGCGCCGGGCGGGCCGTATTTGGTCAGCAGTTCGACGTAATCCGTCATCACGGCTTTCCACTCTGGCTGGTCGAACTGGGGCACCCAGTTTTCATCGAACCAACGCGCGCCATAGCTGTTGGCCATGGTGGTCAGGAAGGCCATGTTCTCGCCCCAGCCCGCCTTGCCACGCAGACAGATGCCATAGATGCCCGCCTCGGTGTCGGTCATCGCGGCGGCAGCGGCCTTGATTTCGTCCCATGTCGGTGCGTCCGAAATGGTGATCCCGGCCTTTTCAGCCAAGTCCTTGCGGTAGTTCACAAAGGACGATTCGCCATAGAACGGCGAGGCGTAAAGGTTGCCATCCACCGTCAAACCGCCCCGGATCGCCGGCAGCAGGTCGTCGATGTCATAGTCGGCCGGCAGGTCGTTCAGGCTTTCCAGCCAGCTTTGCTTGGCCCAGATCGGAACCTCATAGGTGCCGATCGTGATGACGTCATACTGACCACCGCCGGTGGCGATGTCAGCGGTGACGTTCTGGCGCAGCACGTTTTCTTCCAACGTGACCCATTCGACCTTGATGTCGGGGTTCTTGGCATAAAAGTCGTCCATCAGGCCCTGCATGCGGACCATGTCTCCGTTGTTCACGGTGGCGACGGTGATCGTAGTTTCGGCCTGTGCAACGCCGGTCAAGGCAAGCAGAACCGACGCGCCGAGAAGCGCGCGAACTGTCAGTTTCATGTGTATCCTCCCTGGAAAGCGAATGAGCAAAACATCGCCTGATGGGTAAATGCTCATACCATGGCCACAGTCGTCAAGAGCTTTCTTTCGCTGCATGAGCAAACGCTCAGGCCGTCAAAATGGCAGTTGCCGTGGCCTCGTCGGTGACCAAACCGTTGATAATGCGCGATTGCAGCGCCGCAGCAATGGCTGCCACCTTGGACGCACCAGCGGCAATGCCAATCGACGGACGATCCAAACCTTGGGCAATCCGGACCCCCCCGGTGCGTCGGTTGGTGCCCACGTCCAGATAATTCCCGGCCGAATCATAGACCCAACCGGCCACCTCACCCACCGCACCGGCGGCCTGCATCTCGTCCAACTCATGGCGTGACACGAATCCGTCGGCCAGTAGGGGGGCATCATTCGACATCTGGCCCACGCCGACAAAGATCACATCCGCCGCCTCGGCCAGTTGAACCACACGGCGCACCGGGGCCAGCGCGTGAAACGCGGCCTTTTCCTCGGCGGTGGTGGATACGACGGGCACGGGCATGGGGTAGTGCGGCGCGCGCACCTTGTCGGCAATCCGCATCACCACGTCAAAGAACGAGGCCGACCCGTCCGGCGCGATGTTCCCGATCAGCGACACCAAACGGTGGTGTTCGGCCTCGACCCCCTCCAGCGCGTCGACCATGCCGCGCATGGACCGGCCCGTGCCCAGCGCAATCACCTTGGGTTCGGGCATCCGCAACACCCGCTCCAACTCGGCCGCTGCGGCGGGCGAGGTGGCGCGCACCGTGTCACCACCCGGCCCCAGCGATGGCACCACGCGGCACCGCGTCAGGCCGTAACGGTCGGTCAGCGCCGCCTCCAGCGTCAGACAGGTTGCAATCCGGTGCGACAGGCGCACCTGAATCAACCCCTCGGCCATGGCGCGACTGACCAACCGCTGCGCCCGTTGACGCGATACGCCCAACTCGGTCGCGATCTGGTCTTGGGTCATGCCGCCGACGTAATACAACCACCCCGCCCGGGCCGCCTCGTCATGCAACGAGGGTTCGGTGTCAAACCTGCTCATCTTGTCCCCCTCAGATCCGGGTGAATGTCATAGAAATCGGCAAAGCTGTCGAAATGCCCGTCGGGCTGCGCGCCGTCGGGTTCGTCCAGTATCCGGCCCCTCAGATGCGCGCCCCCGATGAACCGCCAAACCGGCATCCCCGCCGCCCGCGCCGCGCGCACCCCGTTCAAACTGTCCTCAATCACCAGACAGCGGGCCGGGGTCACCCCATGCCGCGCCGCACACAGCAAAAACAGATCCGGCGCCGGTTTGCCCTGCGCCACCATGGTCGCCGTAAACAGCCGCGCGCCGGTCAAATCGGCCAGCCCGACCATTTCCAACGACTTTTGCGCCCGCATCGGGCTGCTGGAGGTGGCGACGCAATAGGGCAGGGTCAGACTGTCCAGCACGTCCCTGACATGGGGCATGACGGTCAACCCGGCCGCAAACGCCGCCATCAACCTTTGGCGATACTGGTCCTCGAACGCAGGCGGCAGGTCCAGACCAAACTCCTTGCGGATCGTCGCCATCACGGTCGGATAGGACCGCCCCAGAAAATGCCGGGCCACATAGGCAAGGTCGATCTGCACGCCCAAACCCGCCAATTCATCAATCAGCATCTGAGCCGAGATGATTTCGCTGTCGATCAGCACGCCGTCGCAATCGAATATGACCAGATCAACCGCCATGCGCGCCCCCCGCCTTGGCCTAGGGTTTGGCCTGCGGTCACAGTTTTGTCCAGCCCGGCTTGCAACAGGCTTTTATTGCGGCGCGTCGCAGGCTAGGCAGGACGGGTCGTGAAAAAGGATCGGTCATGCTGTTTGCCTATCGTCTGGAAGCGGGAAAACTTGTCAAACTGGACCCCGAGGCCGATCTGGCTCAGGCGATCTGGGTCGATCTGTACCGCCCGATGCCCGTCCAGTCGGCGCGGGTGGCGGCCCTTGGCGTCGATGTCCCCACCCTTGCCGATATGGAAGAGATCGAGGTGTCCAACCGGCTGTACCGCGAACCGGGGGCTGACTACTTTACCGTGGTGCTGCCCGGCTATTCCGAATCCCATGCGCCAGTTTCCGGCCCGGTCTGTTTCATCGTGACACCCACGCAACTGATCACAGTGCGCCACCACGTCCCCCGCCCGTTTGAAACCTTTGCCGACCGTGCCGACAAGGGGGGTGCGGGCTGTGACACGTCGCACAAACTGTTCCTGGGCCTGATGGAGGAGATCGTCGGTCGCCTTGCCGATCTGTTGGAAAGTGCGGGCCGCGGTTTGGAAGAGGTCTACCGCACCGTCTATGCCTCGGGCGATGAGGGGCGCACGGCGCCGATGCTGCAAAACGCGCTGCAACTGATCGGGCGCGAAAGCGAATTGATCGCCCGGGTTCGCCTGGCCCTGTTGACGCTGGAAAGGGCGATGAGCTTTGCCATTCTGGGCCTGTCCGACAAAAAGACCGAAGCGATTTTACGGAGCCTTGCCAAAGGCTTGCAGCGTGACATTGCAGCACTTGAGGTCCATTGCGACTATCTGGCCACCCGTGTGGCGCAGGCAACCGACACCACGCTGGGCATGATCAACCTGCTGCAAAACGGCACAGTGCGGATCGTGTCCGTCGTCGCCGTCCTGTTCCTGCCGCCCACGTTGATTGCGTCGATCTACGGCATGAACTTTGCCGTGATGCCCGAACTGGCGCAAACCTGGGGCTATCCTGCGGCGCTGGGTTTGATGGTGCTGTCGGCGGCGAGCACCTACCTGTATTTCAAATGGAAGAAGTGGCTTTGACCCCATGAAAATCACCAAACTGGAAACCTTTGGCAACGAATTCGTCACCTTTACCCGCGTCACCACCGAAACCGGCGCAACCGGGTGGGGCCAGCTGTCGACCTATTACGCCGACCTGACGACCGAGGTGTTTCACCGTCAGGTCGCCCGCCACGCCATCGGCACCGATGTGGCGGATATGGAAGACACCCTGCAACGCATCTATGAACGTGAACACAAGTTCCCCGGGTCCTATC
>JANNAF010000347.1:0-12498 GCA_031384005.1 Rhodobacterales bacterium | reverse complement strand
GCGGCCGGATCGCCGGGGCCGTTGGACAAAAACACGCCCTCGGGGTTCAGGGCCAGCACGTCCTCGGCCGTGGCGGTTGCGGGCAGAACGGTCACCTCGCAGCCGGACGAGGCGAGGCAGCGCAGGATATTGCGCTTGGCGCCATAGTCGATGGCCACGACGCGAAGGCCGGGCCCCTCGCGCCGGGTATAGCCTGCGGGCCAGGCCCACAGCTGTTCGTCCCAGCGGTAGGACTGGGTGCAAGACACGTCGCGCGCCAGATCCTGACCGACCAACCCGTCCCATGCGCGGGCCTTGGCCACCAGCGCACCAATGTCGAACTTGCCCTTGGGATCATGGGCAAGGGCGACATGCGGGGCACCTTGTTGGCGAATGGCGCGGGTCAGGCGGCGGGTGTCGATGCCGCCGATGCCGATGCGGCCCTTGGCCGTCATCCATGTCGTCAGATCGCCGGTTGCGCGCCAGTTCGAGGGTTCGGTCGGGTCCCATTTGACGACCATTCCGGCGGCCACGGGGTCGGCTGTTTCGTCATCCTGCGCCGTGGTGCCGGTGTTGCCGATATGGGGAAAGGTGAAGGTCACGACTTGCCCTGCATAGGACGGGTCGGTCATGATTTCCTGATAGCCGGTCATCGCGGTGTTGAACACCAGTTCGGCCACAGTCTCGCCGGTGGCCCCAAAGCCGTGGCCATAAAACACGGTCCCATCGGCGAGAGCCAGACAGGCAGTCGGTTTGGCGGCATCGGTCATCGGGGGTGCTCCCTTGGGAAAGTTGGCGGACACTAGTTGCGGGGGGCGGTGGGGTCAAGGGTTTGGCGGAAATGGAATAGTACGCCTTTTCAGAGGTTTAGCAAAAGCGTGCCCTGTTGCCTGTGCGGGCTGGCGGCGATATGGTCGCACAGGTGTCAAAAGGAGCGAAACATGAGCCTGCGCGAGCAATTGCAAAACCAAATCAAGGACGCGATGCGCGCCAAGGCCGCAGATCGTTTGTCGGGGTTGCGGCTGATGTCCAGCGCCATCAAGGACCGCGAGATTGCGCTGCGCGGTGAAGGGGGCGGCGAAGTGACCGATGCCGACATTCTGGCCGTGCTGGGCAAGATGGTGAAGCAGCGTCAGGAATCGGTCCGGATGTACATGGAAGGCGGGCGTCAGGATCTGGCAGACAAAGAGCGCGCCGAGATCAAGGTGATCGAAGAGTTTCTGCCGCGCCAATTGTCGGCCGATGAGGTCGAGGCGGCGATTGCGGCTGCGGTGGCCGAGGTTGGTGCCACATCGGTCAAGGATATGGGGCGGGTGATGGCCGCGCTGAAGGGCAAATACACCGGGCAGATGGATTTCGGTGCGGTGGGCGCGCTGATCAAGGCGCGGCTGGGCTGATTGCAGTGCGGGGCGGTCGGGTTCAGCCGACCTTGGTGCAAAGCTCGATCAGGGTGCCTTCGGGCGCGCGGACATAGGCAAGGGTCTGGCCCCATGGCATTTGCGTGACCGGTGTCACAAGGACAGCGCCAGCGTCGCAGGCCCGCGCCAAAGCTGCGGCCACGTCGTCGGTTTCGAATGCCAGTTCATAGGACGGGCGCTGGGGTGGCGTTGTCGCCACATCCTTGCCCAGTTGGGCCATCAGCGCATGGGAGGAGAAGGTCAGTTTGGTGTCACCTGTGACCAACGCGCCGTAGTCACCCGCCGCATGCAGATAGCCTGTCGGGAAGCCGAAGGCCGCGGTAAAAAAAGGCCAGCGACTGGGCCACGTCGGCGACATACAGGATGGTGAAGCGGTAGATCATGAAACAGGCCCCCCGTGACACGGTTGGGGTCAGTCTAGCCGGTTCGGAATGGGGGTGAAGGGCCTAATCCGTTGGCGGCTGGCTGCGCAGGTCAGTGAGGTGGCGTTGCAACAAACCGTGCAGTTCGCGCCGTTCGTCCGTGGTCAGGAAGGCGCCCAATTCAACCTCGCGCCCGCCGCCTGACAGGGTCAGATAGTGCGGCACTGGTCCGCCAGTGGCGTGCAGGGCGGCGCGGACCCAATGGGGGTTGGCCTGCCAGTCCTGATCGGGCCCGCGCGGGTTGTGGCGGTGCAGGGTGACGAGGTTGGGGGTCAGGGTCAGATCCTCGGTCACGGTGTTGTAGCTGTGTTGCAGGGCGATCCAGATGGCGGCGACGGCGGCCAGCAGGAATGGCAGCAGGACCCACAGGGCGGGCGTGCCAAGCTGCGTGATCAGCGGCAGGGCGAGCAGGGCCGCGGTCGCGCCGATGAACCAGACAAAGCCGGTTTTCGGCAGCGATCGGTAGGGCCAGAGCCGCAGCGAGGCGGTGGGTTCGGCGGGGTTTTGGGTCCATTCATAGGGCATGGCAAAGGTGTAGCATCGCCGGTGGCCGGGGCAAGGGGCGGCGTGGAAGATGGGCAAACCGGCCTTTCCGGCAAGCCGAAAAGACCGAACTGCCCATCCTACAAGGCGGTGAGGCGGCGGATGGCATGGTGGAGGAGGGCGGCAAGCAGGAGGAGGGTGAGGGCTGCGAGGGCGAAAAAGCCGAGGGCGGCGGCGAGGGAATTGATCTGGTTTACGGTCTGAAAATACGCGGGATAGTCAGCGTAGCGGCGGGGCATGGGAAGAGGCGGGGATAGGGCGAACAGAACGGTAAGGCTGGCGCCAAGGTGGAAGGCGGCAAAGGTGGGCGGGGTCAGGCGGCGGATGATCTGGGGCCCAAGGTGTGCGATCAGGGCCAAGCCTGCCGCCACGGCGATGTAGAGGAGGCCCATGTTGCGCAAAACGGGGCTGGGGGTGACGGTGTAATAGGTACTTTTGTAGGTGGCACCGTCGGGCTGCAAGGATTCAATGGTCGTGATGTCGCGCATCAACCAAAGGCCGAGGCCCGTGGCGAGCAGGCCGCATGTGGCGGCGGTCAGGGAGAGCGCATGGGGTCCGTGTGGCGCGATGCGGCAAGCCACAGGGCAAGGGGCAGGGCGAGGGCTGCTGCGAGCATCAGGACGAAAGGGATCATGGCAGCCTTTATGCAAAGGGCCCCGGTTTTCACCGGGGCCCTTGGGTAGGGTCGAAAGGTCAGTGGGCGTGGCCCTTGTCCCAATCGCTTTGCTTGGGCAGCTGCTCGAACGTATGTTCGGGCGGCGGGCAGGGCAGGGTCCATTCCAGCGTGTCGGCGTATTCGCCCCAGTAGTTGTTCTCGGTGATCTTTTTACCGTAGCGCAGGGTGTAGAACACCACGCCGATGAAGAACACGAAGGAGGTGAAGGACAGGAACGCACCGATCGACGAGATATAGTTCCAGTAGGCAAACGCCTCAGGATAGTCGATGTAGCGGCGCGGCATGCCCTGACGGCCAAGGAAGTGTTGCGGGAAGAACGTCAGGTTGGACCCGATGAACATGGCCCAGAAGTGCAGCTTGGCCGCCCATTCGGGGTACTGACGGCCCGACATCTTGCCGATCCAGAAATAGACCCCGGCAAAGATACCGAACACGGCCCCCAACGACATCACATAGTGGAAATGCGCCACGACATAGTAGGTGTCGTGATACATCCGGTCGACTGGCGCCTGCGCCAGAACGATGCCGGTCACACCGCCGACAGTGAACAGGAACAAAAAGCCAAAGGCCCACAGCATCGGCGCCTTCATCTCGATCGAGCCGCCCCACATCGTGGCGATCCACGAGAAGATCTTGATGCCGGTGGGCACCGCAATCACCATGGTGGCCAGCATGAAGTAGCTTTGCTGGGTCAGCGACATGCCGACCGTATACATGTGGTGCGCCCAGACGACGAAGCCCAGCACACCGATGGCGACCATCGCATAGACCATCGGCAGGTAACCGAAGATCGGCTTTTTCGAGAAGGTCGAGATGACGTGGCTGATGATGCCGAAGGCCGGGATGATGATGATGTACACTTCCGGATGGCCAAAGAACCACAGGATGTGTTGGTACAGGATTGGGTCACCGCCACCGGCCGGGTCAAAGAACGTGGTGCCAAAGTTGCGGTCGGTCAGCAGCATGGTGATCGCGCCGGCCAGAACCGGCAGGGCCAGCAGGATCAGCCAGGCGGTCACAAAGATCGACCAGGCGAACAGCGGAACCTTGTGCATGGTCATGCCGGGCGCGCGCATGTTCAGGAAGGTCGTGATCATGTTGATTGCGCCGAGGATGGACGACGCACCCGACAGGTGGACCGCAAAGATCGCAAGGTCCAGCGCATAGCCATCTTCACGCGACGACAGGGGCGGGTAAAGAACCCATCCCACGCCGCTGCCCAAACCACCCTCGCCACCGGGTGCAATCACCGACAGGATGCCCAAGGTGGCACCTGCGACATACATCCAATAGGACAAGTTGTTCATCCGCGGGAAAGCCATGTCCGGTGCCCCGATGTGCAACGGCATGAAATAGTTGCCAAAGCCACCGAACAGGGCCGGGATGACGACAAAGAACATCATCAACACACCGTGGGCCGTGATCATCACGTTCCACTGGTGCCCGTCGGGCGAGCAGGGCGAGGCGGCATCTGCGACAAACCGCAACCCTTCGGTGCACAGATATTGCACGCCGGGGTTCATCAGTTCGAGCCGCATGTAGACTGTAAATAAAACCGAGATCAGCCCGACAAAACCGCCGGTGAAGATATAGAGGACCCCGATATCCTTGTGGTTTGTCGACATGAACCAGCGGGTAAAGAACCCTTTCTGGTCATGTTCATGGCCATGGATGGCTGCGTCGGCCATTGCCGTCTCCCATTTTGGTTACCTGTAACGTGACCGGGAGTAGCCCCCCGTTCCGCATATCTAGCGTTCTAGTGTGGCCGCGTAAGCAGAGCAATGGCGGATATCGTCGCAGGGACGGAATTGATCAGACAATTCGGTTGCATAGGGCGGCTGTGCGGCCCGTGCAGATGTCCGCCAGCCATTCCTTGTTTGTTCACGGCTTGGCCGCAGCGTGGCCCGCAGCCTTGTCCGCACAATGGCGGCAAGGGTCCGGGTGGCGTTGACCGGACCAACCAGCGTTCTAGACCACACAAATTGATCCCGCCTTGTGGCGAACCATGCCCATCGCGGCAAGGGGCGCTGTTGTGGCCGATGACCCGGCAAATGCTGGTGCGTTCTGGCCATGGAGCGCGGATGTTTGAACGCGCGGTTTGGTTGGCGGCCAGTGATACCCTGCTGCGCCTGATTGCTGGACCTATGCGAGACTGGCGGCCATATCTGCGCCACCCTATGTCAGCTTGAAACCCAGCTTGGATTTGGCGGACGAATCGCCGGTTTTTGCCTTGAGCAGGGCCGTCGGGTCGATCAGACAGGGTGCCAGCATCGCCTTGGCCCAGACAGTGCCATCGGCCCCGGCTGCCATGATGGAGGCACCATGGCTGAACCCCGCAAGCGACCTGATCTGCCGACCGATCACGCCATAACGGTTTGGCCCCACCTTGCCATCCTGTGCGGTAATGTTGTGGCAGGATCTGCATTTCGTGAACTCAGCCTTGCCGGCTGCGGGGTCGGCTGCAAGGGCGGGGGTGGCGCACAGCAGCTTTGTGGCATGACCTTGGGGTGCAGGGCCTAGGGGTACAATGCGGCCTGTCGGCGGCAGACAAGCTTTGCCCGGTTTTCTGTTGGCAACCAAGGGGTCACAATGCGGTGCTGCGGGATGATTTCAGGTGGGTGGGAAATGCCGGGCAAAGGATTGCATCAGGGCGGCGTCGACATCTGCCATGGTCACAGGCAACCCCAGATCGACCAGCGAGGTGACGCCATGGTCGCGTATGCCGCAGGGGACGATCCCGGCAAAATGACCAAGATCCGGTTCGACATTGATCGAGATGCCGTGAAAGCTGACCCAGCGCCGCAGCTTGACCCCGATGGCGGCGATCTTGTCCTCGGCCGGGGCACCATTGCGGTTTGGGCGGTCGGGGCGGCTGACCCAGACGCCGACCCGGCCCGCCCGGCGTTCGCCGCGGATGTTGAAGGCAGCCAGCGTGTCGATCACCCAATCCTCGAGCGCCAGCACGAACAGGCGCACGTCGCGGCCACGGCGGTTCAGGTCCAGCATCACATAGGCCACCCGCTGGCCGGGGCCATGGTAGGTGTATTGCCCGCCCCGCCCGGCAGTAAAGACGGGAAAGCGGTCGGGGTCGGTCAGGTCGGCGGGGCGGGAGGATGTGCCGGCGGTATAAAGCGGGGGATGTTCAAGGAGCCAGACAGCCTCATCCGCCCGCCCCTCGGTCATGGCGGCGACATGGGCCTCCATTGCGGCGAGGGTTTCGGAATAGGGCGCGAGGCCGGGTAGGGTGATCCAGTCAACCATGGGATGCTCCTGTTCGGGGCAAGATGGAATGGGTTGGGGAGGGATGCAAGGGGGGCTGGCGGGGCGTCCAGATCTGGACGCCTAGGCAACACAGTGAAAACAAACGAAAACGCAAATTTTGTTAACCTTGGGGAAAGGATTTGTGGGGCGGGGGCGGGGTCGTATGGACTGGCCTGCGGTGTACTGCGCCCGGTGGCGGGGCCAATGTCAGGGCCAGTGACCGGGCCGGTGACAGGACCGGTGACAGGACCGGTGTTGGGGCCAGTGTTGGGGCCGGTGTTGGGGCAGTGCGCGGTTGCGGGTGGGGCAGACCGCGCGATCTGACACGCAAAGCGGCACGGGGGCTCCGGGGCCCTGCCTGACCGTGACTACCGGAAAAAGCCGGGACTGGGTGCAAATCTGCTTGTCCCGGTGCGCGACCTTGGCTAAACACCGCCTACCCGAGGCCGGATCGTGCGGATGTGGCGGAATTGGTAGACGCGCAGCGTTGAGGTCGCTGTTCTTTAATCGGAGTGAAGGTTCGAGTCCTTTCATCCGCACCAATCCGGCCCCGGGATACCTGCAAGCCGCAACCTGGGGCAGTGCAGCGCAAAGCCCTGAAAATACCCCGAAAAATTGAGGCTTAACACCGTATTAGGTGTGCTTGGGTCAGAACCATTGGGCCGGGACAGTGCTGTCCGGTTGAATTGGGGCTGCATGGCTGTTCTGGGATTGTTTGCGGTTGGCCATTTGCAGGGTCGGGCCAAAGCGGCCCTGACCTGCGGGAGGTAACGCATGGCCACGACATTCACAGCGATTTCTCTTGGCAACACAGCCATCCGGATCGATCCGACCGAGGGGAACACAACCGCCGAAAACGCGTCGGGGCTGGTGGGTCAGACCTATGGATCCGGCGGCACCCCGTTATTTTCGCAGGTCACCTCGATCACGACGATCAATCGTGGCGGGGATTCAGCCGCGCTTGACCAAGACAACGCCGTCTCGAACGACCAGTTCACCACGACCAACGCGGCGGGAACCGTCACCCAGACTTTTGACGCGCTGGTCGAATACAGCGCCACCCTGACCTATGCCGACGGCACCACGGCGACAGTGACCGCACTTGTTGCGCAGGATGACGCAGGCAACCTGTATCTGTTGCCAGAGCGATCGCTGAATGCCGATACGACGGCATATGAGGCCAAACCGATTGCATCACTGACCCTGAATTCGGTGATCACCTCAAATGCGCTTGGGATGGCGGCGGATCGCTATGTGACCGGGTTTGACAATGGGGTCATCGAGGGTACGGCTGGCAACGACCTGATCAACGGCACTTATGTCGAACCGGTCGCCAATGGGACGGACAAGGTCGACAACGGCGACGGCACCGCCGTGGGCAATGCGAACGGTGACTTCATCGTCGCCGGGGCAGGTGACGACAGCGTTTACAGCAATCTGGGTCAGGACACCGTTTACGGTGGAACGGGCAATGACCTGCTGTTTGGCGAGGCTGACAATGACAGCCTGTATGGCGATGCCGGGAACGACACCCTGTATGGTGGCGCGGGCAATGACCTTTTGCATTTCGGCACAGGCAACAACACAGTCTATGGCGGCGATGGCAATGACCTGATCGACGATGTCAGTGGCAATTTTGAAACGGGCACCAACCTGCTGGATGGCGGGGCAGGCGATGATGCGATCTGGTTCGGGGCAGGCAACACCACGGTTTATGGTGGTGATGGCAATGACACGATCGACGACCATGCCGGCCAGTTGGGTGGCCTGAACCTGATAGAGGGTGGTTTGGGCGATGATCGGGTTTCGGCGGGGTTGGATGCCGACACGGTCTATGGCGGCGATGGCAATGACAATCTGTCAGGCGAGGATGGCAATGATCAGCTGTTCGGCGGGGCTGGCGCCGACAGTCTGTATGGCGGTTTGGGCAATGACACGCTGACAGGCGGCGCTGGCGCGGATGTGATCGACGGCGGCAGCGGCACCGATAGGGTCGACTATTCGGCCTCGGGGGCGGGGGTGTCGGTCAATCTGGCGACTGGGGCCGGATTGGGGGGGGATGCGGCAGGCGATACACTGACCGGGATCGAGGTTGTCACCGGATCGTCCTTTGCCGATACGCTGACGGCTGGGTCAGGGCCCACGACGATTTTTGGCGGGGCGGGCAACGACCTTGTGACCGGGGGCATCGGGACGGGGTCATTCGATCTGGGTGACGGTAACGATACCTATGTGGCCACCGGGGGCGATGCGGGGGCCGATACGGTTTTCGCTGGCGCGGGCGATGATCTTATCCAGTTGGGGTCGTCCAACACGTCGGATGTGGTTTACGGCAGCGCCGGCAATGATACGATCACCAATGATAGCGGCCTGAACTCTGGCAACGACAGCCTGTTTGGCGGTGACGGGCGCGATGTTATTCACGCCGGGGTCAATGACGTGATCTTTGGCGGGTCGGGCGGAGACGACTTTGACACGGTCACAGCCGCCAGCGCCCCGGTTGGCGTGGTATTGACCATCACCACATCCGGCGACGGCACGCTGGGCGCACAGGGTTTTACCACCAGTTTCACCGATATCGAGGCCTTTGTCCTGACCGGTTACGCCGACACGGTCAATGCGGGCAACGACACGCTGGGGATGCAGGTGGACGCCGGGGCGGGCGATGACTGGCTGCAGACCGGGTCGGGCAATGACACGGTTTTTGGCGGAACGGGCAATGACACGCTGATCGGCGGGGCCGGGGCCGATGTGTCCTATGGCGGGGCGGGTGATGACTCGTTGGTCGGGGGTGCGGGGGCGGACAGCCTGTACGCAGGTGCGGGCGATGACTGGGTCAGCGATGAGAACGCCACGGGCACGGTGGCGGGGTCGGCAGACACGGTCGATCTGGGGGATGGCAACGACAGATTTGTCGGCACCGGCAGCGGTTCGGGCGACACGGATCTGGTTTATGGCGGTGCGGGTTCCGACACGATCACGGTCACGCAATCGTCGGATACGGTTTATGGTGGCGACGGCAATGACGTCATCACGACCCTGGATAAAGACGGGCCGGGGGGTGACCAGCTGTATGGCGACGCCGGGGATGATCAGATCACCGGGGCCAACACCAATGACCAGTTGTATGGTGGCACGGGAAATGACCTGCTGTTCGGTGGCGGCAATGGTGACACGCTGTCGGGCGGTGCTGACAACGACCAGTTGACCGGTGGCACCGGCAATGACCTGATCGATGGCGGCAGCGGGACCGACACTGCCTGTTTCACCGGCGCTGTCACCGACTATAGTTTTGACTATGGTGTGGGTGGCAGTTTGATTGTCACCGACAGCGTTGGTGGTCGCGACGGGGTCGATACCCTGAGCGGGGTGGAATATGTCACCTTTAACGGTGTCACCTATCAGCTTGTTACGGGTGATGATGGCACCAACACCACGTTGCAGGGTCCGCCCGGAACGCCTTCGCTGATCATTGCCCATGATGGCAATGACTGGGGCGGGGGGCATGCCACCTCTGACGTCATATTTGGCGGGGCGGGCGATGACACGCTGGACGGCGGCGATGGCAATGACACGTTGTTGGGTGAGGGGGACCAAGACCTTTTGCGCGGCGACGGTGGCGCGGACAGCCTGTTGGGCGGGGCGGGCCACGACACGTTGCAGGGCGGGGCGGGCAATGACACGCTGGAGGGCGGGTCGGACAACGATGTTTTGCAGGGCGGTACGGGCAACGACAGCCTGTCCGGCGGGGCGGGTGATGACACGCTGCAGGGCGGGGCGGGCGATGATGCCCTGTTTGGCGGCGCTGGGCGGGATCTGTTCGAACTGGGGGCGGGTGTCGATGTCATCCATGACTTTAACCGCAGCGACGCTGACAATGACGGGCTGACGGATGATCAGCTGGATGTGTCAGACCTGATCAACGGCACGGGCGGCCCGGTCAAGGCCTTTGACGTGGTCATTGGCGATGACGGGATGGGCAATGCGGTGCTGCAGTTTCCGGGCGGCGAACAGGTCACTATCGTCGGGCTTAGCCCGGCCGCCGCTGCGGCGCCGGGGGCGCTGTATTCCATGGGCATCCCCTGTTTTGCCGCAGGCACGCGCATCCTGACCCCGCTGGGGGAACGGGCGGTCGAGGAGATTGCGGTGGGTGACATGGTGCTGACGGTGGAGGGGCAGGCGGTGCCGGTGTTGTGGGCTGCCTGTCGCCATTTGTCGCGCGACGACCTGCAGGTCCGGCCCGACCTGCGCCCGATCCGCCTGCAGGCCGGTCGGTTTGGCAACCGGCGCGACCTGACCCTGTCGCCGCAGCACGGGGTCATGGTGGGGGGCGCGCTGATCCGTGCCCGCCATCTGGCCGAATTCGCCCCCGGCGCGCGGGTGGCCAAGGGCGTCAGGGCGGTCAGCTATCACCACGTTTTGTTGCCGCGCCATGCCTGCCTGTGGGCCGAGGGCTGCGCGACCGAGAGTTTTTATCCCGGGCCCATGGCTGTGGCGGCGCTGGCACCGGCGGACCGTGCCAGCTTGGCCAAAGTGATTCTGTCCCAAAACGGGGCGGGGGCGCTGCTGGAAGTCTATGGCCCGCGCTGCGCAACCTTGCTGACACGGACACAGGCCGCCACATGGCTGCGGCGTGACATCGCCGGCGTGACCCATCCCAGCCGGACAGTGCCAGATTTTTGCCCATGAACGACAAAAATGCCGTTCAGGACGGCAAATGCGGCGCAATTTCCCCGATTGGCGTTATTCATGGATGCCAAGCCTTGTAGACGCAAAAGCCAATTGCAATGCGTTTCAGCAACGGATTAAGTCTTAGGCACAAGAGACCGGAAAACGGTCGGCACATGGGGAGAACGGCGTGGCATCATCCAGCCAGAACGACGCATATGTCGCGTTTGAACATGTTCAGAAAAGCTATGACGGTGTGTCATTGGTGGTCAAGGATCTGAACCTGTCGATTGGCAAGGGCGAGTTTCTGACCATGCTGGGGCCGTCGGGGTCGGGCAAGACCACCTGTCTGATGATGCTGGCGGGGTTCGAGACGGCAACCCATGGCGAGATCAAGCTGGATGGCCGCAACATCAATCAGGTGCCGCCGCACAAGCGCGGCATCGGCATGGTGTTTCAGAATTACGCGCTGTTTCCGCATATGACGGTGGGCGAAAATCTGGCCTTTCCGCTGGAGGTGCGCGGTATGGACAAGGCCATGCGCGAGGCCAAGGTCAAGCGGGCGCTGGACATGGTGCAGATGTACGCATTCATCAACCGGCGTCCGGCGCAACTGTCGGGCGGGCAGCAGCAGCGTATCGCGCTGGCGCGGGCCTTGGTGTTTGACCCGTCACTGGTGCTGATGGACGAACCCTTGGGCGCGCTGGACAAGCAGCTGCGCGAGCATATGCAGTTTGAAATCAAGCATTTGCACCAAAGCCTTGGCATCACCGTGGTCTATGTGACCCATGATCAGGGCGAGGCGCTGACGATGTCGGACCGCGTCGCGGTGTTCAACGATGGCCGCATCCAGCAGTTGGCCAGCCCGTCCGACCTGTACGAACGCCCCGACAACAGCTTTGTCGCGCAGTTCATCGGCGAGAATAACAAGCTGTCCGGCACGATCGAGACGATTGGCGATGGCAAATGCACCGTCCGGCTGGAGACGGGCGAGGTGATTGACGCAACCCCGGTGAACGTGACGACCAAGGGCGCGAAAACGCTGGTGTCGATCCGCCCCGAGCGGGTGGAATACAAGCCCGAAGCGATGCCCCCCGGAGCCCATACCATCGACGCGGAAGTGATGGAGTTCATTTATATGGGCGACATGTTCCGCACGCGGTTGCGTGTTGCGGGATCGGATGATTTCGTGATCAAATCGCGCAATACGCTGGGCCAGCGGATGCTGGCACCGGGCGAAAAGATCAAGATTGGTTGGGCACCCGCGGATGCGCGGGCGCTGGACCCAATGTAAGCCCCCCCGGACAACGGGGGGTGCCGCTGCGACGCGGCGACAGACGAAACTGTCTTTACCAACTGGGAGCTAAAGAATGAAAAAACTTCTGATCTTGTCCACCGCCCTGACGGCTGTGGCGTTTTCCGTTCAGGCCCAAGACATCACTGTGATGTCGTGGGGCGGTGCCTACGGTGCCGCGCAGACCGAGGCGCATGTCAAGCCGTGGGCGGCCGCCACCGGCAATGGCGCCGTCAT
>JANNAF010000294.1:0-2087 GCA_031384005.1 Rhodobacterales bacterium | reverse complement strand
CATGCTGGCCCTGACCAAGGCGCTGATCCGTGCCGGCATGTGGCTGGATGCCGACAACAACGCCAACCGGGCTGAGGCGGTCGAGATTCTGTCGCGCAAGGAATATGTCGGCGCCGATGCCGCCGTGATCGCCAATTCGATGACCGGCACCTTTGAGTTTGAGGCCGGCGACAAACGCGACGCGCCCGATTTCAACGTGTTTTTCCGCTATAACGCCACCTTCCCCTATTACTCGGATGCCGTCTGGTACATGACGCAGATGCGCCGTTGGGGTCAGATCGATACGGCGCAGACCGACGCATGGTACGACGAACAGGCCAAATCGGTCTACAAACCCGCCATCTATGAACAGGCCGCCCGTGCGCTGATTGCCGAGGGCAAGGCGACCGAGGCCGATTTCGACTTTGACGCCGATGGCTACCGCGACCCGACCGCCGATTTCATCGACGGCGTCCGCTATGACGGCACCCAACCCAACGCCTATATCGACAGCCTGACCATCGGGCTGAAGGGCGCACAGACCATCGCCGACGGCGCGGTTCAGAACTGAGGGGCATGTCATGACCGCACTGGACCCCGCCGACCTGCCGCAGGAACCCGTCGCACAACGCGCCCTGCGGCTGGAACGGCTGTACCGCACCATCACGCGCTGTGACCCATGGTTTCGCGCCTTGGGTCTGGCCTGGCTGACGCCGATCTGGCGCGTCTTGGCGGGCGACAATCCACGCGGTCAGGTGGTGGAGCTGTGGCGGCTGGCCGTGGTGCCAGTGCTGGCCATCGCAGGTTTTCTGGCGCTGTGGGCGGCTGTCGCCCCCATGGTGCAAACCTCGTTGGGGGCCATTCCGGGCCCGGCGCAGGTCTGGGAACAGGTCGGCGTCCTGCGCGCCGACGCCGCCGCCGAGGTGGTCAAAGAGCAAGAGTTCTACATCAAACAAGACGCCAAAAACGCCGAACTGATCGCCGCAGGCAGGCCGGATGAGGTCAAAGCCCGCATCTACAGCGCCAAACCCACCTTTCCGGGGCAGATCCTGACCTCGATCCAGACCGTGTTTCTGGGGTTCCTGATCGGCACCCTGATCGCGGTGCCCCTGGGCATCCTGTGCGGCCTGTCGGCCACCGCCAATGCCGCCATCAACCCGCTGGTGCAGATTTTCAAACCCGTCTCGCCGCTGGCCTGGTTGCCCATCGTCACCATGGTCGTGTCGGCTTCTGTGGGCGAGGGCGGATTGCCCAAAAGCTTTATCGTCTCGGCGGTCACCGTGACCCTGTGTTCGATGTGGCCCACCTTGATCAACACCGCCCTTGGCGTCGCCTCGATCGACAAGGATCTGGTGAATGTGGGCCGCGTTTTGAAACTGTCGCTGTGGACGCGGATCACCAAACTGGTGCTGCCCTCGGCCCTGCCGCTGATCTTTACCGGGTTGCGGCTGTCGCTGGGCGTGGGCTGGATGGTGCTGATCGCCGCCGAAATGCTGGCGCAAAACCCGGGTCTGGGCAAGTTCGTCTGGGACGAGTTTCAGAACGGGTCGCAAGACAGTCTGGCGCGCATCATGGTCGCTGTTCTGACCATCGGGCTGATCGGTTTCGCCTTGGACCGCCTGATGTTCGCGCTGCAAACCCTGTTCACCTTCAGCAACAACCGGTGACATGATGATTTTGGAATTCTCTCACGTCGCCAGAGGGTTCGGTGAAACCCCGGTCCTGCGCGATCTGACCTTTCAGGTCGCGGAGGGCGAGTTTGTCGTGATCCTGGGCTTTTCGGGATCGGGCAAGACCACGCTGATGAACCTGATGGCCGGGCTGACCCTGCCCGACCATGGCACCGTCCGGTTCAAGGGCGCGCCCACCACCGGGCCGGGGCCCGAGCGCGGGTTGGTGTTTCAATCCTATGCGCTGATGCCGTGGCTGACTGTGGCGGGCAATATCCGTCTGGCGGTGGACGCCACCCACAAGGGCACATCGGCCGAACGCGCCCTTGAAACCGCCCGCTGTGTCCAGATGGTCGGCCTGTCCCACGCCGCCGACCGCCGCCCTGCCGAACTGTCGGGCGGTATGCGGCAGCGCGTCGCGGTGGCCCGCGCTTTGGC
>JANNAF010000293.1:0-13236 GCA_031384005.1 Rhodobacterales bacterium | reverse complement strand
TTCCGGCTGGCCGGGATTTACGGCCCCGGGCGCGGGCCGTTTGAAAAGGTGCGTGACGGCACCGCGCGGCGCATCCTGAAACCCGGTCAGGTGTTCAGCCGCATCCATGTCGAGGATATCGCGGCGGTGCTGGAGGCGTCGCTGGCCCGCCCCAATCCCGGTGCCATCTACAACGTCTGCGACAACGACCCCGCCTCGCCCGAGGATGTCTTGTCGCTGGCGGCGACCCTGCTTGGCCTGCCAGAGCCGCCGATGGTGCCCTATGAGGATGCCGAGATGACGCCGATGGCCCGGTCATTTTACGCCGAGAACAAGCGGGTCAGGAATGACCGCATCAAGGATGAGTTGGGCGTGCAGTTGCAATTCCCGACCTACCGCGAGGGCCTAGCCGGGTTGCTGAGTGTCGAGGGCACGTAAAACGGCAGGCCGGTTTGCGGTTCTGAACTTGTTTTGTGCCCGGTCTTGGATAGGGTTCGGCGCAGATCAAATTGCTTAGGACCCAACATGACTTTGCGCGACAAGGCGGCGAGATTCGTCGAAAATCCGGCCATCATCAATTTCATTCTGGGCGTGATCGTGTTCAACGCCGCCTTGATGGGGTTGGAGACATCAGATGACGTGATGGCGACGGCGGGCGGGCTGATCCGTGTTCTGGACCGGGTCTGTCTGGCGATTTTCATTGTGGAGCTGGGGATCAAACTGTTTGCTTATGGCGGGCGGTTCTTTGCCTCGGGGTGGAATGTTTTCGACATGATGGTGGTGGGGATTGCACTGGCCCCGGCGAACGAGGGGCTGTCGGTTCTGCGCGCGTTGCGGGTGATGCGGGTGCTGCGCGTGATCTCGATTTCCGCGCCGCTGCGCCGGGTGGTCGAGGGGTTTGTGCGGTCGCTGCCGGGGATGGCGTCGGTGTTCCTGTTGATGGGGATCATATTCTACATCGCCGCCGTGATGGCGACGCAGCTTTATGGCGAGACGGTGCCCGACCGGTTTGGCACGCTGGGTGGCGCCGCGCTGACCCTGTTTCAGGTGATGACGCTGGAAGGCTGGGCCGACGCCGTGCTGCGCCCGGTGATGGAGATACATCCGATGGCGTGGCTGTTCTTTATCCCGTTCATTCTGGTCACCACCTTTGCCATCGTGAACCTGCTGGTCGGGTTGGTGGTGAATTCGATGCAAGAGGCGGCGGAGGCGGAAAAAGAGGCCGAAGAAAGCAAGTTCGAGGCCGAGGTGCTGAAGCGGTTGGCGGCGATTGAGGCGAGGCTGGCGAAGTAGGGGGGGCCGGACGGGGGCCAGGAAGGGGGGCCGTCTGCCCTCCTCGACGTCAGGAACAGTCCGTTGGACTGTTCCTGACGCCTCACCCCCCGAGAGTATTTGGGAAGGAGCAAATGGTAAGGGGTCAGATGCGCCTGTATGCCACGGGCCAAATGACAAAGCACTGAAAAATGCGCCGACTTGCAGGCTTCGCGACCGAGCGGACTGTCGGCCGTACAGTGTTATTTCACCGAGAATCCAGACCTTTTGGCTGCCGATGCTGGCAGAAGAGCCATTGGATGATCGTCCTGAGAAGGACCCGGTTCCGCGTTGCAACATGATGACGAAGCCAGCGAGACAGACCAGAACGGGCAGCACCCACCAACGATGCATATTCAGTCGGTGCAGCACCGCCACGGGCGGCCCCTGGGGAAATCGTGACGCTGTGCGCTGCCGTCATTGCCGCGCCGCAGGGGCGTGATCAGCGGGCGCGTTGCGTTTGTGTGGGACCGACCGAAAGGGTCAGCGCGGCTTAGGCTCGTTTGCCCACCACCGCCACGCCCAGGGTTTGCAGCACCTTGGCCTCGATCTGCGCCGCGTCCATGCCGGCGGTGCGGTACATCGCCTCGGGGGAGGCCTGGTCGATGAAGGTGTCGGGCAGGACCATGGAGCGGAATTTCAGGCCGGTGTCGAAAATGCCTTCTTCGGCAAGGAGGTGGGCCACGTGGGAGGCGAAGCCGCCGATGGCGCCCTCCTCGACCGTGATCAGGGCCTCATGGGTGCGGGCGAGGTGCAGGATCAGGTCGCGGTCGAGCGGTTTGGCAAAGCGGGCGTCGGCGATGGTGGGGGTGAGGCCCTTTGCGGTGAGGCTCTCGGCGGCCTTTTGAACTTCGGACAGGCGGGTGCCGAAGGAGAGGAGGGCAACGCGTTTGCCCTGCGTGATGAGGCGGCCTTTGCCGATTTCAAGGGGGATGCCGCGCGTGGGCATGTCGACGCCGGTGCCCTCACCACGCGGATAGCGGAAGGCGATGGGGCCGGTGTTGTGGGCGGCGGCGGTGGCGACCATGTGGACAAGCTCGGCCTCATCCGCGGCGGCCATCACCACCATGCCGGGCAGGTTGGTCAGAAAGGCGACGTCAAAGGCGCCGGCGTGGGTGGCACCATCGGCGCCGACAAGGCCAGCGCGGTCGATGGCGAAACGGACGGGCAGGCGTTGGATTGCCACGTCGTGGACGATCTGGTCATAGCCGCGTTGCAGGAAGGTGGAGTAGAGGGCGCAGAACGGTTTCATGCCGCCTGCGGCGAGGCCTGCAGCAAAGGTGACGGCGTGTTGTTCGGCGATGCCCACATCAAACAGGCGGCGCGGAAAGCGGGCGGCGAACAGGTCAAGGCCGGTGCCATCGGGCATGGCGGCGGTGATGGCGACGATTTTCGGGTCGTGTTCGGCCTCGGCGATCAGGCTCTGTGCAAAGACTTTGGTATAGCTGGGGGCGTTCGACGCCGCCTTGGCCTGAACGCCGGTCAGGACATCGAATTTGGCCGTGGCGTGGCCCTTGTCGCGGGCGTTTTCAGCCGGGGCATAGCCTTTGCCCTTTTTGGTCAGGACGTGGATCAGCATCGGCCCGGTGGCGCGGTCGTGGACGGTGCGCAGGACGGGCAGCAGCTGGTCAAGGTCGTGGCCGTCGATCGGGCCGACGTAAGAGAAGCCCAGTTCTTCGAACAGGGTGCCGCCGACGGTCATGCCTTTGAGCATCTCCTTGGCGCGGCGCGCGCCTTCCTGGAAGGGTTCGGGCAGGAGCGAGACCACACCCTTGGCGGCCTGTTTCAACTCTTGGAACGGCGCACCGGCATACATGCGGCTGAGGTAGGCCGACAGGGCACCGACCGGGGGCGCAATGGACATTTCGTTGTCGTTCAGGATGACGAACAGACGCTTTTTCAAATGGCCTGCGTTGTTCATCGCCTCGAATGCCATGCCGGCACTCATCGCGCCGTCCCCGATGACGGCCACGGCATCGCCGGGGTCACCGCCAAGGTCGGCGGCCATGGTGAAACCAAGGGCGGCAGAGATCGAGGTCGAGGAATGGGCGGCGCCGAATGGATCGTAGGGCGATTCGCTGCGTTTGGTAAAGCCGGACAGGCCGCCCTCGGTGCGCAGGGTGCGGATGCGGTCGCGGCGGCCGGTCAGGATCTTGTGCGGATAGCATTGGTGGCCGACGTCCCAGATGATCTTGTCGCGCGGGGCGTCAAAGATGGCGTGCAGGGCGACGGTCAGTTCGACCACGCCCAGACCTGCGCCCAGGTGACCCCCGGTGACGGACACGGCGCTGATGGTTTCGGCGCGGAGTTCGTCGGCCAGTTGGCGCAACTCGCGGTCCGTCAGACCCTTGAGGTCGACTGGCAGGTGGACGCGGTCCAGCATCGGGGTGTTCGGGCGGTTTGGCATGGCTATCTCAGGTTATGGCGCGGTGCGGGCCTTGTGACAGGGCGCTGTGCAGATTTGTACTAGCTTTCGCGGGCAATCACAAAGCGGGCCGCGTCAATCAGGTTCCCGGCGGCGGAATAGGGAGCAAGGGCGGCCTCGGCCTGCGCAATCAGGGCCTGGGCACGGGCGCGGGCGGCGTCCAGACCCAGCAGGGACACAAAGGTTGCCTTGCCCGCAGCGGCATCTTTGCCCAGACGCTTGCCCGCCTTGGCGGCGTCGCCGGTCACATCCAGAATGTCATCGGCAATCTGAAAGGCAAGGCCAAGGGCGGTGGCATAACTGCGCAGGGGGGTGCGGTCCTGACCGGCCAGAATGGCCCCTGCCTCGGCGGCAAAGCAGATCAGGGCACCGGTTTTGCCAGCCTGCAGGCGGGTGATGTCGGCAAGGGTCAGGTGGGGATTGGTTTCGGCGGCCATGTCAAGCGCCTGACCCAGAACCATCCCCTCGGCGCCAGACGCCTTGGACAGGCTCTGTACAAGGGAAATACGGGTCTGGGCATCACCCAAGACCGGGTCGCACAGCAGGTCGAAGGCCAGGGCTTGCAGGGCGTCACCGGCCAGAATGGCAGTGGCGTCGTCCCATTTGCGGTGGACGGTGGGCAGGCCACGGCGCAGGTCGTCGTTGTCCATCGCGGGCAGATCGTCATGGATCAGGGAATAGGCATGCAAAGCCTCGACCGCCGCCGCAGCGCTGACGGACTGGGCGGGCGGGATGCCGAACAGACGGGCCGATTCCAGCACCAAAAACCCGCGCAGGCGTTTGCCGCCCTGCACGGCGTAGCGCATGGCGTGGATGACGGGTTCATCGGCCAAGGGGGCAAGGGCCTGATCAAGGCGGGTCTGGATCAGGACGGCGTCGGCGGCCAAAAGGGCCGGAAACGTCACATCCCCTCCACAGGCGTGGTGCCTATCGCACGCCCCTCGGCGGCGCGGATCAGTTCGACCTTTTCTTCGGCATCCTTCAACTTGTCGGCGCAATGCTTTTTCAGCGCGGCGCCGCGTTCGTAAAGGGTGATCGACGCCTCCAACGCGACATCGCCTTTTTCCAGCTGCGAAACGACAGCCTCCAAAGCCTGCATCGCCTCTTCGAAACTCATCTCGGCGACGGGTTTGTCAGCCATGGGAATACTCCTGCAAAACAGCCACATGCGCGGCGACGGATAGGGCCAGCGCTGCCAGATCATAACCGCCCTCAAGACAGGATACCACCCGGCCTTTGGCGTGCCGTGCGGCCAGATCGCACAGACGGCGCGTCAGCCAGTCGTAATCGTCGGCCTGCCAGTTCAGGCCTGCCAGCGGGTCATCGGCATGGGCGTCAAAACCTGCGGAAATCAGGATAAGTTCGGGTTTGAATGCGTCAATGGCGGGAAAAACCTGCGCCTCATAGGCGGAGCGCATATGGGCGCCGTCGGAACCGGGCGGCAGCGGCAGGTTCAGGATCTGGCCATACGCGCCGCGTTCTGAGGGATCGCCGGTGCCGGGCCACAGCGGCATTTGCTGCGATGTGACAAACAGGGCGCGCGGTTCGGACCACAGCAGGTCTTGGGTGCCATTGCCGTGATGGACGTCGAAATCAACGACGGCGACCCGGTTCAGGCGTAACAGAGCCTTTTTTGCCGCAATTGCCACAGTGCCGAACAGACAAAACCCCATCGGCGTTTCGGTCTCGGCATGGTGGCCCGGCGGACGCGAGGCGACAAAGGCTATGGTATCTTCGCCGTCCAGAACCGCATCCACCGCCGCACAGGCCCCACCAACCGCGCGCGAGGCGGCCGCAAAACTGCCGGGTGACATCCAGGTGTCGGGGTCCAGTTGCGCGGTGCCCGAGGTGGGTTCGGCGGCCTTGATCCGCGCAAGATAGCGGGCGGGGTGGCACATCAAGATATCCGCCTCCGCGGCCAGCGGGCTTGTCCGGCGGGTTGCGGGGATGCCCAAGAGGCCGCGTTCAACGGCGGCGATGCGGTCCACCCGTTCGGGGTGGCCCGGCGGCGTGATGTGGCGGGTCGCGGCATCGGTGGCATAGATCAGCATTTTGTCCCCTTCAGGTCACGCAACCACGCGCGGCGACATCCGCCTCGCGCACAACAACGCCAGAGCGGTGGAATACCACCCGGTCCACCAGATTGCTGACCGGACAGGCATGGTTCGGCACGATCTGCACCTTGTCCCCGATGGTCGGGCGGGTGGCGCTGGCGGTCAGATCGACATGGCCATGCTCTTCGGACAGGCTGATGATCTGGGCATCGGGAAAACCCAGAACGGTGCCATATCCGGTCAGGCCCAGCAGGTCAGAGGTCAGTGATTTCGACCCTGAATCAAGGATCGCACGGGTATCGGTGGGGCGGCTGACCACGGTGGCCAGCACGGTCAGCGCGCAATCGGCCAAGGTGCAGGCCCCACGCGCAACCAAAGAGCGGTCGTTGTAGATATAGGTTCCGGCGCGGTATTCGGTCAGGATCGGCGACAGGCCCGCATCCAGCAGCGACGGCGTCCCGCCACCGGAAACAATATCGCAACTGCCGACCGCCGCCATGCAAAGTGCGCGCGCATCCGTCAAAAAGGCCTGCACCCGCGCCGTCGCCCCCGGCGCCGGATAGGTCATCAACCCGGCAAAGCGCAGACCGGGCGCCGCATGGATGGCCTGCGCCAGATCACGCGCGGCCTGCGGGCTTTGCACCCCGCAGCGCCCCATTCCAGTGTCACATTCGACCAGCACGTCCAGCGGCACAGCACTGTCAACCAAACCCGCCGACAGGGCGCGGACCACGTCAAGGTTATCGGCAACCACCGTCATATGCGCCACATCCCTTAACGCGCGCACGCGGGCAATCTTGGCCGGTGACAAAACGTTGAAACACAGCAGAATATCGCTGCACCCGGCGGCGGCAAACACCTCTGCTTCGGACATCTTTTGGGCGGCGATGCCGATGGCACCCTGTTTCATCTGCAATTCGGCCAGATAGGGGATCTTGTGGGTCTTGATATGAGGGCGAAATCCGATGCCAAGCGCGTCAAACAGGCTCTGTGCACGCTGAATATTCGCCTCGACCACATCAAGGTCGATCAGGACGGCGGGGGTTTCAATGTCATGGATCAGGGTCATGTGCGCACCAATCGGAATGACCGGATCTGAAAGGGGCCTAAGGTGGTGTCACCCGCAACAGGCTCCTCCAGCAGGTTGACCTGCGGGCCAAGCGTCCAACCATCCGGGACGGCAATTTGCAGCTGAACCCGGTCACCTGCGGGTTCATAAAGGCGCAGGATCAGACCCGTCCCGCCCTCGTCCGGTTTCAACGCGGACAGCGCCAATCGACCCTGTACCTGCACCGCAGGCCAGGTTTCGTCCCGGTCGACCTGTGCCGGCACCGCCAGCAGCGGTTGGTTCAGATCCTCGGCCTCGGCCAGAACGCCGCCTTCGTGCCAGTCGCCGAAATGTGGCAGCAGCGCATAGATAAAACTTTGCCGCCCCTCATCCGCCAACAGGTCCGGATAAACCGGCGAGCGCAGCAGGCTAAGGCCCATGACATTGCCCATAACATCATGGCCATATTTGCCATCGTTCAGCAGGGCAACGCCAAAACCGGGTTCAGACAGATCGGCAAAGCGGTGACCCGCCACCTCATACTTGGCCGCGTCCCACGGGGTGTTGCGATGGGTCGGACGTTTGATCACCCCGCAGGCACATTCAAAACTGGCGTGATCGGCATGGATCGCCAGCGCCGTGCGCGATTTCAACAGGATGCGGCGGTCGTGCCAATCCAGATCGGTCTTGAATTCAACGCGGGGCGAATTGGCCCACAGCCGAATGGTCTGGGTGATGGTGCTGGCCCCAAAGCGACGCTGGATCCGCACGGCAACCCGGTGCGGACCGGTTTCCACGACCTTGGCAGGGCCGGTGGCCAGCAGTTCGGTCCCATTGGCGGCATAATCCTCGTCGATATCCCAAGCGTCGAAATAGCGCGGCTTGTCGACATAGGCCCAGATCTGGTTGCCCCGGATCGTGCCCGAGGTCCCGATGGCCAGACATTCCCGCCCCGCCCGTTTGTCCCACAGACTGGCCAGCGTGCCGTCCTGATGTAGCCTGACCTTGACGAAATCATTCTCTAACCGCAGCGCAGAGACGGAAAGGCCGCCAGAGATGGGCAGATTGCCCATCCTACAAGTCACGACCGACAACCCGCCAATCATCACGGGGGCAGCCAGGATCTGCCCGCCCTCGACCACCTGCCCCCCCGGCAGTCCTGCGGCCTGCACCCGCAACGGGCGGGGCGACAGGTCGGGGTTGACGATCATCAGGCCATCCTTGGGACCTTTGTCACCTGCCAATGCGGCCAAGGCGGCCTGTTGCAGCGCCTCGCCCGTGGCGACGACACCTGACAGCTCCGCCTCGGCCTGCTCATAAACCTCGCGGATCGACGAGCCGGGCAGGATGTCGTGAAACTGGTTGCGCAAAAGGATGCGCCACTGCGGCTCGGCGGTGGCGGGCTGCGGGCCGCCGCGCAGGGCGACCATCGACCCCAGAACCTCGGCCGTCACAAGGGCGCGCTCGGCGCGACGGTGCAGGTATTTGGTGCGGCCTTGGGTCGTCAGGGTGCCGCGGTGGTATTCCAGATAGATCTCGCCCACCCATTTTGGCAAAGGCCCGGTCAAATGGTCGGGAATGCCAGCAAACCAGTCCGATACGTTGACATGGCCAACCCTCGGGACAACCGGAAAGTCCTGCATCTGGCGCAGGCGGGCCAGATAATCCTCGGTCGGGCCGCCCCCGCCATCGCCATGGCCATAGCACAACAGGCTCTGTGCATGCAGATCCTTGTCTTGATAGTTGCCCCACGTCCCCAGTGTCGCCCGTGGCCCCATCTCGGCGTTATAGCCGTCCGCCGGGTTCTCGAATGTGTGCATCACCACTTGCGACCCATCCAGCCCCTGCCAGTGAAACAGGTCATGCGGCAGCTTGTTCACCTCTGACCAGTTGGTCTTGATGGTAAAGACGGCGGTCATCCCGACCTGACGCAACAGTTGTGGCAACACCGGCGAAAAGCCGAACACATCCGGCAACCACAAAACGGTCGACCGCTTGCCGAACTGCCGGTCAAACCACCGGATGCCATACAGCAACTGGCGGATCAGCGATTCGCCGCTTGGCATGTTGGTGTCCGGCTCGACCCACATCGCGCCAATCGGCTCCCACTGACCCGCCGCCACCTTGTCCGTGATCGCCGCCAACAGCGCCGGGTCATCCTGACCGATGAAATCATAGAGCTGCGCGGTCGAGTGGTTAAAGCGGAACTCGGGGAACTGGTCCATCAATTGAAGGACGCTGTGAAAGGTGCGCTGCGCCTTCACCCGCGTCTCGGCCATCGGCCACAACCAAGCCAGATCGATATGCGCATGACCGGTGACGGCAAGGCTACCCTCCTGCGGAAAACGGCTCTGCAAGGCGCGCAGACCCGCCTGCAGATGATCCCGCGCTGCAATCACCGAGACGCGGGATCGGTCCGGCAAGGGCTGCGGCGCCCCAACAGCGGGCAATGTCCAGATCGTCTGCGATTCGCCCGTCCCCACAATCCGCGCCAGATAGGCGGTGGTTTCGGTGGGCCAATCCAGCAGGTGAAACGCGGCCTCAGCCAGATCCATCACCGGACGGCAGGCGGGATGCGGCTCGGAATGGCCGGGATGCTTGCGGTGCGGGAAATAGTTGGGCACGGGCCAAGGCTCGACCTCATGGCCACCCAGCGCCCGGACCATCTCGATCACCTGGCGCTGCATCCGGATGAAATCGGTCAGATCCGCCTCGATCCAAACCAATTCGGTGCGCCCGATCGCGGCCTGCCGGTTCGGCACCCCCTGCGGCAGACGCGCCACGCAATCCGCCTCGATGGCAAAACGCCGCTCACGTGGCAAGAACTCCTTATGCGGCGGGTTCAGGCCAAAGCCGTGAACCTGATCCCCCACCAGCCGCACCAACCCCTCACCGCCCAGCCACAGATGCAACCGCACCTCGGCCAATGGCCAATGCCCCGGAATGTCGACCACCCCATGGCGAAACGGTTGCGGCACACCGTTATCCGTCCAGCCAAACCCGCGCCCAACTGAAACCCCATTCAGCGTCCAGCGGTCCAGCGGCACCACCTCGCGCACCACCCAACGCTCCAACTCCTCCAACCGCCTGGCCATCCGGCGCAGGCGCATTTCAAGGGGCAACTGGCTGGGCATATCGGTTCTCCAAAGTCACAGAGCAACAGAATGGTGCCCGCCCGGAACCAAGTCCAGCCCTGCCCATTTCATCTGTCCATAAATATCCCACGGGGGAACACCCTTGCCTCTGGCAAGGGAGTCGGGGGTGTGAAACCCCCGGCGACGCCACAGCCAGTCAATCCGGCTGCAGCATATACCCCTCACCCCGCACCGTTTGCAGATAGCGCGGCTGCTTGGGGTCATCCTCGATCTTGCGCCGCAACCGGGTGATCTGCACGTCCACCGCACGGTCACCACCGCCCGCCTCACGGTCCAGATCGCCGACCAGCCGTCCGCGCGGCACCGACGTACCGGGCGAGGCGGCAAAGATCCGCATCAGCTGCGCCTCGGTCGCGGTCAGGCGGATCTGATCGGGCCCACGCCACATTTCGCCCCGGTCCGGATCATAGCGCACGGCCCCCATTTGCAACGACCGGTGCAGCGGTTCGGCAGGCTTGGCTTGCGGCACGCGGCGCAGGATGGCGTTGATCCGCAACAGCAATTCCTTGGGTTCGAACGGCTTGACCAGATAATCGTCCGCCCCGGCCTCCAACCCTTCGATCCGGTTTGACGTCTCGCCCTTGGCGGTCAGCAACAGGATGGGCGTCGCCATGGTGCGGCGCAAATCGCGTGTCAAGGTAATGCCGTCCTCGCCCGGCATCATGACATCCAGCACCAGCATGTCAAAATCCAACCCGTCCAGCAGCCGCCGCGCCTGCGCCGCGTCGCGCGCGGTGGACACCAGAAATCCCGACCGGATCAAGAATTTCTGCAACAGGCCGCGGATGCGTTCATCATCATCCACCACCAACAGATGGGCTTGTACCTCGCTCATGCCTCGCCCTCTCGTGGTCCTGCAGATTGGCTTGCGGTCTGGCCCAGATATTGCCGCCGCATTTCAGGGTCCATCATGGCCTCCAACACGGTACGAAAGCCTTGCACAGCCTGTGGCCCGGCCGCACGATACGCAGCGCGCATCCGGGCGCGTTGGGCGTCGGACAGCGCCCGCTCCAGCGCTGCACCCTTTTCGGTCAGGTGCAGACGGCGTTCGCGTTTGTCGGTGCGGCCCACCTTTGCCTCGACCAGGCCATCCTCGAACAGGGTCCGCAACACCCGGTTCAGGCTTTGCTTGGTCACACCCAGAATGGCCAGCAAATGCGATACCGTCAGGCCGGGATTGCGGTTGATGAAATGCACGGCCCGGTGATGGGCGCGGCCATAATCCATCGTGCCCAGAATCCGGTCCGGGTCGGCGGTAAAGCCGCGATAGGCAAAGAACATCGCCTCGATTCCCCGGCGCAACTGTTCATCCGTCAGGAATAGCAGGCCCTCGCTGCCGCTTGCATGTTCAGCCATGGCGTCCTCCCTGCCCGGGAAGGTAAGTCAGCTTTATTGCCATTCCAACCCCAAATCCCACGGGGGCAGACGCCACGCGCCAGCCCCCGGATCAGATCAGCCCTGTTCGTCCTGACAGGCCAAAACCGCCTCCAGACCGGCCATGGTGCCAGTCAGGTCAATGCTCAGAACTTCGGTCCCATCTTGGAACATCGTCATGGTCTGGTGTTTGGCGATGCTCATAAAGAAATCGACGTTGTCAAAGGCGATGTCGGCCCCCGGAACACCGTCCAGAATCATGCCCTTTGCCTCGCCGTCATAGCTTTCGCCATCAAGGTCAAAACTCACCGGGTACATCGTGTCCGCCTCGATCGCCCCCCATGCCGCGTTGAACACGGTCACATAGCCGCCGCCCACCACCTGATCCAGACCGATGCGCACCAGACTGCCGTCCTGAAACTCGGCT
Organism: Rhodobacterales bacterium; assembly: GCA_031384005.1. Lineage (GTDB taxonomy): Bacteria > Pseudomonadota > Alphaproteobacteria > Rhodobacterales > Rhodobacteraceae > Stagnihabitans. The sequence goes on along the minus strand of JANNAF010000293.1, from coordinate 1,463 downwards.
TGGATCAGGCAGCCATTGCCCAGTGTCGGGTCGATCATGACAGCCCAATAGTCAGACTCCCCCCATGGCTGCAGATCTTGGGCGCTGGCCATACCAGCACTCATCGCCAAGGTGGTGGTCAAAAGAATTCGGGCGAACATTGGTATCTCCTGCTTGGGTTCCAGGACGTGATAGCTGTTCGCCAGCCAAATGTCGTCTGGATAATTGGCTGTGCGCATTGGGTGCAGTCCCGTCAGCCGCGTTGACATGTCTGCGCCCCGCTGTTAGCAAACCGGCGGTTTTGCGCAATAATATGTCCGAAACGGACCTTTCCGGCGCAACATTTGCAAAGCGGAGAATGATATGGCTGGTTATGATGATCGCGACGGGTACATCTGGATGGACGGCAAACTGGTCGATTGGCGCGGGGCGAATGTCCATGTGCTGACCCATGCGCTGCACTATGCCAGCGCCGTGTTTGAGGGTGAGCGGTGCTATAACGGCAAGATCTTCAAATCGCGCGAACATTCGGCCCGGCTGCGGATGTCGGGCGAACTGCTGGACATGCCCCTGCCGTTTTCGGTGGATGACATTGAGGCCGCCAAGGAGGCGGTGTTGAAGGCCAATAACCTGACCGACGCCTATGTCCGTGCCATCGCCTGGCGCGGCGCGGGCGAGGATATGGGTGTCGCGTCCAAACGCAACCCGATCCGCATGGCTGTGGCCTGCTGGACCTGGGGCAGCTATTACGGTGACGCCAAAATGAAGGGCGCCAAGCTGGACATCGCCAAGTGGAAACGCCCCAGCCCCGAAACCATCCCCCATGCCGCCAAGGCAGCCGGTCTGTACATGATATGCACCATGTCCAAACATGCGGCCGAGGCCAAGGGCTGTTCGGACGCCATGATGTTCGACTATCGCGGTTACGTGGCCGAGGCGACCGGGGCCAATATCTTTTTTGTCAAGGACGGCGAGGTGCACACCCCCAAACCCGACTGCATCCTGAACGGCATCACCCGGCAGACCGTTGTGCAGATGCTGCGCGACATGAACATCACCGTGCACGAACGCCACATCATGCCCGAGGAGTTAGAGGGTTTTGAACAGTGCTGGCTGACCGGCACCGCAGCCGAGATCACCCCGGTGGGCCAGATTGGTGACTATAATTTCGAAGTGGGCGATCTGACCAAGCGGGTTTCCACGACATACGAGGCGCTGGTCCGGGCCTAGGGTGTAGGGCGGGGTTAACCCCGCCCTACTTTTCCTCGGTGCGCCCGCGGAAAGTATGATTTGATTCAGTTCTTCGCCCTAGACGTTGAGCAGCCCGCGCGGCTGTTCAACATGAGGGGACCCATGTCCGAATTTCGCCCTGTCACCTATCCGCTGCCCACCCGCCCCCGGGTCAAATACCGCTTTGAACGCATCGCGGTGATCGGCCTTGGGTCGGTTGGGTTCCCGTTGGGGATCAGTCTGGCGCAGTCGTT
>JANNAF010000265.1:0-2269 GCA_031384005.1 Rhodobacterales bacterium | reverse complement strand
TAACAGACCTCATCATGGGGTCTGGAAGGGGACCCCGAAAGATCCCGGCGTACAGGATGACAAGAGCGGGTGTGTGACGACGCCATCGCCACGGCTCTGGCCGCTTAATCGGCAAGTGGCAGTGATTTGGCAAGGTGATATAGTGCAGGTCACGGTCAAACAGGGCAGGCGTTATGGTGGATGTGGTCGTGGTGGGCGCTGGGGCGGCGGGGGTTGGTGCCGGGCAGGTGTTGGCTGCGCGCGGGGTGTCGCATGTCATCCTGGAGGCGTCGCCCCGAATTGGTGGGCGGGCCTATACCGACCGGGCATCCCTGCCGGGGCATTGGGATCAGGGCGGGCAATGGTTTCACTGTGCCGATGTCAACCCGCTGGTCCCGGTGGCCGAGGCGCTGGGGTGGGGGTATGAGCGTCAGCCACGGCTGGCACCGGGGATGCACCATGTCGGTGGGCGCTGGTTGACCGGGGCCGAGGATGAGGCGGTGGAGGCGGCGCTGGGGGCGGGGTTTGCCGCTGTTTATGCCGCGTACGAGGCGGGGCGTGAGGTGACGGTGGCGGCGGTGCAGCCCGACCACGGGCGCTGGGCCCCGTTTGTGCGGCATGTGTTTCAGTTGATGATCAGCGCCGACCCCGAGGCGACTTCGGCGCTGGGATACGGCGGTTATGACGACAGCGACGTCGATCTGGTGGTGACGGGCGGCATGGGGGCGCTGATCGAGCGGTTGGCCGAGGGTTTGCCGATCAGGACGGGGGCGGCTGTGGTGGCGATTGACGCGGCGCGCGGCGGGGTTCGGGTCGAACTGGCTGACGGCGGGGTGATCGAGGCCAAGGCGGCCATCGTGACGGTATCGACCAATGTGCTGATGTCGGGGGCGATCCGGTTTGGGGCGGGTCCGGTGCGGGGGGTGTTGGACCTGGTGCCGGATGTGCCCTGCGGTTCCTATGAAAAGGTGGCCTTTGCGCTGGACCGTTTGCCGTTTGACCGGGCTGATGTGCCGTTCGTTTCGGTTCTGCCCGAGGGTGCGGGGCGGCCGCAAAGCTTTCAGGTTCTGTACGGCGCGCAGCCCAAGCTGATTGCCCATGTTGGCGGCAGCATCGCGTGGGATTGGGCCGGGCTGGGGCGCGATGCGCGGGTTGCCGAGGCGGAAGCCTGTCTGGTGGCGGCCTTTGGCGCGGATGTGCGGCGGCATGTGGTGGGGGCGGCGGTCACCGATTGGCAGGGCAATCCTTGGATGCGGGGGGCCTATAGCTATGCCGCTGCGGGCCGGGGCGGCAGCCGCCGGGCGATGCAGGCGGCGGATACCGGGTCGATACGCTTTGCCGGCGAGGCGTTTTCACCGCGCTGGCATTCGACGGTGCATGGGGCATGGGCGTCGGGGCGGGATGTGGCGGCGCAGGTGGTGGCGGGGCTAGCGGCCCCGCGTTCCACCTGATCAGGATGGAACGCGGCCTGCCTTAGCTGCCGATCTTGTCTTGGGTGCGCAGGTCAAAATCGCTGGCGTCATGGCGTTCGTGCAACTGTTCGTTCAGCGGGCCATAGCTGCGGTTGACGATGCGGCCGCGCTGCACGGCGGGGCGGGCCAGGATTTTTTGCGCCCAGGCGTGGACATGGGTATAGCTGGCGGTGTCCAGAAACTCGGCCGAATTGGCATAGCTGGTGCCCAAGGTCAGGCTGCCATACCACGGCCAGATTGCCATATCGGCAATGGAATAGTCATTGCCCGCGATGAAGGCGTTATTGGCAAGCTGGCGGTCCAGAACGTCCATCTGACGCTTGACCTCCATCGCAAAGCGGTTGATCGGATATTCCCACTTTTCCGGCGCGTAGGCAAAGAAATGGCCAAAGCCGCCGCCCAGATAGGGGGCAGAGCCCATTTGCCACATCAGCCAGTTGATGACCTTGGTCCGGGCCGGGCCGGAAGCGGGCAGGAAGGCGCCAAACTTTTCGGCCAGATGCATCAGGATCGACCCGCTTTCGAACACGCGGACGGGTTTGGCGCCGGAGTTGTCCATCAGCGCGGGGATTTTGGAATTGGGGTTCACATCGACAAAACCCGAGCCGAACTGATCGCCTTTGCCAATGTTGATCAGCCAGGCGTCATATTCGGCGGCGTGGCCTGCGGCCAACAACTCCTCGAACAGGATCGTGACCTTTTGGCCATTGGGGGTTGCCAGCGAATAAAGCTGGAAGGGGTGTTTGCCGACCGGCAGGTCCTTGTCTTGGGTGGCGCCCGCGATGGGGCGGTTGATATTGGCGAACTGGCCACCATTG
>JANNAF010000259.1:0-19191 GCA_031384005.1 Rhodobacterales bacterium | reverse complement strand
GGCGCTGGTGTTGCAATCCGAACTCAGCACCGGGGCGCTGGTGGCGTTTTTGATGCTGGCGGGGCGGGTGACCGGGCCACTGGTGCAGATCGTCGGCCTGATCAATGAATACCAAGAGGCGGCGCTGTCGGTGCGGATGCTGGCGGGCGTGATGGATCAAAAGCCCGAACGCGGGCTGCAACCGCGCCCGATGCGGCACCCGATTGGCGGGCGGCTGATGCTGGATCAGGTCAGCTTTACCTATCCCGGTGCCGCCACCCCTGCGCTGGACCGCATCTCGCTGGAGATTGTGCCGGGGCAGGTGATTGGCGTCGTCGGGCGGTCGGGGTCGGGCAAGACCACCCTGACGCGTCTGGTGCAGGGGATCGAGGTGCCGCAGTCCGGTCTGATCCAGATTGACGGGGTCGACATTCGCCAGATCGACCTGGAACATCTGCGCCGGTCATTGGGTGTGGTCTTGCAGGAAAACCTGCTGTTTCGCGGCACGATCCGCGACAACATCGCCACGGCAAGGCCAGAGGCCGGGTTGGAGGAGGTGCTGCTGGCCGCCAAACTCGCCGGGGCCGAGGAGTTTATCCGCCGCCTGCCACAAGGTTTCGACACGCGGGTCGAGGAGGGTGGCGCAAACTTGTCCGGCGGTCAGCGTCAACGCATCGCCATCGCCCGCGCCCTGATGACCGCGCCGCGGATTCTGGTGTTTGACGAGGCGACCTCCGCGCTGGACCCCGAGTCAGAGGCCGTGGTGAACCGCAACCTTGCCGCCATCGCCAAGGGCCGCACCGTGATCATCGTGTCGCACCGGCTGTCGTCGCTGGTCCGGGCCGACAAGATCGTGGTGTTGGAACAGGGCCGCGTCGTCGATGTCGCCCCCCATGCCAAGCTGTTGGAAAGCTGTGAGATTTACCGCCACCTGTGGCAACAACAGACCGAGCATCTGACATGAGTGCCCGCATCGCAGATGGTGCGCTGGCCTTTCAGGCTGATCTGGACCGGCTGGTGGCCGAACCTGCGCCCTTGGGGTTGCGGCTGTGGCCGGTGCTGGGGGCTGGGCTGGTGGCGGCCCTGCTGGTGGTCGCCTCGGTGGTACAGATCGACATTGTGGTGATGGCGACGGGCCGTCTGGCTGCCGATGCGCCCTCGGTCATCTTGCAACCCATGACGCGCGCCGTGCTCAAGGATCTGTTGGTCCGGCCGGGTGATTTGGTGGTGGCGGGGCAGATCGTGGCGCGGCTGGACAGCACGCTGCCCGCTGCCGACCGCGCCGCATTGGAGGTGGAGCGCCGCAGCCTGCAAGCCCGCGCCGCCCGTCTGCAATCGGAACTGTCGGGCGACGCCATGCTGGGCCGCGGGCCCGAAATGGACTTGCAAGCGCAGGTCCAATCACAACGCGCCACCTTGGCCTTGGCCCAGCGCCGCCAGTATCTGGCCGCCATCACCGCCCTGAAACAGGCGCTTGAGGCCGAAATGCAGGCCGCCCCCGGCCTGACCGAACGCCAGTCCATCGCGCGCGAGATCGAGGCGATGCGCGCTGCACTGGCCACCAGCCAGAACGGATCGCGCCTTGCCAGCCTTGAGGCGCGTCTGACCCGCATCGATGCCGAGGCCGCCGTCAGCCAGCATTTTGCCCGGGCAGATGATCTTGCCCAGCGGCTGACGCAGGCCGAGGCGGCCTTGCAAGCCTTTGACAGCGATCAAAAACGTCTGATGACCGAGGCGCTGGCCGAGGTTCTGCCCCGTCTGGCCGAGGTTGAGGAGGCGTTGACCAAGGCCACTCGCCTGACCGCATTGGCCGACCTGCGTGCGCCCCGTGCCGGCGTCGTCCTGTCCGTCGCCAAAGGCGGGCCGGGGTCGCTGATGGCCGAAAATGACCCCGTCGTCGTGCTGGTGCCCAGCGATGTCGCCTTGATTGCCGAGGTTGGCATCAAATCATCCGAGGCCGGGACCATCGCGCCCGGCGATCCGGTGACGATCAAGGTTGACGCCTTTCCGTGGCGCCGCAACGGCAGTCTGACCGGGGTGCTGCAAGACGTCAGCCACGGGTCGTTCACCCCCGAGGGGGGCACGGCCGCGCTGCATTCGGGCCGGGTGACGCTGACTGGCACCCTGTCAAACCTGCCGCCGGGTGCCGCCTTGCTGCCCGGCATGACCCTGACCGCCGAGATCAAGACCGGCACCCGAACGATCCTGGATTATTTCTTTGACCCCGTGATGCGCGGAATGAGCGAGAGCCTGCGCGAACCCTGAAGGAGAGACTATGACCATTGCCACCCACGGACCCTTTGACCCCGCCCAAGCGGTGCAGACCCGCACCGTTTTGCATGTTGGCTGTGGCGCGCCTGACCCCGCCAAACTGCCAGCCGCCTTCTTTCCGGTCGGCGCGTGGAGCGAGATGCGCCTGGATATCGACCCCGGTGTCGTGCCCGACATCATTGCCAGCATCACCGACATGCCCATGGTGCCGGGCGCGTCGGTGGATGCGGTCTGGTCGGCGCATAACCTTGAACACCTTGCCGCACATGAGGTGCCGCTGGCCCTGTCAGAGTTTCACCGCGTGTTGGCCCCCGGCGGGTTCGTTCTGGTCACCATGCCCGACCTGCAACAGGTGGCCTCCCTGATTGCCGAGGGGCGGTTGGAAGATGCGGCCTATATGTCCGCCATGGGGCCGATTGCGCCCTTGGACATGCTCTATGGCTACCGCCCTGCGATTGCGGCTGGAAACAGCTTTATGGGCCACCGCACCGGGTTTGTCGCGGCCACCCTGCAGACCCATCTGGAACGCGCCGGGTTTCAGCAGGTCCGTGTTCAGCGTGACGGACATTTTGCACTTTGGGGCTCTGGCATCAAAACGTGACCACTTGACCTGTTTGGAGCGTTCCCCTAAGAATATGGAACGTTCCAGCAGGGGGTGATCATGGGCAAACTAGTGTCAGCGTCCGAGGCGGTTGCCCGTATCAAGGATGGTGCGGTTGTCACCGTGTCCTCATCCTCGGCGCTGGGGTGTCCTGACAAGGTGCTGGCGGCCTTGGGGGCCCGCTTTCGCGAGGAGGGGCACCCGCGCGGCATCACCACCATCCACCCGATTGCGGCGGGGGATATGTACGGCGTCAAGGGTGTGGACCATATCGCGCAGGACGGTCTGCTGGCACGGGTGATCGGCGGGTCCTACCCATCGGGGCCGTCCAACCTGCCGATGCCCGAGATCTGGAGGATGGTGACCGAGGACCGTATCCCGGCCTATAACGTCCCCTCGGGCATCTTGTTTGACATGCACCGCGATGTGGCCGCCCGCAAACCCGGTGTGATGACCAAAGTCGGCCTGCAAACCTTTGTCGATCCCATCCGCGAAGGCTGCGCCATGAACGCCCGCGCCGCCGCCGCACCCATCGTGCAGCGCGTTGAATTTGCTGGTGAAACCTGGCTTCACTTTCCAAACATCGTGCCCGATGTCTGCATTCTGCGCGCCACCACGGCGGATGAGCGGGGCAACCTGACCTATGAACACGAAGGCGCCTATCTGGGCGGTCTGGATCAGGCGATTGCGACCCGCAACCATGGCGGGTTGATCATCGCGCAGGTGAAACGGATGACGACGGCAGGGTCCTTGCGGCCCCATGATGTGCGGGTGCCGGGCCATCTGGTTGACCTGATCGTACTGGACCCCGATCAGCGCCAAACCACCGAAACCCCCTTTGACCCCGCCATTTCCGGCGAAATCCTGCGGCCATGGGACAGTTTCCACCTTGCCGAACACGGCGTCGAAAAGGTCATTGCCCGCCGCGCCGCGCTGGAATTGCGCCGGGGTATGACGGCCAATCTGGGCTTTGGCATTTCCGCCATGGTGCCGCGCATCCTGTTGGAGGCCGGGCATCCGCAGGCCGTGACCTGGGCCATCGAACAGGGCGCTGTGGGCGGCATGCCGCTGACCGGCTTTGCCTTTGGCTGTGCCAGCAATGCCGACGCCTTCATGCCCAGCCCACAGCAGTTTACCTATTTTCAGGGCGGCGGGTTTGACATGACCTTTCTGTCCTTTATGGAGGTCGATACCGAGGGCAATGTGAACGTGTCCAAACTTGGCAAAAAGCCATATCTGACAGCGGGTTGCGGCGGTTTTGTCGATATCACGGCCCACGCGAAAAAGATCGTCTTTTCCGGCTGGTTCGAGGCGGGGGCCGAAATCAGCCTTGACGCCACGGGCCTGCGCGTCACCAAACCCGGCAAGTTCACCAAGATGGTGGACCGCGTGGAACATGTCACCTTTTCGGGCGCACGGGCGCGCGAACAGGGGCAAGAGGTGCTGTATGTCACCGAACGTTGCGTGATCAGATTGACGGAACACGGCCTGCAGGCGACCGAAATCATGCCCGGCATCGACCCCGCCCGCGATATCGTCGCCGCCTCGCAGGGCCGCGTCACCTTGGCCGAAAACGCAAAAATCCTGCCGCTGAGCCTGCTTGCGCCCGGTGTGATGGAGCTGTCGCTATGAGCCAGGTGCAACTGCTGATGGACGGCCCGATTGCCGAGATGCGGCTGGACAATCCGGCCAAGCTGAACGCGCTGACCCCCGCCATGTTGGCGCAGATCGCGGCACATTGCGACACTGTCGAACAACAGCCCCATGTCGTGGCCCTGCTGGTCACCGCCACGGGCAGCCGCGCCTTTTGCACCGGGGCCGACATCACCGCCTGGGCCGACCTTGACCCCGCTGATTTCGCCCGTCACTGGGTGCGGTCGGGACACCGGATTTTTGACCGTCTGGCGCGGCTGTCCAAACCCACGATTGCGGTGTTGGAGGGGCCGGCCTTTGGCGGCGGGCTGGAACTGGCCGCCGCTTGCGATATCCGCGTCATGTCACCCAAAGCGCGGATTGCCCTGCCTGAAACCGGGGTTGGCATCGTGCCGGGCTGGTCCGGCACCCAGCGGCTGGCGCGGCTGTTGCCTGAAGCCGTTCTCAAGGAAATGGCGCTGTTTGGTCGTCATCTGTCGCCCGACCGCGCCCTTGCCTTGGGCTTTGCGGCCGAGGTGGCCGACGACCCCTGCGCCGCCGCGTTGGAGATTGCCGAACGCCTGCGCGCCACCTCGCCCCGCGCGACGGAGGTGGCAAAATACATGATCCACGCCGCCGTGGGCGAGGACCGCGCTGCCATGATCGAGGCGCTGGGGTCCGGCATGACCGCCGCGACCAATGACAAGGTCGAGGGCGTCGCCGCCTTTCGCGCCAAGCGTAAACCAGATTTTTCAGGTACTTAGATGGAGCCGGACATCATCATCATCGGGTCGGGCATGGGCGGGGCGACACTGGCCGCAGCGCTTGCCCCCACCGGCAAACGCATCCTGATCGTGGAACGCGGCCAGCGGATGGAGGATACCCCCGCCTCCCGCGACCCGGTGGCCATCTTCAAACATGGCCATTTCCGCCCGGATGAGACGTGGCTGGACGGTGCGGGGCAGGGATTTAATCCCGGCAATTACTACGTCGTGGGGGGCAATTCCAAACTTTATGGCGCGGTGCTGATCCGCTACCGGGCGCAGGATTTCGCGCCCCTGCACCATATGGGCGGCACGACCCCGGGCTGGCCGTTCGGCTATGACGTGCTGGAGCCGTGGTATCAGCGGGCCGAGGACTTGTATCAGGTGCGCGGCACCTTGGGGCAGGATCCGACCGAACCGCCCCATTCGGGCCGCTACAATTTCCCCGCCGTGCCCGATGAACCCGCGATTGCCGACTTTCGTGCGCGGTTGCAGCGTGTCGGGCTGCATCCGGCCAGCCTGCCCTTGGGCGTGGACATTGACCGCTGGCTGGCGCGCGGACAAACGCCGTGGGACGCCTTTCCCAACACCTGCGGCGGCAAGATGGATGCCGAAACCGTGGGTTTGGCCTATGCGCTGCAACACCCCAATGTCACGCTGCAAACCGGGTCGCGGGTCACGCGGCTGATCGCGTCGGGCGGGCGGATCACCGGGGTTCAGGTGGTGGGGCAGGGGGTTTTGACCGCGCCGACCGTGATCTTGTGTGCGGGGGCCGTGCAGTCGGCGGCGCTGCTGCTGGCCTCGGCCGATGCGGACAACCCGCGCGGCCTTGCGAACCGGTCCGATCAGGTTGGCCGCAATTTCATGAACCATAACCTGTCGGCCGTGCTGGCCATCCACCCCTTTCGGCGCAACCCGTCGATCTATCAAAAAACCATCATGATCAATGATTTCTACCTGACGGGCGGGCCGAACGGCGAACCCTTGGGCAATATCCAGATGTTGGGCAAGATCTCGGGGCCGATCCTTGCGTCCGACACGCCCTTTCCGGCGCCATTGGCCAACTGGATCGCAGGCCATGCCGTCGATGTGCTGGCCATGTCCGAGGATTTGCCGAACCCCGACAGCCGCGTCACCCTGCAGGGTGACCAGATCGTGCTGGACTGGAAACGGTCGAACTGGGACGCGCATCAGGCGCTGGTCGCCAAGATGAAAACGCTGTTCCGCCGGGCGGGATACCCCATCATCCTGTCGCGCGCCTTTGACCGCCGCACGCCCAGCCACCAATGCGGCACGGCCAAAATGGGGCTGGACCCGGCCAGATCGGTGGTAAACCCGATGTGCCGGGCGCATGATCTGGAGAACCTTTATATCGTCGATGCCTCGGTCCTGCCGACATCTGCTGCTGTCAATCCGTCGCTGACCATCGCCGCCCTTGCCCTGCGCACGGGCGGGCATCTGGGGGCCGTCATGCCCCTCGGTGGCGGGCTGACGACAGGCCGTTTTTAGGGTTGGGGCTGTAACACATGGACTATGACCACATCATCATCGGCGGCGGATCAGCGGGGGCTGTGCTGGCCGCCCGCCTGTCGGAAAACCCCAGCCAGCGGGTTTTGCTGCTGGAGGCGGGGGGCACCGACCGCCACCCGTTTTACCACCTGCCCGCCGGATTTGCCAAGATGACCAAAGGCATAGGGTCGTGGGGTTGGCAAACCGTGCCCCAGCGCCACATGAACAACATGGTCGTGCGCTATACGCAGGCCCGCGTGATTGGCGGCGGGTCCAGCATCAATGCGCAGATCTATACCCGTGGCAATGCCGCCGATTACGACGAATGGCGGCAGATGGGTTGCACCGGTTGGGGCTATGACGATGTGCTGCCCTATTTCCGCAAGGCCGAGCATAACGACACCCACGACAACCGGTATCACGGGCAGGGTGGGCCCCTGGGTGTCAGCCAACCCCGCGCGCCCCTGCCGATTTGCGAGGCGTATTTCGCCGCCGCCGCCCAACTGGGCATCCCGCGCAATCTGGACATGACCGGGGCCACGCAGGACGGGGTGGGGTATTATCAGTTGACGCAGCGCAATTATCGCCGGTCGTCCACCGCCGTCGCCTATCTGGGTCCGGCGCGGGGGCGGCGCAATTTGACGGTGCGAACCGGGTGCCAAGTGCGGCGCGTGCTGGTCGATCAGGGCCGCGCGACGGGGGTCGAACTGGCGGATGGAGTGGTGCGCGGGGGGCAGGTCATCGTCTCCTCGGGGGCCATCGGCAGTCCGCGTTTGTTGCAGCTGTCGGGGATCGGGCCTGCCGACCATCTGCGCGACCTTGGCATCCCGGTGGTGTTCGATCAGCCCGGCGTGGGGTCGGACCTGCAAGACCATGTTGACCTGTTTGTCATTGCCGAATGTACCGGCCCCCACACCTATGACCGCTTTGCCAAACCGCATCTGTCGGCGCTGGCGGGTCTGCAATACCTGTTGACCCGGCGCGGCCCCGTCGCCTCCAGCCTGTTTGAGACGGGCGGCTTTTGGTATGCCGACCCCAACGCCCGCAGCCCCGATATCCAACTGCATCTGGGTCTGGGCTCGGGGATCGAGGCGGGGGTGGCCGCGATGCCGCAGGGTGGCGTCACGCTCAATTCCGCCTATCTGCGGCCCCGGTCGCGCGGCACGGTGCGCCTTGCCTCGGCTGATCCGCTGGCCGCCCCGCTGATCGACCCCAACTATTGGGCCGACCCCTATGACCGCGAAATGTCGATCCGCGGGTTGAAACTGGCGCGCGAGATCATGGCCCAGGACGCGCTGAAACCCTATGTGCTGGCCGAACGCCTGCCGGGGCCTGATGTGCAGACGGATCAGGACTATTTCAACTATGCCTGCGCCCATGCCAAGACCGACCACCACCCCGCTGGCACCTGCCGGATGGGGGCCGACCCCGCCGCCGTGGTGGATTTGGCGTTGCGGTTCAATGGTATTGCGGGCTTGCGGGTGGTGGATGCCAGCATTATGCCCAGACTTATCTCGTCCAACACCAATGCCGCCACGATCATGATCGCGGAAAAGGCAGCGGATATCATCAAAGGTGCCCCATGATCCGCCATATCGTCCTGATCCGGTTTCAACCGCAGGTGACCGACGCGCAGGTGTTCGATCTGTTCACCGCCCTGCCACGTCTGGCGGCCAAACTGCCGGGTGTGCTGGCCTTTGCCTCGGGTCGCAGCGACAGCCCGGAAAAGATTGAACGCGGCTATCTGCACGGCTTCACCATCGACTTTGCCGATTGGGATGCGTTGGCAACCTATGCCGCCGACCCCGATCATCAGGCCTTTGGCGGGTCGCTGGTCGCCCATGCGGTGGGCGGCATCGACGGTATCTTGGTGTTCGATCTGGCGGTCTGACGGCGCGAACCCCGCCAGCCGCCCGCCGCCAGCCGTCCGCGTCCGTCAGCGCAGGCGCAGCGCCTGCCCGTCAGCGCCAAACACATGGCCATGGGCCACGTCCAGCGTCAGACCCACCGTTTCGCCCGGATGCACCGCAACGGCCTGATCCGCCTCACAGATCATCGGGCCAACTGCGGTTTCCAGATAGACATAGCTGGTATTGCCCAACCGTTCGACCACCGAGGTTACGCCGTCGATTATCCCTGCGCCGGGACTGGTCAGCCGGACATGTTCGGGGCGGATCCCCAGTTCGGCAGGCCGTTCGCCATCAAACCCCTGCGCCTGCGATGCCGCAATCTGCACCGTGGCCCCACCGGCAAACCCGGCCTGCAACACACCGCCCGACAGCCGCACCGTGGCGGGCATAAAGTTCATCGCCGGCGACCCGATGAACGAGGCGACAAAGCGGTTGGCGGGGGCGTTATACAACTCCAGCGGGCTGCCAACCTGACTGATTTTCCCCTTGTCCAGCACGACGATCTTGTCGGCCAATGTCATCGCCTCGACCTGATCATGGGTCACATAAATCATCGTGGTTTTCAGGTCATTGTGCAGCTTGGCCAGTTCCAGCCGCATCTGTACGCGCAGCAGGGCGTCCAGATTTGACAAGGGCTCGTCAAACAGGAACACCTCGGGGTTGCGCACCAGCGCCCGGCCAATCGCCACCCGTTGCCGCTGACCGCCTGACAGTTCGGCCGGGCGGCGGCCCATCAGCGGTTCCAATTGCAACAACCTGGCCACCTTGGCACCGTGTTCGCGCTGTTGCGCCTTGGCAACCCCGGCCAATGACAGCGAAAAGCAGATGTTCTGTTCCACCGTCAGATGGGGGTAGAGCGCATAAGATTGAAACACCATCGCCACCCGTCGCTTGGCCGGAACCTCGGTGGTGACGTCGATGCCGCCAATCTTGACCCGGCCATCACTGACCGTCTCCAACCCGGCAATCATGCGCAGCAGGGTGGATTTGCCACAGCCCGACGGCCCCAACAGGGCGGTGAAACTGCCATCCTCGACCGTCAGGTCAAGGCCCCGGATCACCTCGACCGCGCCGAATTTCTTGGTGATGTTGCTCAGATCAACCGATGCCATGATTTAACCCTTGATGCCGGCGGACAGGGCAATCGCCTGTGTCACGCGCCGCTGGAAGAACAGATAAGCCAATGCCACCGGCAGACCGGCCATGACGGCCCCCGCCATGACCCGGGCATAGGCCACGCCAAACGCGTCCTGAACCTGCGTGATGCCGACGGTGACTGTCATCATCGGCTCGACACTGACGGCGAGGAACGGCCAGAAGAACGTGTTCCAAGCCCCGATGAAGGTGATGATCGACAGCGCCGCCGTAACGCCCCAGTTCATCGGGATGAACACGCGGAACAGCAGTTGAAACTCGTTCGCGCCGTCCATCACCGCCGCCTCGCGGAACTCTTTGGGCAGGCCGTCAAAGAACTGCTTGTAAACGATCACCGTAACCGGCGCGATCAGCATCGGCAGGACAATGCCGGGATAGGTGTTCAACAGGCCCACCCCCGCGATGATGACATAGTGATTGACGATCAGCGCCTGGATCGGAACCATGAAACTGGCCAGGATCGTCCACCACAACAGGGTGCGCCCCGGAAAACGCAGTTGCGAAATGGCATAGCCGGCACAGGCCGCCATGAACACCACCAGCACCGTGATCGAAACCGCCGTGATGGTCGAATTCAGATACCAGCGCAGGATGTTCGAATTCAGGATGACATAGGTGTAACCGCCCAGCGTTGGCGCATCCGGGATCAGGTCGAATCCGGCTCTGACCGCCTCGTCATCGGTACGGATAGAGGTGATCAGCGCCCAGTAGATTGGAAAGAACCAGATCCCGGCGGCGATGACCGTCAGGCCCGACAGCAACCACGACCCCAGATTGATGCGTCGCTTGGCGTTCATTGTGCCACCCGGATGCGCAGAACCTGATATTGAAAGACCGAAAAGACGATGACAATGACAAACAGCGCCACCGCCGCAGTCGAGGCATAGCCGCCAGAGTTTTTCACAAACGCCTGTTCAAAGATGAATTGCACCAGCGTCATGGTGGCTTGGGTGCGCCCGCCTTGGGCGAACAGATAGACCTGATCAATGATTTTAAGCTGCAAGATCAGCTGGATGGTCAGGCACAGCACCGTGATCGGCCAGATCAGCGGCCAGGTGATGCGGAAAAAGATCTGAATGCGCGTGGCACCGTCCAGCTCGGCCGCCTCGTAAATCTCGCGCGGGATGTTGCGCAGACCGGCCAGAAACAACAGGATCGAAAAGCCGTTGGTCCACCAGATTGTCAACAGGGCCACAGTGGGCATGAACCACGGCAGACGGCGCCAGACGTTGACGGTTTGCCCGACGATCGGTTCGATCACCTGCTGCAAGATGCCAAACTGCACGTCCAGCATCCATTGCCAGATCAGATAGACCACGGTGATCGGCAGAACATAGGGCAGGAAAAAGGCTGACAGGATCAGGCTTTGCATCCACCCTTTCAACCGGCTGACCATCAGGGCGATGGCCAGGGCGGCGATGGTGCCGGGGATCACGGTCAGCAGCACGAAATACGCGGTGTTCCAGATGGCCCCGATAAAGATTTTGTCGTTGAACAGGCGGACATAGTTGTCGAACCCCACCCATTCACCTGCGCCGATCAACGGGGCATTTGTGAAACTGAACTGGATCATTTGCAGGGACGGGTACAGGAACATCCACCCATAAACTGCCACAAACGGCGCAATCAGGATCGCTGCGACCAGATATTCGGTCCGTCGGCTTTTCAGCATGCGCCAGGCTCCCAGCGGGGGTGTCAGAGGGTGGGCCGACCCCATGGCAGGGGTCGGCCCGTGGTCAGGTTATTGCAGTGCGTCCAGCGTGGCCTTCATTTCCGCCACAGCCGAAACCGGGTCGGTTTCGCCGTTCATCGCGGCGGCAAAGGCGTTGCCAGCGGCGTCAAACAGTGGCGATGCGACGCCTGCATTCTTTGACTTGGGGTCAAAGACGGCATTGGCGGTCAGGGGCTGATAGGTTGCCTGCGGCTGCATGGCCTTGTAATCGGCGGTTTCGGTCACGGCCTTGTTGGCCGGAATGTGACCGGCGGTTGCCCAGAACAGCGACTTGGCTTCCATCCACTTGATCACTTCCAGAACGGCGGCATGTTTGGCCGGATCGACCTCTTTGCCGGCATTGTTCGGGATCGCGAAGGCATGGCTGTCGGAATAGGTGCAGGGCTTGTCGAACATCACCGGCAGTTCGATGGCACCCCAGTTGAACAGTTTGCCGTTCTTTTCAAGGTCGACCATTGTGGGCACTTCCCACACGCCATTGACCATGAACGCCGCCTCGCCCGTTGTGAACAGGGCCACGGCCGCCGGGTAATCGGTATAGGACGGCACCTGACCCGCCGCGACCCAGTCAGCGATCAGGCCAACGGCATTGGCCAGCTTGTCCGGGCTGTCACCGGGCAACCATGCGCCGTCCGACCCCAGATCGCCGCCCTGCTGGCAAAGATAGGAATAGATGAGGCGGAAGGCAAAGCCGCCATCGGCCGTGGTCAGCGCCATGCCGTATTTGGTGCCGCCCTCTTGCAGCTTGGCCATCGCGGCGGCAAAGTTTTCGCGGCCGTTCAGGCCACTGGGCAGACCGTCGGCGCCGATCAGGCCCGCCGCCTCCAGCTTGTCCTTGTTATAGTACAGAACGATCGGATGGGTGTCGAAGGGCACGGCATATTGCTTGCCATCGACCTTGACCGCCTCAAAGGTGGCGGGGGCAAAGGTGTCCGCCGACAGGCCCATGGCGGCCATGTCCTCGGCGGTGATTTCGGACAGCGTGCCCTGGCTCACGGCCAGCGGGATGCGGCTGGCGTGATAGGTCATGATATCGGGACCCTCACCCACCGCGGCCGAGGTTTGCACCTTGGTATAGAACGGCACGCCCCAATCCAGGGTCGTCGCGTTGACCTGAATCTTGCCAGCGTATTCGGTGTTGAACTCCTCCAGCAGGGTTTTCATGCGGACGCCGTCACCGCCACCCAGAAAGTCCCACCACGTCACGTCCACTTGTTGGGCATATGCGCCCGACACCATCAGGGCCGAAGCCACCAATGCCGCCTTGACTGATTTCAGCACCATTTTCGTCCTCCCTAGCAGGTCTGGCCCTGTGCTGGCCGACCCATCACGCCTGTTGTCACCAATCACACACCGCGGGCGCCCGTGGCGGGTGTCGGGCCTGTCGGCCCGTTCGTTTACTGATCCAAGGGGACCGGTTCCTCCCCCCCCGATGGACCGGCTTGTGCAAGCTACGAAAGCCCTGCCGCGCCTGTCAACACAATACGCGATACATACCACGAAATCAGATATTAAACCCGACTCTCGACCCGCATCTGGCTGGCCAGTCCGATCAGCGCGTCAAACAGAGTGGCCGCGACCGGGTCAGCACCAGGCGCATCGCCAAACAGACGGAAGGTGCTGGCGACCAAACCACCGCGTCCCACCCGGCGTTCGCCGATCAGGGTGGCCGGTTTGTGGACCCAGCCCACCATGGTGCCGGCATGGACGGCGCTGGCAAACTCCCACGGTTTGAAGCCGGTCATCACGTGATGCGGGATCACATCGGTAAAGGACAGATCGACCACCGGGCCACCGGGCAGGGCGGCCATCGGGCCAGACCGCCGCACCCATGAAAACCCGGCAATCCAGTCGCCGCGCCACATGGTGCCATGCCGCGCCACCAGCCCGATATTGGGCATCACGGCATCCGGTCCGCGTGGCAAGCCGGGGGTATCATCGACGATCCTGACAAAGGGCTGTTCGCGCCCCGGTTCATCAACCCGCAGATTTCGCTGGGTTTTCTGGATGCCGTCCGCCATGACGACATAGCGCGCCCCGGCCTGCATCGCGGCAATATCCGCCGCATCCAAGCCCCGCGTCACGACGATATCGGCCTGCGCCGCGGCGACCACCTCATACCCCAAACCCGCAGCACAGGCCGCAATCTGCGGATCGGCAACCGCCAGTTTGGGCAGGCTGGCCGGTTGGCGCTGGGGATATACGGCAATCTCGACCACGTTTTGCGCCACCTCTTGGCCGGCCTCGGTCAGGGTCAGGGCAATGCGCAACATCTGCGACACCGCCGCCACCGGCAGCGTCACCGTCACGCACCCGGCGTCCGCCCGCGCCAATGCACCCACCGGCCCCAGCGCCAGAACCCCGCTTTGGTCGCCCGCCTGCCAATGCAGTTGGCTGCGGCCCAGTGTCCGCCCCCCCGTGGCCACTGCCAGATCAAAGTGGAACGCATCGCCACCCCAGCCAGCATAGCGCGTGATTCGCGGTACGATCACCACATCGGCATTGATCGAGGCAAAACGGTCATGAAACACCCGCGGGTTGCGGTTCATATCCAAAAGGCCGTTAGACTCCCAATGCACATCGGTAAATTCGGTGATCACATAGCCCATGATCGACGGATAGGCGCGCATCTCCTCGATTTCATACTTTAGATTGGCAAACTGATACCACTGCGCCGCATCGATGAACTGGTCAAACGACCCAAAGACACTGCCCAAACCCAGTGCGGCAAAACGGTCCTGCACCCCATGCGGATAGGCCGCCCCGTCGCCCCATGTCGCCCCGGTTTCCATCCACCATGGCTCGGCCCCGTTGATGGTCACTTGGGCCGGGTTCGGCAGGCCCCAGACGCCAAACTCGGACACCAGCAACGGCTCGTCGCCGCGCCGCACCGCATCGCCATGCGGGCTCCACGCCCAATTGGCACCGCCTGCAAACTCGGCCGTCAGCGCATCCCATTCGCTGCGGCGTTCCGGGACGGACCGGTAATAATGGAAATCATTCAGATCGGTTTTCACATGGAAATTGCCGTTGCAGGGTGAATTGTCGACCACCAGCCGCGTCGGATCCAGCGCCTTCAACCAGTCAAAACTGTCCTTCAGCCAGGCCCGATGGGCAGCATCCTCGCACAGCCGGATACCCCAATCCTCGTTGATCAGGCTCCAGATCACGATGGACGGATGGTTGCCATCCCGCGCCAAAATCCCCTCCATCACCTGCCGCATCCGGCGGGCCGAGGCGTCGGTAAAGGTGCCGACATTCGGCACTTCGGTCCAGATCAGCATGCCCAGACGGTCTGCCACCTCGTAATAGCGCGGGTCCGGCACCTTGATATGGCAGCGCAACAGGTTCAGGCCCAGCGCGCGGGCCTTGTGCAACTGATCCTCCAGAAAGGCCAGTGACGGCGGGGTGCAAATCCCCTCGGGGTAATAGTCCTGATCCAAAGCGCCCCGCATATACAAGGGCTTACCGTTCAACAGGATCTGGCCGTCGCGGGTTTCGATCGTGCGAAAGCCAAAGGTATGCGACGTGGTATCCACCACCGTTCCGCGTGCCATGGCCACCTCGACCCGGTACAGCGCAGGTGTGTCGGGCGACCATGGCGCCACGTCCGGAACGATCAGATCAAAGGTTTCAACCGCGCCCGTCGCGCTGCGCGATGCTGTGGCCACAACCTGCCCCGATGGGTCGGTTATCCGCAGAACCACCGCAGCCCCCACCGCCCCCGTCAGCGTCAGCACCACCGCAACGGCCCCGGTCGCCAGATCGGCGGTGATCTTGCAATGGTCCAGATGGCAAGGATCGCGCAGTTCCACCTGCACCGATTGCCAGATGCCCCCGATCGGGCCGTACCAGCTTTGCTTGCCATGCGGGATATCGCCAAAGGACGGCTCTGACATGCCATCCGGCAGCAGGCAGTGCACCTCCAATTCGTTGACCTCGCGCAGCAGATCCTCGGGGATGACGCAGTCAAACGGCAAATAGCCGCCTTCGTGGTGGCCGATTTCCTGCCCGTTCAGCCAAACATCGGCGATGTCACTGACCGCACCAAACCGCAGCACCGCGACACGCCCATTGCGGGCAGGCAGCGAAAAAGACCGCCGATAGGTGCCCTGCCCATGGCTGTGGCGCAGATCGGCAAAGGCCGCCTGCCACGGTTGCGGCACCCCGATCTGCCGCCACGCCCCATCGCTGTCATGCGAAAACGCCCATTGTCCGTCCAGCGAAACCACGTCGCGATCCATCCCGGTAATCCATATCCGTTTTCATGATGTAGAACTATTCCGCAGATATCGATTCGGGGCAAGCCACCTCGTACATGCCCGGAAAATGCAGCTTGGGCCGGCAAAACTGCGCCCATCATTTGACTAAATCCATCTGTCTGATGTAGACGCGATGATAACCCGGATTCCAAGGATGCCAGATGCGCCGCAATTTCCTGATCGTTGACCCAGAAGAAGGGATCGAAGTCCTCAAGGCATTTGCCTCCCCGGCGCGGGTCAAGATTTTGAAACTGCTGCACACCAAGGGGGCGATGAACATCAACGACATCGCCCGCGCGCTGGACCTGCCGCAAAGTTCGGTGTCGTCAAATGTCCAGATCCTGGAGGATGCGGGCCTGATCCGCACCGAAACCCAGCGCGCCCGCAAGGGAAATCAGAAAATTTGCCACACCCTGTTTGACGAATTTCTGGTGATGTTCAAAGAGGACACCGCCGCCGCCAACAGCGACACGGTCGAGGTGGCGATGCCGCTGGGCCTGTATACCTCTTGCGCGGTGTCGGCACCCTGCGGTCTGTGTTCGACCGAGGGGATCATCGGTCTGTTGGACGTGCCTGACACATTTCTGGACCCAGGCCGCATGGGCGCAGGGTTGATCTGGTTTACCCGCGGCTATGTCGAATACCAATTTCCCAACAATACCAAACTGATGAGCGGACAGTTGGCCTCCATGGAATTCTCGATGGAGCTGTCGTCCGAGGCGCCGGGAACGGCGGCGAATTGGCCCTCTGACATTTCGGTTTCGGTGAACAAGGTCGATATCGGCACCTGGACCAGCCCCGGCGATTACGGCGACCAGCGCGGCGTCTTTACCCCCGCCTGGTGGAAGCTGAAAGGCAGCCAGTACGGCAAGTTGAAATCGTGGCGCGTGACCGAGGCGGGCACCTATGTTGACGGGGTCAAGATCTCGCCAGTGTCGCTCAAGGATCTGGACCTTGAAACGCATCGTTCGATCCGCCTGCGTGTCGGCGTGCGCGAGGATGCCAAGCACCCTGGCGGCATCAACATCTTTGGCCGCGGCTTTGGCAATTACGATCAGGACATTGTCTTGCGCATGACGATGCGGCGCTGATCGCTAAAGTTTCCGGTGCTGCGACTTTGCGCTTGACCGGACCCGATCAAATTCTGATACATATCGCAAAAGCAGATATTCATTCAGGCGGGGAGGCCACTATGAAGGCAACGGTCACGGCGCACAGGGATTTTACCATCGCAAAGATCGACGACCGGGTCTATTCGGCCTTTCTGGAACATCTGGGCCGGGCAGTTTACACCGGAATCTATGAACCCGACCACCCGACCGCCGACAAGAACGGCATGCGGGGCGATGTGGCGGGGCTGGTGCGTGATCTGAACATCCCTTACGTGCGTTATCCCGGCGGCAACTTTGTCTCGGCCTATAACTGGGAGGACGGCGTTGGCCCGCGCGACCAGCGTCCGACCCGGCTAGACCTGGCCTGGCACACCAGCGACAGCAACGCCGTGGGCGTGCATGAGTTTTCCGACTGGTGCGACAGCGTCAACACCAAGATGATGCTGGCGATCAACCTTGGCTCACGTGGTCTGGATGAGGCGCGCAATTTCGTCGAATATGTCAACGGGCCCCTTGGAAGCTATTGGGGTGACCTGCGCAAAAGTCATGGCCGCGCCGAACCGTTCAACTGCAACCTGTGGTGTCTGGGCAACGAGATGGACGGCCCCTGGCAGGTTGGCCACAAGACGGCGGACGAATATGGCCGTCTGGCGAACGAGGTGGCCAAGACGTTGCGGGCGTTCGATAAAAAGCTGGAACTGATCGTCTGCGGGTCGTCCAATTCCGACATGAAGACCTATCCCGAATGGGAACGGATCGTGCTGGAACACACCTACGAATCGGTTGATCACATCAGCCTGCACATGTATTTCGCCAACCGCGCAAAAAACACCGCCAACTATCTGGCGCTGAACCTTAAACTGGACCGCTATATCACCACGATCGAATCGACCATCAATCTGGTCAAGGCGAACAAGCGCAGCAAACATGACGTGTTCATCAGCTTTGACGAATGGAACGTCTGGTACCATTCCAACAAGCAGGACCGCGCCATTCTGGAGGGCAATGCGGGATGGCCGCACGCGCCGCGCCTGTTGGAGGATATCTATAACTTTGAGGATGTCTTGCAGGTTGGCTGCATCCTGAACACCTTTATCCGCAAGTCGAACGTGGTGAAAATCGCCTGTATCGCGCAGTTGGTGAACGTCATCGCCCCGATCATGACCGACCCCAAGGGCGCGGCGTGGCGGCAGACGATCTATTATCCTTACTACTTTGCCTCGATCTATGGCCGCGGCACTGCGTTGAACCTCAGCGTCAAATGCCCCGGCTATGACGCCGATGTGGCCGACAATGTGCCCTATATCGACATTTCCGGCGTCCATGACGCGGAGGGCGGCACGGTGACCTTTTTTGCGGTCAACCGTCATGGCACTGACAACCTGCCGGTGCAGATCAACCTGCAGGGGTTTGGCCGCGCGACCGTTCTGGACCATCAAGAGATGACCCATTCCCGGTTGGAGGCGGTAAATACCGCGACCGACCAGTCCAATGTGGCGCCGAAAAAGGGCAAGGGTGCCAAGGTTGATGGCGGGACGCTGGAACTGGCGCTAAAGCCGCTGTCCTATACCATGATCCGGCTGACGCTTGCGTGATCAGACACTGGACCGGCGCACCAGCGCCGGTTCCAGCAGGAAATGATTGGGCACCCGCCGCCCTTTTATGCGGCTAAGCAGTAACTGCGCCGCCAACGCGCCCTGCTTGCGGCCAGCCTGATCAATGCTGGCAAGGTCGATCAGGGGCAGGGCGGCCACCGATGAATTGTCATACCCGATGATCGCCAGATCCTGCGGCAGTCGCAGTCCCATCGCCTTGGCCTGATTGATCACCACGACGGCGTGAATGTCGCTCCAGCAAAACAGGGCGGTCGGGCGGTCGGCACCGGTCAGCAGATCGTGGACGGTGGTTTGGCCGCCCACATCGGGAAAGGCGAAATAAACGATGCGCGCCGCGTCCGACAATCCGGCCTCGGCCATCGCCGCCAGATAGCCCTTTTCGCGCTGCCGCACGACATTCGCCTCGGCGATCGAGGTGTAGCTGAGGGAAATCATCACCGGCGGCTTGCCCCCCCGGTCCAGCAGGGCCTGCGTCGCCAGCCGCGCCCCCGCCTGATCATCGGCATTGACCGTGTCATAATCGACCGAGGTCGGTTCATGATGGGCCAGCGCCACAATCGGGATCTGCCGGGCATATTTCGCCAGCGCCTCGCCCATCAGTTGCGGGGCGACCAGAATTAGTCCGTCCATGTGATAGTCGATCATGGA
>JANNAF010000251.1:0-12401 GCA_031384005.1 Rhodobacterales bacterium | reverse complement strand
ACTGAACGGATGCACCGCCAGATCAATCCGCCCCCGGCTCCAGTCATAGCCATAAGCACTGGCCACATCGCGTGACAGGCGCAACTGCGCCGCCTCACCGAAATGCCCGGCCAGACCCTTGGGCACCGGCGCACCCAACACGGCCTCGCGCAGTGCCACCAACCTTGGCCGCATCCGGTCAAACATGCCGCCCAAGCTGGCCGCCGTCGCCCCCGGCTCGTAATCGTCAATCAAGGCGTCATACAGATCGCCACCCTGCGCCAGACAGGCCGCCTCTTGCCGCCGCAACCCGATCACCTCGGCCAAGGTCGGCAGAAAATCCGCCACCCGCTCGCAGGCCCGCGCCTCGGCCCAAACCCCCTGCGCCATCGAGGTGACCCGCGCCAGCTCTTGCGCCAGATCGGACGGCACCTTGGTCGCCCGCGCGAAACTGCGCCGGATCTCGCGCAGCTGCGCCTGCCCTGCAGCATCCTGCGGATCCGCCGCCTCCAACCAATCGGCGATGCGCGGGTCGGTCCGGCGGGCATGCACCACACCCTCCATCGCCGCCAACTCCTCGCCGCGCTGTTCGGCAGCGCCGCGCGGCATCATGGTTTCCTGATCCCAACCCAACCGCTCGGCCACCAGCGACAGCGCCTCGGTCTGACGCTGAAACGCCATCAACTGGCCGTAAGCCTTGTTGTTCGTCATGCCGTCCCCTCCCGGATCGAACCTTGCACCGGGTAAACCGCCATATGCCGTGCCCGAATGACCAGAACCCACAGGATCACGGCACCAATCTGATGGGTGATCGCCACATGCAATTGCGCCGCCGTCAATGCCGCGTAAATGCCCAAACCAATCTGCACCAGCATCATGGCCATCACCGCGTTAAAGGCAAAGCGCGTCGCACGATAGGCCGACTTGCGCCCGCGCAACCAAACCACCACCGTCATCGCCAACAGGGCATAGCCCACCATGCGGTGAATGAACTGCACCAGACCCGCGTTTTCAAAAAAGGCCGCCCACACAGGACGCGCCTCGCCATTCGGACCCGGCACATAGAACGCATCCGCCGGGAAAAACTGCCCGTTCATATCGGGCCATGTCGGAAAGGCGCGGCCGGCATCGATCCCCGCCACCAACGCCCCCATTAAAATCTGCAGGAACAACAGATGCATGACCCCGGTCGACAACCCCTTCAACCGCGGCTCCGAACTGCGCCGCGCCGCCATCAGATCAACCTCGCGCCGCCCCAGCAGCAGAATATAGGTCGTGCACAGCCCCAAAATGGCAAAAGCCAAGCCCAGATGCGTCGCCAAACGGTACGACGCGACCGACACCATGTCGCCCGTCAACCCGCTTGACACCATCCACCAACCGATCGCGCCCTGCAATCCGCCCAGCATCCCCAACCCGAACAGCCGCGGCGACCACCCCGCCGGCACACGCCGCGTCAGCACAAAGAAAAAGAACCCAACCGCCCAGACCAGCCCAACAAACCGCCCCAGATTGCGATGCGCCCATTCCCACCAGTAAATCACCTTGAACTCGGACAACTCCATGCCCTTGTTCACCAGCTGATACTGCGGAATCGCCTGATACTTGCTGAACTCGGTGGCCCAGTCTGCCGCATTCATCGGCGGCAACGCCCCCATGATCGGGTTCCATTCGGTGATCGACAGGCCGGACTCGGTCAACCGGGTCAACCCGCCCACCAGAACCATCATGGCCACCATCAAGAACAGCACCACCAACCAGCCGCGCACCGCACCGCGCGACCCCAGACCCGCACCGTCAATCATGCCGCCCGCCGACGGCCCCAAACCCGCCTGGCCAGAACCAGCTTGACCAGAACCCGCTTGACCAGAACCCGCCTGTCCCGGCCCTGCCGAACCGACCTCTTCGAAAATACTGCGCTTGCCTGCCATTTGCCGCCCCTGTCCGTGTCGCCGGAACCCTAGTGCCCACCCAACGCGCCTTCAAGGCCAACCGACCGTCAACCTCATCTGTCCCTAAATATCCCGGGGTCTGGGGCAGGGCCCCGGTCCGCCGCCAATCCCTAAAATGTGGTTAACATAACTGGCTAACCCATTATCCTAAATCACTTTTCAGAATTGTCCAGATCTGGACGCCCGTCATCCTGCTTCTTTAGCCGATAGGCAATCTGCCGCAGCATCCCGTGAAAGGTCTGCACCTCGGCCCGCGTCAATCCCAACCGCGACCACATACTGCGCAACGACTGCTTCATCCCCGCCGCCTTGCCCTCGGGGTAAAAGAACCCCGCCACCTCCAGCCGCTCCTCGAAATGGTCGCCCAACCGGCCAACCTCCTCGCCATTGGCAAACTCGGTCCGGCCCATTTCCATCACCATGGGCGGCACATCTGCGCCCAACCGCATCCACTCATACCCCAGCAACAGTACACATTGCGCCAGGTTCAGGCTGAAAAACTCCGGGTTCACCGGCACGGTGACAATGGCCTGCGCCTGCACCACATCGTCATTTTCCAGCCCCGCCCGCTCGGGGCCAAACAGCACGCCCACCTTCTTGCCCGCCGCCGCCATCTCGCGGGCCATCACCATGGCCCGCTCGGGCGTCACCACCGGCTTGGCCAATTCGCGCCCCCGCGCCGTGGTGGCAAAGACAAAATCGCAATCGGCCAGCGCCGAGCGGACATCCGCAAACACCCCGGCATTGTCCAACACCCGCCCCGCGCCCGAGGCCATGGCCACCGCCTTGGGGTTGGGCCAGCCGTCGCGCGGGTCCACGATCCGCATCCGCTCCAACCCGAAATTCAACATGGCCCGGGCCGCAGCGCCGATATTCTCGCCCATCTGCGGGCGCACCAGAATGAAAACGGGGGGGATCATGCCGGCCTCCTTGCGAACAACCTGCCCAATACGCCAGCCCCCGCCCCCGGACAAGCGCCCTTTCCCCATCCGCCAATCCGCGCTATCAGCAGGCAAACCGCAAGGATACCGCCATGGCCGATGCTGACCGCCCGCAAATCACCCTGATCACCCCACCCAGCCTTGACCTTGACACCTTCCCCGACCAACTGGCCCGGGTGATGGACGCCGTCGACATCGCCTGCCTGCGCCTGTCGCTGGCGACGCTGGACGAGGACACGCTGGGCCGTGCCGCCGATGCCTGCCGCCTTGTAGCCCATGGCCGCGATGTGGCCGTCGTGATCGAAAACCACGTCCTGTTCGTCGAACGCCACGGCCTGGACGGCATCCACCTGACCGACGGCGCCCGGTCGGTCCGCGCCCTGCGCAAGGATCTGGGCACCGACGCCATCATCGGTGCCTTTTGCGGCGTCACCCGGCATGAGGGCATCACCGCCGGTGAGGCGGGGGTCGATTACGTCGCCTATGGTCCGATTGGCGAAACCGCCCTAGGCCACGGCGACCGCGCCGATTTCGGCCTGTTCGACTGGTGGTCCGCCATGATCGAGGTGCCTGTCATCGCCGAAGGCGCGCTGACCCGCGACCTGATCGAAAAGTTCGGCCCGGTCACCGATTTCTTTGCCATCGGACCCGAGATCTGGGGCACCGACACCCCCGCCGCCACGCTCAAGGATCTGTTGGCCCCGCTCGGCTGACCCGATTCGGGCAATCATGGTTAACGCGTTGGCCGCCGCCCCAGCCAAGGAAATCATATAGAGGCGATGTAGAGCCATTGTAGGCGATTTGTAGGTCGCTAACCTGTCGTTAATTCTGCGAATTAACACAGCGATCCGAACCGCTTAGCTGGCCAACCGATGCGCCGTGCGGATGACCCGCTCACAATGCGCGGCCAACTCCTTGCGGTCGGCAAAGGCATCGACGGGCACAGGCGGGTGAAACACCACCTCGACCCACCCCTGCCGCCGCGTTGCCAAGGTGGTCAGCAGATGCCCGGCAAACTCCATCTCGCCCCACCAGCCATAGTAACGCGGATCGGCCCCGGCAGGGGCGTGATACATCACGGTGACGGGTTGAATATGCAGGATCCGGTCCAACCCATGGCTGAAGAACGCCGCAAACAGCGTGGATTTGAACGGCAAAACCCGCACCGCATCGGTGCTGGTCCCCTCGGGAAAGAACAACAGCCGATGGCCCGCCCGCAACCGTTGTTCAAAAACCGCCTGCTGCGCCTTGGCCTCGGACCCCTTGCGGGCAATGAACACCGTCCCCGTCGCCCGCGCCAACCACCCGATGGCGGCCCAACCCGCCACCTCGGATTTTGCGACAAAGTAGACGCGCTGCGCCGCGTTCAACGTGAAAATATCCAACCAGGACGAATGGTTGGCCACAATCGCACCATGCTCGGTCATGGGGTTTCCCCGCACCTTCAGCCGGATCCCAAGGATCGGAAAGGCCGCCCGGCACACCCATTGCGTGATATGCGGCGTCCAGGGCCGCGCCATGCCGAACACCGGGCGTTCCACCAGCCGCAGCACCAACAACAGGCACAGCCCCAGATAGGTCAGCCCCCCCAGCACCAGCCCGCGCCCCAACACCAAAACCCACCCCACGGGCCCGATGCGCGGTGCCGCCAATTCATCCTGCTTCCAGTCGCTCACCCCTCGCGGCCCTTTTTGCGAACATAGAAATCGCGGTGCCGCGCGCTCATCCGGGCAGTGTCCATCACCAGACAGACATCCGTGGTGTTGAACGCGCGGTCCATCCACGCACCATCGCTGACATAACCGCCCAACCGCAGATAGGCCTTGATCAACGCCGGCACCGCCGCCATCGCCGCCACCTTGTCGACCGCCCCGATCGGCAGCAAGTCCATCTCCAACCGCTGCTCGGGCCGGGCCCGCACGTGCAGCCCCTCGGGCGCGCGGTGAAAATGATACAGCAAAGACAGAGGCTTGGCCAAGGCCGCCGCATCTGTGCCATGAAACGATGCCGCCCCGAACATCACCTCGATCCCACGCTCCAACACATATTCGGCCAGCCCGTTCCACAACAGCAGCATCGCCGCCCCGCCCCGCATATCGCGGTGGACACATGACCGCCCCAGCTCCAACAGCCGCCGCCCGCTGGCCTTCAGCACGCTCAGATCAAACTCGCTTTCCGAATAATAGGCCCCCAGCCGCGCCAACCCCTCGGGCGGCAACAGTCGATATGCGCCAACCACATCCTGCAAAAGGTCCGGGTCGCGGCGGCTGTCGATCAACAGCAGATGGTCGAAATGTGGGTCCAGCGCGTCACGTTCCAACCGCGCGACGTGGTCGACGGTGGGCCCGGATGCGCCCAACTCCATGGCAAACACTTCATACCGCAGACGCTGCGCCGCCCGCAGATCGCGGTCGTTTTGTGCCAGCCGCAGCGACAAGACGGGTTGGACAGTCGGCATGGCCGGTGCAGAGGCGGTTGAAGTGTTCACAATTTGTTATCCAAGATGCCTTAGGGTCCAGAACGGATCAATGCGGTCAAACCGACCAAAACTGCAATCAAGGATTGAAATGTCACGCATTTTTCGCATGATGCCCTATGCGCCGAACACAGCCGTCAGGTGAACATGCCGCTCGTCAATGACAACTTTACCTGCATGTTCAAAGTTGACGGTCACCTTGCCGGCGATATTCGACTGCACCTGACCCAAGCCCCAGTCGGGCTGTGTCGGGTGTCGCACCAACATTCCGGGTTCAAAAATAGACCGCATCCCCTGCCCTCGCCTTAAAAGGATCTGCCCATGCCGGACAAGCTTGACCTGACCGCGCTGCTTGGATCGCGCATTTGTCATGACCTTATCAGCCCGATTGGCGCGATCGGCAATGGGTTGGAACTGTTGATCATGGACGGCAACCAAGGCAGCCCCGAAATGGTGCTGATTTCTGAAAGCGTGGCAAATGCCAATGCCCGCATCCGATTATTCCGCGTCGCCTTTGGTGTGGCCCAACCTGACCAGCGCATCGCGCGGGGTGAGGTGCAGTCGATCCTCAGCGATGTCACGCGCGGTGGGCGGCTGCAGATTGATTGGACCTCGGACGCCGATCTGGCGCGGACCGAGGTCAAGCTGGCTTTCCTGCTGATCCAGTGCCTGGAACATGCCATGGCTTACGGTGGCCGCATCACCGTCACCGGGCGCGATGGCCGTTGGCAGATCAACGGTCAGGCCAACAAGTTGCGCATTGA
This sequence comes from Rhodobacterales bacterium, assembly GCA_031384005.1. Classification (GTDB taxonomy): domain Bacteria; phylum Pseudomonadota; class Alphaproteobacteria; order Rhodobacterales; family Rhodobacteraceae; genus Stagnihabitans. The sequence continues at coordinate 6,289 of JANNAF010000251.1, read as the reverse complement.
CACGGCCCTGTGGGAAATGTTGGCCAATCCGCAGGCCAGCCCCCCCATCACCCCTGCACTGGTCCAGTTCCCACTGGTCGCGGATGAGCTGGCAACCCGGGGCCACCGCCTGAAAACCACGCTAAATCAAACAGATATCCTGCTGGAGTTTTAGAACGCTGCGTTAACCAATCGTTCACCTTCGGGCTGGTTCAGGTCCGCAACGTGCCGTTTCCGGTGACCAGATATTTGAAGCTGCACAACTGCTCGGCCCCGACCGGGCCACGCGCATGCAACTTGCCCGTGGCAATGCCAATCTCGCCGCCCATGCCAAACTCGCCACCGTCGGCGAACTGGGTCGAGGCGTTGCGCATCAGGATGGCAGAATCCAGCCGCTCAAAAAACCGCGCCGCGGTGGCGTCGTTCTGGGTCAGGATGCTTTCGGTGTGGTTGCTGCCATAGCGGCGGATATGGGCAATCGCCTCGTCCACCCCGTCAACCAGTTTGGCCGCGATGATTTTGTCCAGAAATTCCCGCCCGAAATCATCAGGTTGCGCCTGCACCGTGCCGGGCACTTTCAAGAGTTCCCCCTCGGTCCGCACCTCGACCCCGGCCTGCAACAGGTCCTCGATCAGCACCGCACCGTGTTTGGTATAGAACTGCCAGTCGATCAGCAGACACTCTGCCGCGCCGCAAATCCCGGTCCGCCGGGTCTTGCTGTTCAGCACAACCGCCCGCGCCATGGCGAGGTCTGCATCGCGGTCAGCATAAACGTGGCAAATCCCCTCCAGATGGGCGAACACCGGCACCCGCGCCTCGCGCTGCACCAGTCCGACCAGCCCTTTGCCACCGCGAGGGACGATAACGTCAATGAAATCAACCGCCCGCAGCATGTCGGTCACCACCTGGCGGTCCTGCGTCGGGATCAGCTGAATGGCAGCGACGGGCAAACCGGCCTGCCGCAAACCCGTGACCATGCAGGCATGGATGGCGGTCGAGGTGTGAAAGCTGTCCGACCCACCGCGCAGGATCACCGCATTTCCGGCCTTCAGACACAGCGCCCCAGCATCCGCCGTCACGTTCGGTCGGCTTTCATAAATGACGCCCACAACCCCCAGCGGGGTCGCAACTCGCTGAATATGCAACCCATTGGGCCGGTCCCATTCGGCCAGAACCCGCCCCACAGGATCGGCCTGTTCGGCCACGGAGCGCAGGCCGTCGACCATGCCGCGAATACGCCCCTCGTCCAGCGTCAGCCGGTCGATCATCGCCGCTGACAGACCCTTTTTCTCGGCATAGACCAGATCCTCGCAATTGGCGTCCAGAATATCCTGCCGGCGGTTCCAGATCTCGTGCGATGCGCCAATCAGGGCTGCGTATTTGCGTTCCTGACTGGCATAGGCCAATTCCGCTGCAGCGGCCCGGGCTCTGGTGCCAATTTCGACCATCAAATCAGAGATTTGCCCGTCCATGCCGTTCCCTCAAATCACCATGTCATCGCGGTGGATCAGGGCCGCGCGACCCTCATAGCCCAGAATCGCGACAATTTCGCCCGACCGGTGGCCTGCAATCGCCTTGGCCTCGGCCGCGGTATAGCGCACCAGCCCCTTGCCCAGCACGTTGCCGACCGGGTCCAGAATGGCCACCGGGTCGCCGCGGCCAAAGGTGCCGCTGACCGTGGTCACGCCGGCGGGCAACAGCGATTTACCCGCCAGCAACGCCTTGACCGCGCCCGCATCCAGCCGCACCTCGCCCCGCGGCTTCATGGCATTGATCCAGCGTTTGCGCGCCAGTTGCGGGTCCGAATGGGCCACGAACCATGTGCAGTTCGCCCCCTTGGCCAGCGCCGTCAGCGGCCGCAGCACGGACCCCTCCATGATCGCCATGGCACAGCCACCCGCCACCGCTGTCTTGGCCGCCAGCAGTTTGGTTTTCATGCCGCCTTTGGAAAAGCCGGAAATCGAATCGCCCGCCATCGCCTCGATCTGCGGTGTGATTGTCTCAACCAGATCAAAGCGTTGGGCGGTGGGGTCCTCTTTGGGATTGGCGGAATAGAACCCGTCGACATCCGACAACAGCACCAGCTGGTCCGCCCCCACCGTCACTGCAATCTGCGCCGCCAGCCGGTCGTTATCGCCAAAGCGGATTTCATCCGTCGCCACCGTGTCGTTTTCATTGACGATCGGCACCACGCCCAAACCCAGCAAGGTTTCCATCGTGGCCCGGCTGTTCAGATAGCGGCGGCGATCCTCGGTATCCTCCAACGTGACCAGAACCTGACCCGTGGTGATGCCATGCGGCGCCAGAACCTCCTCATAGGCCCGCGCCAGCCGGATCTGCCCCACCGCAGCGGCGGCCTGCGATTGCTCCAGCGGCAACGGCCCATCGGGCAGGCCCAGCACCTTGCGCCCCAAGGCAATCGACCCCGACGACACCAGCACCACATCGGTGCCCCGCGTCTTGGCCTCGGCCACATCCATCGCCAATGCCGACAGCCACCCCTGTTTCAGCCCTGTCGCCCGGTCGACCAACAAGGCCGAACCGATCTTGACCACCAGCCGCTTTGCATCGCGGATATCGGGGGCGACGATGGGTTTCAGGGCTGCCACGGCACCACCTCGGTCGGCACCACAGACCCGGCCTTGATCTGCGCCATCAACTCGCGCAGCACCTCGGTCAGGCCCAGACCTGCCACGCCCGAAATCACATAGACCGGCCCGCCCGACGCCTTCTCCAGCGCACGGCGGCGTTCAGAAATAGTTTTCTTGTCCAACGCATCGCATTTCGACAGGGCCAGGATGCGGGGCTTGTCGCCCAGAACCTCGGAATAGGCCTCTATCTCTTTGATAATGGTGCGGTAATCCTTGGTGATCGTCGATGAGGTGCCATCCACCAGATGCAACAACACCTTGCAGCGTTCGACATGGGCCAGAAACTGCATCCCCAACCCGCGCCCCTCGGACGCGCCCTCGATCAGGCCGGGAATGTCGGCCATCACGAATTCCTTGCCATCAATCCCGACAACCCCAAGGTTGGGCACCAGCGTGGTAAACGGGTAATCCGCAATCTTGGGCCGGGCGTTCGACACGGCGGCCAGAAAGGTCGACTTGCCCGCATTGGGCAGGCCCAGCAGGCCCGCATCGGCAATCAGCTTCAGCCGCAGCCAGATCGTGCGCTCAACCCCCTCCAACCCCGGATTGGCCCGTGCAGGGGCCCGGTTGGTCGAGGATTTGAAATACAGGTTGCCAAAGCCGCCATTGCCGCCCTTGGCCAGCAGCACCTTTTGCCCCGGCGTCACCAGATCGGCGATCACGGTTTCCTCGTCCTCGTCCAGAATCTCGGTGCCAACCGGCACTTTCAGGATCACGTCATCCGACGTCTTGCCAGTCTTTTGCGATCCCATGCCCTGCTGACCGGATTTGGCAAAGAAATGCTGCTGATAGCGGAAATCGATAAGGGTGTTCAGCCCCTCGACCGCCTCAGCATAGACATTGCCGCCGTTACCGCCATCGCCACCATCCGGACCGCCAAACTCGACATACTTGTCGCGTCGGAATGACACGCACCCTGCCCCACCACCGCCAGAGCGGATGTAGACTTTGGTAAGATCAAGGAACTTCATGGGTCAGACTTTCACTAGGATTTGCAGGCGTTACAGGAAAGCCGGGTCAGGCTCAAGCACTTGGCCAATCGCATCGGTCCAGCCGCAGCCAATACCCCGGCAGATCGACCCCGCGCGCCATATTCCGCGACAGATCCTGCCCCGTCACCCGGAACCCCAACTTGCCCAGCAGCGCCAATGAGGGCGCATTATCGGCCCAGACCCCGGCAATCAAGTGATCATGGCCTGTGGCAAAGGCGTGGGTGATGGCCGTCTTGCACACCTCGGTTGCCAGACCTTGCCGCCACTGATCGGGCGCGATCATATAGCCCAGTTCACCGCCTGTTACAGCAACCGTGCCAATCAGCCTTGGACCCAGAACGGCACCCCAGACAAACCCATTCCCCAGATAGGGCTGCGCGCGGTGACGGGTAAAGTCGCGCAGGGCCGGCCAAGGAAACGAGGACAACTGCCGCACGACATCGAACTGCGAGACGATGGCATGCAGCGCGTCCAGATCAGCCGCCTGAAGGTTGCGGTAAATCAGCCGCGCTGACTGCGCCGCGATGGGCAATGCGGCGGTAAAGGCGTCGCGGGTCAGCGCCATTTCGACATGCGGGCGGTCGGTTTTCAACGCGCGGCAAAGTTTTGGGCCCCGCCCCACCTCGACAAACCCCAGTTTGCGCAGAACATTGGCCGACCGGCTGTTGCCCTCGAAATAACCCGAGGCGATATCACCTGACTTGTCGGCAAAATGCTCGGCCAGCACGGCCCGCGCCGCCTCGGTTGCATAACCAAGCCCATGACGGTTGGGCGCGAACCAATAGCCCAAGGTGCGATCTTCTACACCGATGATCCCCGCGAACCCCTGCGCATCCTCGACCGCAAAGGTATCGCCCGGAACCGCATATTCGCGTTGAAAGAACTGAAAATCTGGCGCGGCGTAGGGATAAGGCACGACTGACAACCAGCCCGACACCGCAATGTCGTTCAGGCAGTCGACCACGGCCCCCTCATCCTTGGGGGCAACCGGGCGCAGGGTCAGCCGCGCCGTTTTCAACTCGGCGCGGGTCATGTCATCCCCTCAGTCGAGTTTCATGATATAGGTCCAGGTCGGGACCAGCGCAGCACGTGCCACCGAAAAGCTTTCGGCATCGCCCAGATATTCGAACCCGCAATTGGTCAGCACACGGGCCGATCCGGGGTTGTCCTGAAAAACTTCGGCGAAAATGGTGCAGTTTTTCTGCGGGTTGGCCGCGACAAGGGCACGCACAGCCTCAGACGCAAGCCCGGTGTTCCAAAAGGCAGGCGCGACCCAGTAGCCGATTTCAGATTGCCCGCGATCCATGCGTTTCAGGCTGATCACGCCCAACACCTCGGCCAGACCAGAGGCCGCACCATCCATGACCCAGATCGTTTCGTCTGCCTTGTCCGACATGGCACGCGCCACAAAGGCGGCAGCAGCCCCCGGCGGCAGCGGATGGGGAATTGACTGCGTCCCCTCGGCCACGCGCTTGTCGCCCGCATACATGGCAAACAACCCCGCATCCGATTTCTGGACAGGGCGCAGCACAAATCGACCTGCGGCAATGTGATTTTCTGGCAATGCAATTGTATCCAAAATCATGGCTCCCTCCTTGAAGCGCATGGGACCAAGCGGCCCGGGACTTCTGCCCCCCGTTTCGATAAGCCGAAACGATCAAGGGGACCGGCCTTTCAGCCGATCCCCCGTTTACAAGACATTTGTAAAGGTTCGGCTACTCAGCTGCCTTGGCGACCGGCAGAACGGAAATGAAGGTGCGACCCTTCAGGCCCTTTTTGAAGGTCACAGCGCCTTCGACCTTGGCAAAGATCGTGTGATCAGTGCCCATGCCGACGCCATCACCCGGGAACCAGGTGGTTCCGCGCTGGCGGACAATGATGTTGCCCGAAATGGCAGCCTGACCGCCGAACAGCTTGACGCCCAGACGACGTCCAGCCGAGTCGCGGCCGTTGCGGGATGAACCGCCTGCTTTTTTGTGTGCCATGGGAGGTTACTCCTTCGCAGCAGCGGCCTTGGCGGCGCGCTTGGGTTTTGCAGGGGCTTCGACCACGGGGGCCGCAGCGGTGTTATGGGCAGCGCGGCGCGCATGGGCAGTGCCGATGGCAGCCGCAACGCCTGTCGCCTCCGCGCCCGAGGCCAGAACCTCGGTAACACGGACCAGCGTCAACTGCTGACGGTGGCCCTTGGTGCGCTGCGACGAATGCTTACGACGACGCTTGACGAAGTGGATCGTCTTTTCGCCTTTGATCTGGTCAATGACTTCGCCCTGAACTGCGGCACCGGCCACCATGGGCGCGCCCACGGTCACGGTCTCGCCGCCGACCATCAGAATGTCGTTGAACTGGATCTTTTCACCGGCAATGGCATCCAGCTTTTCAACGCGCAGAACGTCACCCGCCTGCACCTTGTACTGCTTGCCGCCGGTCTTGAGGACCGCATACATGGTCTTTCCTTCTCTCGCTCCGCGCTCGTGGGCCCCTTGCGGAGTTTATGGGGCTTGGCCCCGCCGATGAACTGCGCGCCCCTTTGGGCGATATGAAAACAGAATTCCGGCAAAGCACACGGCTTTCCGGGATGGCGCATATGGACCGGATCGCCCGACACTGTCAAGTCGCAGCACCACCGCTTTTTCATCTTGCACAACCCCGCCAACCCCGCTAATCCGC
>JANNAF010000193.1:0-18380 GCA_031384005.1 Rhodobacterales bacterium | reverse complement strand
CCGGTGCATAGGGGCAGCACCCAGTCTGACCGCATCTGCACCCCGTCATTCAGGGCTTTCAACGCCTCGTAGTTGAAGGTGTATTTGCTGGATTCGTCACGACCGGCCCAGATCAGGGTTTCATGGGCATTGGTCAGGCGTTTGCCGCGAAAGTTGGGCATCGGGTTCGATTTGCGCCAGACCACGTCGTTCAGCATCCAAAAGCCCTGGTTCTGCAACTCGGCCCCGACGCGAAAGATGTTGTGATAGCTGCCAATCACCCAGATCGCGCCGTTGGGTTTCAGCAGGCGTTTGGCGGCGGCCAACCAATCCTTGGTGAAGGCGTCATAGGTGGCAAAGCTGGCGAACTGGTCCCAATGGTCATCCACCGCATCGACCAGGCTGTTGTCGGGGCGGTGCAGATCGCCCTTTAACTGCAAATTATAAGGGGGATCGGCAAAGATCAGGTCAATCGACCCCGCAGGCAGCGCGTTCATCGCCGCCACACAGTCGCCCGCCAGGATCGTGTTGCGCGGCAGCACCGGGGCCACCACCTCTTTCATCTTTGTCGCCATGTTTTGCCTCTGCCCCTGCGATGTTTGCCACCGCTTGTTGAGACAGAAGATGATTCATCGGCGTTGAGCCGTCAAATTCTTTATTGAATCAACGGGTTACAGAAATCTCTTGCTACAACATGTTGTAGACGGGCGCAAAGGAACGCCTATGCGCAGGGGTGACCCCCAGATTTTTCAGCGCGGCCAGATGTTCGGGAGTGGGATATCCGGCGTTGCGGTCCCAGCCAAACCCCGGATGCTGTTGCGCCAAATCCACCATGATACGGTCGCGTGTCACTTTTGCCACAATGGACGCCGCCGCAATCGACAAACAGCGCGCATCGCCTTTGACGATCCATTCGGCGCGGCCTTGCAGGGCCAGCGGGATCTTGTTGCCGTCGATCAGGTGATGATCGGCGGCAGGCCCGATGTTTGCCAGTGCTGCGGCCGCCCGTTCCATTGCCAGCCACGAGGCGCGCAGGATGTTCAAGGTGTCAATCTCCTCGACCGACGCGTGGGCGATGGACACCTGTGCGCAGGCCATGATCTGTTCGGCCAGCGCGGCGCGCCGGGCGGCGGTCAACTGTTTGCTGTCGCGCAGACCCGGCGGAATGCGGTCCGGGTCCAGAATGACGGCGGCGGCGGTGACGGGTCCGGCCAGCGGGCCACGCCCGACCTCGTCAATGCCTGCCACGCGGGTCAGGCCCCGGGCAAAGGCGGCGGATTCGAAACTGAAATCGGGCAGGGTCATGAAAAGACCTAAGCGCAACCGCTGCACCGGGCCAAGGGGGAAACGTCACAGCGCGGCCCCCCGAACGCCTGCAGACAGCATGATCACCCGGCCCGTCTGCCCGCAATTGCGGCGGGGTCAAACTGTTTCCAACTTGCCTTTTTTTCCCCTGCATGACAATTACCATGCCAACTATTGAGGTTCCTGCAGGGTTTGGACCCACCACGCAGCTTTGATGGATTGACGCTGTTCTGGTCGGCGTTGGCAATTGTACTTGGACGGCGGACAGATATGACAACACTTTTCCTGCATATCGGCACGCACAGGTCCGCGACCACCTCTATTCAGGCCTTTATGCTGGCGAATTGGGAAACCCTTTTGTCGCGTGGCATTTTCCATCCAATGCGGGTCGGGCGCCATTTTGCCCTGTTCAATGCAATCTTTGCCGGGCGGCGCACAGTCAAGGAAGTGGCGCTGGATCTGCAACAGCGCGCTGGCAAACACCCGGTTGAAATCAATTCCATCGTGCTTAGCGATGAAGATGTCTGCATGCGCCGCGATCTGTCGGTGCTGGGCGCATTTCGCAACCATTTCGACGTCAAGGTCATCTTTTCCCTGCGCAGGCAGGATCTGTGGCTGGAAAGCTGGTATCTGCAGAACATCAAATGGCAATGGAACAAATCCCTGAGCCATCTGAGCCTGTCCGAGTTTCTGGCCCGCGCGGATGAGTTTCACTGGGCGCATTACGACCGTCTGTTGACCCATGTGGAACAGGTGTTCGGGCGCGAAAACGTCCTGCCCTATGTCTTTGAAAAGGCGCAGATGCCCGGCGGTCCGGTTGCCGCCTTTTGCGATCAGATCGGGCTGCGCGACCTGACCGGGCTGAAACCTGCGCCGCATGTCAACTCCAGCCACTCGCCCGCCATTGCCGAGTTTGTACGCTGCCTGCCCTTGGACGAGGCGCCGGACAAGTTTCGCGCGCGGCTGGAAATGGCGGTCAAAAGCGTTGATCAGCAGTTGGCCGGCCCTGCGGCGGGCCACAGCAGTCTGCTGATAGACCATCACACCCGCATGGCCATCATGGCCGAACATGCGACAGGCAACCGGAACGTCGCCCGCCGTTATTTTGGGCGGGATGACCTGTTCTTGGAACCTTTTCCAGACCGCGATGCACCGCTGGCGCAGATGATCTTGCCATCGGACAGCGAAAGCTTGATGCGTGACTTTGTCGCCCCGATGATCCGGGACCTGATCCGTCAATATATCGAACAGCCCGCCAAAAGTTGACCGAACCGATTGAACTGCCCTGTTTGCCAGTGACCTGACATCGCCCAGCCCAACCGCGACCCGCCTTCAATTTGGAGACTGACCTTGCCCAGCGCCGCCATCAAAGCCCCCGCCGCCAGGGAAACCATCAGCCTGACGTTGCCGAATATCGGCACGGCCGCGACGCGCAGCATGGAACGGGTGCTGGGTCAGCGCCCAACGGTCACGCTGCAATCGGTTGTGCTGGCGCAGCAGGGCATCTGCACCGATCCGGAGCTGTTTTACAACCTTGACGGCGATGCATGGGTGTCCGAAGGGGCGGGCACCATTTTTCTGGGCGCCAAGGCTGGGCTGCGCACCGATACCTTTGGCAATATGATCGGAATCGGCAACTGGCATCGCGGCGCGGCGCTGGAGGGGCTGTATCTGGCGATTTCCGGCACCGGCACCGTCGAAATCCGGGTGTTTCAGGCCATGACCGGACGGTCAGTTGAACGGCTGGCCTGCGAATTATGCGAACTGTCGCCTGACACCGAAACCGTGATCGACCTGTCGGCCTATGCGCTGAACGGTGGGGCCGGTGGGATCTGGTTTGAAATGCGCAACCTGTCGAACGTTGCGGTGGCCACGCTGACTGCGGCCCGCTATCTGACGGCCGGTACGGTTGGTGGCGATCTGAAACTGGCGCTGTGCATGGCCCGTCCGCTGGTTCAGGCCCCGCAAGACAGTCTGGTCCAGACCCAGCTTGACTCGTGGTGCGCCGGGGCTGGGGCAACAGCTGGGGCACAGTTCCTGCGGTTTGACACGGGAACCGACCCCGCCGATCAGTTGCTGGAGGCCAAGGCGCGCGGGTTCAGCCATGCCGTGCTGATGGACCCCACAACCATCGTGACGCCCGAGATGTTGGCCCGCACGCTGGCCTTTCTGGCGCTGGCGCGCGGTCCGGGCGTGGCGCTGGGGGCTGCCCTGCTGGACGCTGCGGAAAAATGGATCATGGCGGCCAACGGTATGGCCACCGACCGCGATGGCAAGGTGGCTCCGCGGTTTCAGGGCGTCGATACCCGTGACCCACTGCAAGTTGTGACCATGGAATGTGAACTGGCCGAGGACAATGACCAGACCCTGCTGTTCGCCCCCCAGTTTCTGGCGCTGTCCTTGCACAACCTGACCGCCGGGACGGCCACAGCCGATTTTGACGGCTGGATGCGCGGTTCCGGGATCACCTTGCAACACCTGACTGGCCTTGTCGTCAACCGCGAGGTCGTGGCATTGGATGCCGTGGGCGATCTGGTCACCGTGCAGCATGTCATTTATCCCGAACCGGGTCTGTGCACCGAAGCCAACATGTATTTCCACGCCAGCGGTCCTGCCGCCTATACCCAGGCGACCGGAACGCTCAGCTTTGAACAGCTTACGGTTGTGCATTTCGACAGCTATTTCAACGCGTTGAACATCGGAAAATGGCATGCGACCTGTCAGCCCAAGGGGCTGTATCTGGGCCTGCGGGGCCGGGGCCGCGTGCTGGTCAAGGTGTTTCACGCCATCCCCGACCGGTCATGGGAGCTGCTGTGCGACGCGCCCTATACCCTGTCGACCGCCCATGAAATTCTGATCGACCTGTCGCAGTATTCGAAAACCGCCGTGACAGGCATGATCTATTTTGAACTGCATGCCAACTCTCAGGGCGTTCAGCTTTTGGGTGCGCGCTACGCCGTGCCGGGAAAAATCAATCCCGATGTCAGGTTGTGCCTGTCGATCACCACCTTCAAGCGTGAGGCAGAGGTGGAAAACACCGCCCGCCGCATGGCCGCCTATTTCAAGACCAGCGATTTTGCCGACCAGATGCACCTGAACATCGTCGACAATGGCAACAGCGCCAACATCATCGAAAGCGACAAGATCACCCGCATCCCCAACGCCAACCTTGGTGGCGCAGGCGGTTTTACCCGTGGTCTGATCGAGGGGGAAAAGGCCGGCTACAGCCACGTCCTGTTCATGGATGACGACGCCTCGATCCCGATGGAGGCGCTGCACCGCGCCTATGCGTTTCTGACCCTTTCGCGCGACCCCAAGGCGGCGGTGTCGGGGTCCATGATCAGCAATTCCGACAAATGGCGAATGTGGGAAAACGGCGCGATCTTTGACCGCAACTGCCGCCCATTGTTCAATGGCGTCGATCTGCGCAACTGGACCGAAGTCATGAACATGGAGTTTCAGTCCGCCGCCCATCGCAGTTCCAAGATGTATGGCGGCTGGTGGTTCTTTGCCTTTCCGGTCAAGGAGGTGACGCGCTATCCCTTTCCGTTCTTTGTGCGCGGCGATGACATCAACTTTTCGCTCGCCAATGATTTCAACATCACCACCCTGAACGGTGTCGTGTCCTTTGCCGAGGATTTTTCGGACAAGGAATCGCCGATGACGCTGTATCTGGACCTGCGCAACCACTTTGTGCAGCACCTGACGCTGGACAAGATGGAAATCGGCCCCTTGAACATCGCCAAAATCGGCATCGGGTTTTTCCTGCGCAACATCGCCAAGTTCCAGTATGAAACCGTCGATGCCCTGCTGATGGCGTGGAATGACGTGTTGAAGGGCCCCGAATTCTTTGCCCAGAACGCCGATGCCGTGGCCCAGCGCGCCGCGATCAAGGCGCTGTATCAGGTCGAGGCGTGGAAGCCCGCCTCTGAAATCGACATGACCGAACGCCGCCGCTACTTTGCGGGCGATATCGGTGGGCTGCGCACCCTGTTCCGCCTGTCGCTCAACGGCCATTTGCTGCCGTTTTATAACCTGTGGGGCAACCGTGTCGTGCTGCAACCGCGCGACCGCAACAATTTCCGCCCGGTCTGGGGATCGTCGCGCATCACCTATCTCAACTCGACCCGCGAAAAGGCTTATACCGTCCGTCAGTCGAAAACCCGCTTTTTTGCGCAGGCGTTCCGGCTGACGGTTTTGACCGCACGGCTGTACTTTGGCTATGGTGCGCTCAGGGCCAAGTACCGCAAGGGTTACGCCGAAATCACCCAACCCAGTTTCTGGCAAAAGGTGCTAAAGCTGACCAAAACCGAAACGCCCGCGTCCTGACGCCAGCCTTTCAACACTGTACAGGAGGACCCGATGGCCAAATCCTTGTTACTGCACATAGGCGACCCGAAAACCGGCTCATCCTCGATCCAGGAGGTGATGCGCAACCGGCTGTGGGTGTCGCCCGACGTCAAGGTTGCCTATCCTGAGCAGTTGAATTCCTTTCCGCTGGCCAATGCGATCAGCGATCCCAAACAGGCCGACCAGTGCGAGGCGCGCTATTCCAAACTGGGTGAATGGCTGGGTATGTCGGATGCGGATGTGGCTGTCGTGTCGGCCGAACAGTTCTTTCGTGTCGATCCGCAGGCGTTGCTGGATACGCTGATGCACTATGTGCCCGCCTATGTGCCGGGCCTGCGCATTGTGGCCTATGTCCGGCCCCATGCCAGCCGCTTTCTGTCCGCCTTTATGCAGCGCACCAAGGCGGGGATGTTTCAAGGCGACATGGAAACCTTTTTTGCCCGGTCACGCGGCGAAAGCCTGCTGTACTTTGCCCCGCGCTTTGACCGCTGGCGCGCGGTCTTTGGCGACCGTTTCACCCTGCGCCCGATGATCCGCAGTCAGTTGCGCGACGGCGATGTGGTGCCGGATTTTCTGGATCTGGTGGTCAAGGGTGCGCCCTTTACCCTGCGCAGCACGGTGCAGGCGAACCCGTCGCTGCCGCTTGAATTTGTCACCGCGCTGCGCGACATTCAGACTGTGTTGAAACGCAACACCATTCAGGTTGGCACCCGCCACGCCGTGGGCGATCACCTTGGCCGCGCCTTGGCCGCCAAATTCCCCGGCGCCGGCACCAAACTGCAACTCAGCGCCGCTCTGTATGAGGAGATTGCCGCCCAATGCCTGCCCGATGCGCAGGCGCTTGACGCCGCCTTCTTTGACGCGCCGCTGATGACACAGGCGCTGACCGATGCGGCCAATGACGTCACCCCGGCGTCACAACCCACCGACGTCGCAGCGCATTACAGCCCCGAGGCGGTGCAAACCCTGCGCCAATCTGCCCGCAAACTGGTGGCGATGTTCAAAAAACGCCCCGGCGCCTGGACCGTGGCCTATGAACGTGAAATCGGCCAGCGCATCACGCCGCCCGACGCCACCCCACCACCGCCCCCGGTGCGTATGAACATCGACCGGGTCAATGGGGTTCTGGCGGATCTGACTGCCACCATCGGCCGTCTTGCCGGACCGCAAAACCCATGAACCAGCCTGCCTGCCCCAGCGCCGCCGCACGGCAGACCGCTTTGGTCACCGCGTCATGAAACCGGCCCTGTTCCTGCATATCGGCGACCCCAAGACGGGCAGCACCTCGATCCAGCAAACCCTGCTGGAACGGACTTTTATCTGCGAAACCCGCAGCCTTGATTACCCCAGCAGCCTCAGCGCCTATCCCCTTGCCAAAGCGATGAAGGATGATGCGGCACCCGACCTTGCCGATCACCGGTTTGGTCATTATGTCCAATGGCTTGCCGCGTCCGACAGCGACGCCGCCGTGATATCTGCCGAACAGTTTTCGACCCTGCCGCCGGAAAAGGTTGCGCAAACCTTTCAAACCTATTTCCCGCAACAGGCGCCGACCATGACGGTGGTGGCCTATGTCCGCCCCCATATCAGCCGGTTTTTGTCGGCCTATGCCCAGCGCACCAAGGCTGGCCTGATGCACCGCAGTCTGGACGAGTTTTATTCGGCGGCAAACGGCAAGGCGCTGTTGAACTTTTACGTCCGGTTCAGCAATTGGCGGGCGGTTTTTGGCGACCGTTTCATCCTGCGTCCAATGGCGCGCGATCACCTCAAGGATGGTGATGTGGTTGTCGATTTTCTGGATATCGCCCTGTCCGGTGCGCCGTTTCGTCTGACCGGCGCAACCGAGGTGAACAGCTCGCTTTCGGTTGAAGCACTGGCCGGGCTGCGCCTGATGCACCGCGTGATGCAAAAGTTTGAACTGGGTGCCAATGTTCAGCATGCGGTTGGCAGCAGGCTAAACACCCTGATCGCGCAATCGCCGGCCAAGGGCACCAAGCTGCGCATCAGCGCAGCCCTTTATGACCGGATGCGCAGCCAGTGCGAGGACGACGCCGAGGCGCTGGATGCCGCGTTCTTTGACCAGCCCATCATGATGCGTGCCTTGGACGCCGCAGCATTGGAAACCGTGCCCGAACCGCAGGATTGGGACGGACGCACGATGTTTCCCGCCGAAACCCAACAGACCCTGCGCAAGAATACGCGCCGCCTTGTCATGTCGTTTCAATCCAATCCCGGCGTATGGGAGGGGGCGTACCGCCATCTCAAGGGCCACACCGACGGGCAGTCCGCCTTTGTGCCGAACAAGGCGCAGATCAAGGTCATCGAGGAGGTCGAGGATATCCTGTCCGAAACCGTTGCGATCCTGACCGCGTTCAGCCCCCTGCAAATACCCGACCCCATTCAAGGATCAACGGCATGACACGGGTTATCTTTCACCTTGGCGACAAAAAGACCGGGTCCACCGCGATCCAGACCGCCATTGCAGCGAAGGCGTGGACCTGTGACACGGTTTCGCTGCTGTATCCCGGAAATGACCGGGTCAACCACATCGCCCTTGCCAAAAGCCTGCACCGGCGGCTCGGTGCGCGCGACACGACGCGCCGGCATTTTTCCGGAGTGGCCAATGAAATCCGCAAGCACAATCCCGACGTGGCCGTCATTTCTGCCGAGGATTTCGAGGATGTTGATCCCGAAATCCTGAAAGAAGCCGTCGAAAAGTTCATGCCTGAATATGCCGAAGGCGCGCAGTACATGGCCTATGTCCGCCCACATGCCGAACGTCTGGCCTCGTCTTATGCCGAACGGGTCAAGGCGGGCGGCGTCATGGAAACCATGGACGAACTTTACACCCGGTTTCACAACACCCGGATGCTGGTGTATCGCCCGCGTTTTGAACGCTGGCGCACCGCCTTTGGTGCGGCCTTTGTGCTGCGCCCGATGATCCGCGAATTGCTGTACCAACAGGATGTGGTGCAGGACTTTTTGCAATTTGCCCTGCAAACCGACGATTTTTCGGTGATCAAAGTGCCCAATGCGAACGAATCGGTGTCGCTGGAAAATCTGGCAATCCTGCATTCGTTGCAACAGGCCCTGCGGTCGGATGATACCGAGCGCAACGATGTGCAGCCCGCCTTTGGCCGCTATGTCGCGCGGTATATGAACCGTTCCGCCTTCAGCAAGGGCACCAAGGTGCAGTTTCACCGCGCCTTGGCCGAACGGATGGTGGCCGATTGCATGATGGATGCGACCAAACTGGACGCCGGGTTCTTTAGCGGGACGCCGATGGCCGATGCCCTGCGCATGGCCCCGTCCAAGGCGGTGGACCTGCCGCAAAGCATCGCACTCAAGGACCATTACAGTGACCGCGAACAGTTTCTGATCGGGCTGTGGGTGCACCAGATCAGCAGTTTTGTACGCTCGGGCCCCGATGAACTGGGCAAGCTGATGCGCACTGAACAGCGCGAGGTGGTCATGGGCACCAGCACCGAGGTCCCCGAGGAAGAGCGCGATCCCATAACCGGCCTGCGCATGCCCAAACGCCGCGAAACGCCCCGGCCTGCCGCGGGCCGTGGTCCTGGACGCAAACAGGGCGGCAAGGGTGCTGCAGTGCGGGCCGAACTGGCGGAGGACAACGAGGATGGCGCAGCCTCTGGCGGCCAAAAGGGCGGCGCCGGCCGCCTTGTGCGCGCCAAGGGCCCCGGTGGCAAAGGCGGCGGCAAAGCGGGTGCCGGACCCAGGGCCGGTGGTGGCCCCAACGCTGGCGGTGTTAAGGCTGGTGGCCCCAAGGCTGGTGGCCCCAAGGCTGGTGGACTGCGCGCCAACGGCCCCAAGGCTGGTGGACCGCGTGCTGGTGGACCCAAGGCTGGCGGGCTAAAGGCGGGTGGCCCCAACGCAGGCGGACGCCGGCTGGGTGGTCCCAATGCGGGGGGCGGTCCCAAGGGTGGTGGTGGTGGAGGCGGTGGTCGCGGCCGCGCTGGCAAGGCGGACGCGGACAGCGACAGCTGAACCTTTGGTGGCGGGCTGCCCTAGCGGCTGGCCCGCGCCACGACATCGGCATGGCTGCGGCTTAGCTTGCCGCGCATCCCGTCCCACAGCGCCAACCGCAACAGCCGCAGGTACAGCGCCCGGTCATCGCCATAGTGCCGCGCCTTGATCAGCCATTTCGGCAGGATCAGCGCCAGCGCAGGCCAAAACATCAGCCCCGCCGCCGAGTGATAGACAAACAGCAGGTTGCGGTGGTGGTAATAGGTTTTCCACAGCGGCGAAAAGGCGCGGTTGGTGGTGCCGAAACTTTTGAAATCATGTTCAAACCGGATGCCCGGCGCAAAGGCGATCCGCTGCCCCGCCCGCCGCATGGCCAGCGTGTACATCACATCATCGCCATAAATGAACATCCGCCCATCCGGCAGCCCGGTCGCCGCAATCGCAGCACGGGATACGAACAGCCCGACAAAGGACGCCCCGTCTATGGCCGTCACCCCAGCCGCGCCATAGGCGGCGTCGGGCAAGTGAAACCCCATCCGCCCGCGCCCCATCAGCGTGCGCAAAAATGCTGCACGGTCCCAGAACGGATTGACCCAAGGCCGGTTCATGTCGCAGATCGACCCGTCCGGCGCATAGACCGCTGCCGCCACTCCGCCCAGACCCGTCAGGTCCATCGCGCGAAACCGTGCGACAGCCCCCGGTTCAGGCCGGGCGTCGTCATCCATCACCAGACACCAATCGGGGTCAAACAGTGCCACGGCCTGCCGCACCCCCTCCTCGAACCCACCCGCGCCGCCACCGTTATGCTCCAGCCGGATCACGTGCAGCCGCGGATCTTGCAGCTGCGCAAACCGCGCGCCCGTCCCATCGGTCGAGGCGTTGTCAACCACCACGACATGATCCACCGGCTCGGCCAACAGCCGCGCCAGGGTCACCTCCAACTGCGCCAGCCGATTGTGCGTCACCACCACGGCTGCAATCCGCAGCGGCCGCGCCGGATCAGCCGACCCGGCCACTGCCTCCATCATATCGGCTTGACCGCAAAGGCCGGCATCGCCGTGCCTGCCGCCATGTGCCCGGTGAACGCCCGCGCGGTGTTCAGCGCCTCGTGGATCGTCACATCCATGTCGAGGTAGCGGTAGGTGCCCAGACGCCCGACAAAGGTCACGCCCGCCTCGCCCTCGGCCCGGGCGACATATTGGCGCAGCAATTCCTGCTCCTCCATCAACCGGATCGGGTAATAGGGGATGTCATCGGGCCCGCACTCGCGCGAAAACTCGCGGTAACAGACCGACCCCTCATGGCTTTCCCATGGCGCGAAGTATTTGTGTTCGGTGATGCGGGTATAGGGCACCGAAACCTCGCCATAGTTCATCACAGCGCAGCCCTGATAATCGCCAGGGTGGGTGAACCGTTCGAAATCCAGCGTGCGGTAGCCCAGACGACCCATGTCGAAATCATACCAGCCATCCAGCGGGCCGGAATAGAACACATGGTCGTAATCGGCAGCCTGATCGCGGGTGAACCGGGTGTTCAGATGCACTGTGATGCCGGGATGATCCAGAATTCCCGCCACCATCGGGGTGTAACCGTTTTCCGGCATCCCCTGAAACTTGTGAAAGAAATAGTTGTCGTCATAATTGAACCGCACCGGCAGCCGCTTCAATATCGACGCGGGCAGGGCGGACGGGTGACAGCCCCACTGCTTTTGCGTGTAACCCTTGAAAAACGCCTCATACAGACCTTGGCCCACGAACCGTAACGCCTGTTCTTCAAAGGTTTGCGGGTCGGTGATCGTGGTGTCGGCCTGCGCGGTCAAAAAGCTGCGCGCCTCGTCCGGGCCCATGGTGGCGTCAAAGAACTGGTTGATCGTATGCAGGTTCACCGGCAGCGAATAAACCCGGCCGCCCGATGTGGTCTTGACCTGGTTCTTGTACGGCATGAACCGCTGGAACCGGTTCACATAATCCCACACCTCGGCATCATCGGTGTGAAAGATGTGCGGGCCATAGATATGCACCATGACCCCGGTCTCAGTATCGCGTTCGGTGTGGCAATTGCCGGCAATATGGGGCCGCGTGTCCACGATCGTCACCTTGTGCCCGGCCTCGGCCAAATGCCGGCCGATCACCGCGCCTGACAGACCCGCACCCACCATCAAGAAATTGCCGACCATAATTCATCCTTTGCGAAACTGCTGGTATGCCTGCGCAGGCTTTAGCAGATCGACCGCCGCAGGAAAACCGCCCAGTTTCGCAATTTCACACCGTCAGGACCGGGGCTGGTGGCAATGTCTGCCCAAAATTCCCCCACATCTTGCAGTTGACTCACATGGCGAAATGCACGAGCCATTATTCAACAGCAATGGAGGGACGACATGGTCAAAGACACCGAGGCCAAAGCAGCCAAGGCCGCAGAACGCGCAGCCAAGAAACAGGCAGACGGTCCCGATGACAGCCTGCAGATCAGCCGCATGCTGGTGCGTGCGATCTGGTCGCAGGAATGGTCCGCCGCCAACCCCGAGGCCGGCCCCGAGGCCCGCAAGGCCGCATGGCAAGCCGCACGCGAGGGTGTGATGGGCGAAAGGCTCAAACCCTACCGCAAGGCATTGAACATCATTGGCAAAATGGGCGTGACCATGGCCGTGACCGCCAAATCCGACGAGGAACCCTCGGACGAAGCCGACAGCGACGAGTGATCATCGGGCCGGGCAGGGCGCGTCTGCGACCTGCCCCTATCCCCCCCCCTCTCAGCGACTGCCGCTCAGCATATCGCGCACCATCGGCATCACCTTTTCCCCATAAAGTTCAATCGCCTGCACCAATTGCCCATGCGGCATCGGCCCGGTTGAATACTTCATGTCGAACCGTTGCAGACCCAGACCCTGCACTGTGGCTGCAATCTTGCGCGCCACCGTTTCGACCGAACCCACATACAGCGATCCATGCTCGACCTCGGCCAGATATTTGTCACGGGTGACGGGCGGCCAGCCGCGCTCGCGGCCAATGCGCCCGAACATGGTCTGGTAATGCGGCCAAACCGCCTCGCGCGCCTCGGCATCGGTCGCGGCGACAAAGCCGGGTGAATGAACGCCGACCGGACGGACCTTGCGGCCCAACTGGGCGCAGGCCCGGTGATACAGGTCAATATAGGGTTGGAACCGTTTGGGATCGCCGCCGATGATGGCCAGCATCATCTGCAAATCCTGCCGCACCACCCGCACCACCGATTCCGGGCTGCCGCCAACGCCAACCCAGACCACCATGCCATCGGGGCCCAGCGGCGGCTGGACGCGGACACGGGTCAGGCTGGTGCGGGTCTGGCCGTCCCATGTCACCTCGGGCTCGCGCACCAGTTGGGCGAACAGGTCCAGCCGTTCCTCGAACAGCTGGTCGTAATCGTTCAGGTCAAACCCGAACAACGGGTAACTTTCGGTGAAACTGCCGCGCCCGACAATCACCTCGGCCCGGCCATTTGACACGGCGTTCAGGGTCGAAAACCGTTGAAACGCGCGCACCGGATCGTCGGTGGACAGCACGGTCACCGCCGTGCCCAGCCTTATGCGCCGGGTCTGCCCCGCAATCGCCGCCAGCACCACCTCGGGCGAGGATATTGCGAAATCGGGGCGGTGATGTTCGCCAAGGCCGATGAAATCGACCCCGGCCTGATCGGCCACCACCGCCTCGGCCACCACATCGCGCAACACCTCGTCGGCGCGTTTCAGCGTGCCATCGTCCCGCTGCGATATGTCGCCAAAGGTATCCAGACCCAGTTGCACCGTCATGGCCACCTCCTGTTGCACTGTCACAGGGATAGGGGATTGTGCGCCCCCTGAAAAGGTGCCGTGCCGCAGGGCCGTCTGCGCGCGGATGCAAAGGGTTGCAGGTCGCTGCCTGCGGCGGCCCCGCGGCGGTTTCATGGTTAACGGTTTGTTACCAAAAAAAGGCAAGCATCTGATTTTCAGACATATTCAAAAGTGTCCACACGCGGACACCGCCTCAGCCGCCCCCCTGACCCCCGATTTACAGATACCCCAAGGCGCGGGCCTGCCCCGCCAACCGGGCGCGTTGAAAGGCGACAAGGTCGGCGGGGGGCTGTTGGGCGGTCACCAGCGCGATGAACGGGTCCTGAACCGGGGTGCGGTGCCCGGCAAGGGTTTCAATGACGGCCAGGCCGCAAAAGGGGACATAGCCCTCGGAATAACCACCCTCATGCGCCGCCACCACCCGCCCACCACACAGGTTAGCAGCCAGATCAGCGATCCGCGCCGCAAGGGCACGAAAGGTGCCGCTATGGGCCTGCATCCGGGCCAGCGGGTCAAAGGCATTGGCGTCCAACCCCGAGGCGACAACGATCAGATCCGGTTTGAACGCGCGCAGGGCCGGGGTGACCAGCAGGTCAAAGGCGTCCAGATAGGCCTGATGCCCGCCACCCGGCAGCAGGGGGATGTTCAGGTTGAACCCCTCACCCCGCCCGGCGCCCCGCGCCTCGGCGCGGCCCTGATCCGGGGGGAAGCAGTTTTCCTGATGCAGGCTGATGGTCAGTGTATCGTCGCGGTCATAGTAACAGGCCTCGGTGCCATTGCCGTGGTGCACGTCCCAATCGACCACCGCCACCCGCAGGGCGCCCACCTCGTCCCGCAGCGCCTCCAGCGCCAGGGGGATATTGGCCAGCAGGCAAAACCCCATCGACGCATCTGCCAGGCAGTGATGCCCCGGCGGGCGCGACACGACATAGGCGTTGTCGACGCGGCGATGAAACACATCCGACACGGCCCGCCGCACCAACCCCGCCGACAACGCAGCGATTTCAAAACTGCCCGCGCCAAAGGGCGAATAATGCCCGGCGTTGCCGCCCCCCGCATCAGACAGCGCCTTGAAGGCGTCCAGATAGGCGGATGTGTGGACACGCCCCATCTGCTGCCGCGTCAGGGGTTCGGCCCGGTGCCACGCCAGATGATCACCCAGACCCGACACCTCGACCAGGTTCTTCAACCGCCGTTTGGTTTCGGGGCTTTCGGCATGCCCTGCACCTGTCGGGGGCTGCAGATAGCCGCCCACCGGCGCGATGATCACATGCTCGCCCGTGGTGTGCCACAGGCAGCGTTCGTCAAAGTAAAAGCCGGTGGTCATTGCGGCCAATCCCTCAGCAGCTGCGCCAATCGTGCCAGCCCAACCGCCAATTGCACCTCAGCGCCGCCACCCACCCCCAGCCTTATATGGGCGGGCTGGTCATAGGCGGTGCCGGGCAGCAAAAAGGTCCGGTAGGGCGCGGCCAGCAGGGCGCGGGCAAAGTCGTCGGACCGTATCCCCCCTGCCAAACGCGCCAAACCGATCAGCCCGGCCTGTGGCCGCACCCACGACAGGCGCGGCTGGTCCGTTACGAACTGGTCCAGCATGGCCAGATTGCGCCGTCCCGCATCGCGGGCGCCGTCCAGCGCGGTGGCCAGCCGTTCGGGGCGCAACGCGATCTCGGCAATCACCTCGCCCAGGATATTCATGATCTCGCTGGAGTTTTCGCGCAGGATCACTGCATCCATGATCATCTCGCGGTCCGGACAGACCATCCAGCCGGTGCGCAACCCCTGCAAGCCCAGCGCCTTGGACACGGACCCCGTGGTGATGCCGCGCGGATACATCCCCGCAACCGATGGCCCGCGCAGCCCCTCCCACTCCAACCCCGCATAAACCTCGTCCACCAGCAGCCATGCGCCAACCCGGTCGGCAATTGCCACGACCTGTGCCAGTTCGTCCGCCGCCATCAACTGCCCCGTGGGGTTGTTGGGGTTGGTCAGAAAAATGAGTTTGGTCTTGGCGTCCACCGCATCGGACAATGCCTGCAACGGCAGACGCCAGCCGTCCGCCTCGCGCCGTTCGACCGCCACCACCTCGGCCCCGATGGCCTGCCCCAGCACCGCTGCCTGCGGCCAGCCGGGGGTTTCGATGACCAGACGGTCACCGGGTTGGACCAGTTGCATGATCGCCAGATAGTTTGCCTCGGCGGCACCCGCCGTGATCAGCACATCCTGCGCCGTGCAGCGCCCTGCCAGCCCGGCCTGTTGGATCACCGCCTGCCGCAGGGCGGGCAGGCCCTGAAACGATTTGCCGTTCCAGTCCAGCGGCATGTCGGGGTCCAGATCGGCCAGAAACGCGCCCAGCTTGGGCGGGTTCGCCAGCGAAAACCCGACAATCGCTTCAGGCGCCTCGGTCGTCGTGTCCAGCAGATACTGGAACAGCGTGTGGATCCGAACCTTCACCGCACATCCCGCCCTTGGTTCAGGATGATGACATTGCCGCTGCAAATATCCCCCAACGGTGACGCCAGAAACCCTACCCAGCCCGCAATTTCCGCCGGTTGCATCGCGCGGCCATGCGGCATGTCGGCAATCGCGCGGGCCAGCACCTCCTCGGTCAATACCTTGAACAGCGGTGTTTCGGTCATGGCGGGGGCGATGGAATTGACGGCGATCTTGTCGCGCGCATAGCGGCGGGCAAGATCCTTGGTCAGCGTGTCCAGCGCGGCCTTGCTGGCGCGGTAATGCGGCGGGTCGAACACGTCAAAGTTATAGGCCCCGTTGGACGAGATGTTGATGATCTTGCGCACGCCGTCGCGCCCCAGCATCAACTTGACCGCCTGCTGACAGCAATGAAAAGCCGAGGAAAAATTGACAGACATCTGTCTGTCCAACTCGGCTGCCGGGATCTCGGGAAACTCGGACATGAAACAGGTGCCGGCGTTGTTCACCAGCACATCCAGCCCGCCAAACCGATCGCCAATGGCCCGAAATACCCCGGCAATCGCACTGGCATCGGTCAGGTCCACTTGCATCGGGGTGAAACCCGGGGCGGTCATGCCATCCAGCGCGGTCCCGTCCAGATCCAGCCCGATCACCTGACAGCCATCCGCCAGCAACCGCTGCACAAATGCCCGCCCCAGCCCGCCTGCGGCCCCGGTTACAACTGCGATCTTGCCTGTCATTGCGTTCCCTCTTCGCGTCTGCGTCGCCGCAAGGCTAACAGGATGCACAGCCGGGCGGAAAGACCAATTCGGGCGGCTGGATCGGGGCTGGGGCAAATGCAAAGGGCCTGGGTATCGCTACCCAAGCCCTTTATGTTTGGTGAGCCGGTCGGGATCCGAACCCGAGACCTACTGATTAAAAGTCAGTTGCTCTACCAGCTGAGCTACCGGCCCACGTGGCGGCTAGCTACGTAAAGCTGCGGGGCGCGTCAACCCCGAATGGCCATTTTTCTGGAAAAGCGTGAACGGTGGTCAAGGAGGCCATTTCGATTGCCATGGGCAGGTCGACGGCGCAGGTGCACCGGTCAAGCGCAAAGACTGGCAAAACCCGATATCCGGGCGTATATGGCCTGCCATGGCACCGGAAACCCCAACTGGCCTTGGCTTCATCAAGATGCATGGAGCGGGCAATGATTTCGTCATCATCGATTCGCGCGGGCGCGACGCGGTGGTGACGCCTGCGTTGGCGCGGGCCATGGGCGACCGGAACCGCGGTGTGGGTTTTGACCAGCTGGCCGAGATCCGCGCCGATGACAGCGCGGATTTCGCGCTGGATTTCTGGAACAGTGACGGCAGTCGCGCCGGGGCCTGCGGCAATGCCACGCGCTGTGTCAGTGATCTGGTGATGCGCGAAACCGGGCGCGATGCGGTCACGCTGACCACGGAACGCGGTGCATTGCACGCGGTGCGGCGGGCGGATGGGCTGGTATCGGTGAACATGGGGGCGCCGCAACTGGACTGGGCGCAGGTCCCGCTGTCCCATGCCGTTGATCCGCTGCACCTGCCGCTTGCGGGTGACCCGGTGGCGGTTGGCATGGGCAACCCGCACTGTGTGTTCTTTGTCCCCGACGCCGAGGCTGTCAATCTGGCCGAACGGGGACGCGCGGTCGAACAGGATGCGCTGTATCCCCAACGCACCAATGTCGAGTTTGCGGCGTTGACCGGACCGGACACTTTACGAATGAGGGTTTGGGAACGTGGGGCGGGCATCACGCTGGCCTGCGGCTCTGGGGCCTGTGCCACGGCGGTCGCCGCGCATTTGCGCGGGTTAACGGGTCGGCACGTGACATTGCAGATGGATGGTGGCC
Organism: Rhodobacterales bacterium; assembly: GCA_031384005.1. Lineage (GTDB taxonomy): Bacteria > Pseudomonadota > Alphaproteobacteria > Rhodobacterales > Rhodobacteraceae > Stagnihabitans. Next base: position 657 of record JANNAF010000193.1, on the reverse strand, counting down.
TGTTGCAGGTGGACTGGCGTGATGATGGTGTCTGGCTGACGGGCCCGGTCGCACGGGTGTTCGATGGCTGGCTAAGCCCCGAATATATGGCGCAAAACGCATGAACACCCCAGTTTTCGCCACCCTTGGTTGCCGCCTGAACGCCTATGAAACCGAGGCGATGAAAGAGCTGTCGGCCGCCGCAGGTCTGACCAATGCGGTGATCGTGAACACCTGTGCAGTAACGGCCGAGGCTGTGCGCAAAGCCAAGCAGGAAATCCGCCGCCTGTCGCGCGAAAACCCCGGTGCCACGATCATCGTGACGGGATGTGCCGCGCAAACCGAACCCGAAACCTTTGCCGCCATGCCCGAGGTGGCCCGCGTCATCGGCAACCATGAAAAGATGCAGGCCGATACGTGGGCCGGGATTTCCGCGCCCGATCTGATTGGCGTGACCGAAAAGGTGCAGGTCGATGACATCATGTCGGTGCGCGAAACGGCGGGCCATCTGATTGACGGCTTTGGCCGTCACCGCGCCTATGTTCAGGTGCAAAACGGTTGCGACCACCGCTGCACGTTTTGCATCATTCCTTACGGACGCGGCAATTCGCGGTCGGTGCCTGCGGGCGTGGTGGTCGAACAGATCAAGCGTCTGGTGGACAAGGGGTTCAACGAGGT
>JANNAF010000207.1:0-16502 GCA_031384005.1 Rhodobacterales bacterium | reverse complement strand
ATCCTCGGCCGTCAGGGCCAGAAGGGCGGGCAGGGCAGCGACATAGTTTTTTGCGGTGACCATCGCCTTGGCCTCGTCATAGGCAGAGGCGGTGGTTTCGGTGGCCGTATCCTCGGTGCCCGCCGCAAAGACCGGGGCGGCAAGGACGGACAGCAAGCCAAGGACGGCGGCGACGAGGGTGACAAAAGTGTGCTGCATGGGGTGCTCCTGTTTGGTCAGAACATAGCGCAGCATTGTGACGGACAAGGCATCACCCTTGCGTGACCGGGTCCGTTCAGGCAAGCCCCTGCGAGGCCAGCACCTGTTTGATCGAAGTGGCAGCCTTGTCGACAATCTCGGACAACTCAGCATCGCTGGCGTTGAAGGGCGGGGCAAGGATCAAGATGTCGCCGGCAACCCCGTCCACATTGCCACCCACCGGATAGCAGATCAGGCCGTTTTGCATCGTCTGTTCGCGGATGCGCAGGAACAGTTTCAGATCGGGGTCAAAGGGCTGTTTGGTGGCCGGGTCGCGGACCAGTTCAGCGCAGATGAAATGGCCGCGGCCCCGAATATCGCCCACGGCCTCGACCCCGTGCAGCGCATCGGCCAGCATGGATTTCAGGCGCGGGCCGTTGGCGGTGACGCGGTCCAGCAATTTGTCGCGGGCGATGATGTTTTGTACCGCCACCCCGGCTGCACAGGCGGCGGTGTGGCCAGTAAAGGTGTGGCCAGTGCCAAAGGCGCCATCACGGGCGCGGATCGCCTCCCACACCGCCGTGGTGCAGATCGCGGCGCCCAGAGGGACGTATCCGCCAGCCAAGCCCTTGGCGATGGACATGATGTCAGGTTCGACCCCGTCATGGGCAAGGGCGCGCCACGGGCCCGTGCGACCGGCACCGCACATCACCTCATCCGCGATCATCAGAACGCCGTAGCGGGTGCAGATGTCGCGGACCCGATTGGCATAGCCGTCCGGGGCGGGAACGCAGCCGCCTGCCGCGCCGACGACGGGTTCAAAGACAAAACCGGCAATGGTTTCCGGACCGTGGGTCAGGATGGCCTGTTCCAGTTCCGCCGCACAGGCCGCGCCCGTCGTTTCAGCCGTCGCGCCGGGAATTGGCCGATAGGTGTTGGCGGGGGAAAGTTTGATCGAGGGGATGAACGCCCCCTCATAGGCCAGGGTGCGTTCGGCAAAGCCGGACAGGCCAAGCGCCCCCAAGGTATTGCCGTGCCAAGAGCGCTGCCGCGAGATAAAGCGGCGGCGGGATTTCTGGCCGATCGCGGTTTGGTATTGCAGCGCGATTTTCAGGCAGCTTTCCACCGCCTCGGACCCGCTGGAGACATAGACCAATTCGGTGAGGGTGCCGCCACACCGGGCACGGATGATGTCGGTCAGATCATTCAGCGCGGTGGTGTTGAAGTTGTAGCGGTAGCCGTGGGCGATGTCGGCCATCTGGGCGGCGACGGCGGCGTTGACCTCGGCATTGGCATGGCCAAGGCAATAGACGGCGGCACCGCCAGAGCCGTCGATATACTGCTTGCCCGTCGCGTCCCACAGATAGCTGCCTTTGCCATGGGTGACATGGGGCAGTTGGGCGGTGGATTTGAGGGTTTCACGCGGGGTCATCGGGGCGTCCTATTGCGGCGGCAGTCTGGCAGGGCGGCGTTTTGGGGGCAAAGTGCCTCCGGCGGGAGTATTTGGAAAGGAGCAAATAGGGGGACTTCACAGGATTGGGGCGGATGGCTAGGTTGAAGCAGGTTTTGGAGGGGTGATTTATGCGGGTTCTGGTGTGGTGTGCGCTGCTGGTGCCGGGGGCGGGTTGGGCTGATGTGATTGCGGCAACCAGTCGGGTGACAGCCGTCACGATTTATCCGCAGGGCGCGCAGGTGACGCGCGAGGTGGTTTTCACGGCCCCTGCGGGAACCCATGACGTTGTCGTCTTGGATCTACCGCTGGGGACAGAGGCCGGGTTGTTGCGTGTGACATCAGACGCCGTCGATCTGGGATCGTTCGCGCTGCGGGCCGATCGCTTGCCGCCCCGCGACGACGTGCTTTCGGTCGAGGCATTGGCCGCCGAGGAGGCGGTCAAGGTGGCGAAGGTGGCGCTGCATGGCGCGCAGGCGAGGGTTGCAGGAATAGATGCCGAGGTCGAGGCGCAACAGGCGCAGATCGGGTTTCTGACCGCGGTCAAGGTGGATGGCAGCGGGGCCACGGCGGAGGGTTTGTCGGCTTTGTCGCAGATGATCGGGACCGAGGTTTTGACGGCCCGGATGACGGCCCTGGCAGCCGAGGCCGGGAGGCCTGCGGCCGAGGAAGCGGTGCGCGAGGCAATGGAGGCTGTGGCCGGGGCCGAGGGGGCCTTGGCAGCGTTATCACGGCGGGACGAGGATTACGCGGCCTTGGGTATCTCGGTAACATCCAAGGGGGGCGAGGGGCGGTTGGTCGTGTCGCATTATGTCGATGCCTCTTGGGCGCCGGTTTACGACATGGCACTGGACCGCAAGGCGGGGGTGGTGACGGTCAAGCGCGGGGTGTTGGTCAGCCAGTATTCCGGTGAGGATTGGGTGGGGGTGGATTTGACCCTGTCCACCGCGCGCCCGACAGAGCAATCGCAACCGACCGATCTGTGGCCGGAATTGCGCCGGGTCGAGGACCCTGCCCCACCCGCGCCTGAAATGTCGAAGATGTCGGATGCCGAAGGGGGGGCAATGGCCGAACCCGTTGTGGACGCCGTGATGTCTGCTGCGGTCGCCTATCAGGGGGATACGGTGATTTATTTCTATCCGGTGCCGGTTGACCTTGCCTCGGGGGTTGAGGATCTGCGGCTTGGGCTGGATGAGATTGCGTTGACGGCGAGGGTCGTGGCGCAGGCGGTGCCGCGCTATGATGACACGGCCTTTGTGATGGCGACCATGGCAAATTCGGGCAGTGAAATTCTGCTGCCGGGCGACGCCTATTTGTACCGCGACGGGGCGTTGACCGGGATGGTGCCGTTGGGGGCCTTGTCGCCGGGGGATACGGTTGATCTGGGGTTTGGCGCGATAGACGGCATCAGGTTGACCCGCGACATGCCCGAGCGGGTGGAGGGCGACCGGGGGATCCTGACCACCTCGACCCAGATCGAGGAGCAGGCGGTGTTGGAGGTGGAGAATCTGACCGGCGAAGTGTGGCCGGTGCGGGTGTTGGATCTGGTGCCGTATTCGGAGCAAGAAGAGTTGGAGATCACCTATAGCGCCGATCCGGCGGTGTCGGAGGTGGATGTCGATGGCAAGCGTGGTGTGTTGGCTTGGGACTTTGATCTGCCGGCGGGCGAAAAGCGGATGATCACGTTGGACAGCCTGTTGTCTTGGCCAGAGGGCAAGGTTCTGCAGTAACGTCCGCATGTGGGACATGTGGAAAGTTAAAGGGAAACAGTGGGTTATGTTTTTGCGTTCAGAACTTGTTAACGCAATTCGCGCGGGACGCTGACACGGTTGGCGGGGTGAACCCCGCCCTGCGGTGTCTGATCAGACCGAGACGAAGCCGCGTGCGGGGTCGTAGTGTTCCAAAGCGCCCTCGCCTGTGTTGTTCCACAGTCCATGGATGGTCAGGCGATCATCGGCCACGGCTTCGGAGACGAAGGGGAAGGTCATCAGGTTTTCAATGCTGACCAGAACCGCCTCTTTCTCCAACGCGCGGACCTGCAGGTCCAGCGGCAGACCGGAGACGCGCAGGTAGCCGGGGCGCAGGATGTCCATCCAGCGGCCGACAAAGGAGGTTTTCTCCTCGAGCTGGGGCGCATGGCCGGAACACATGTCGTGACAGCCCTTGACCCCGCCGCAGTTGGAATGGCCCAGCACGACGATATGGGCGACGCCCAGCGAGGTGACGGCATATTCGACAGCGGCCGAGGTGCCGTGGCGTTCGCCATCGGGGTTATAGGGTGGCACGAGGTTTGCGATGTTGCGGTGGATGAAAAACTCACCCTCATCTGCACCAAAGATCGATGTGACATGGACGCGGCTGTCGCAACAGGAAATCACCATGGCACGCGGGTGTTGCCCACTTTCAGCAAGGCGGCGGTACCATGCCTTGTTTTCCTGATAGGCAGTGGCGCGCCAGCCTTGAAAGCGCTGGATGAGGTAGGACGGCAGGGGGCGTGCATGTTCCATGATTTGCTTTTACCCGGTTGGCCAGTGCTGTGCAATCGCAGCAAATTGGAGCGGTTTTGGCGGCGCAATGCAACGAAATCTTCAGCATAGCGGCGCAAATTGACGATTGGGTGAGTAATGGAGGTTGGGTGATGCTGGCAAGCAATGTGGTGGTGTTGCGCCTGATAGAGCGGGTGAAACAAGACGCCGAGCCGATCGCGACGATTTACCGGAACCTTGGGGCAGCCTCGGCTGAGCAAGTGGTGGCGCGGGCGTTGACCGAGTTGGCATTGACGATGGCCGGGTTGGCCATTCAGGTGCGAGCGCATGAGTTGGGCGATGTAGACAGGCAATTGCGCAGGTTGCAGCGGATGAGCGAAAATCTGGGCATGGTCAGTCTGGGGTTGATCGCCGGTGAGGTGCGGATGTGCCTGCAAAGCGGCAATCTGACGGCGTTTTCCGCTGTCTGGGCGCGGTTGTTGCGGGTGGCCGAGCGGTCGCTGGCGACGGACCGGGAATTGTTGGGGCAGACCCAGATTTGAAGCGGCGCCAGCCAAGATGGGCAAACCGCCTTTCCGGCAACCGGAAAGGCGAACTGCCCATCCTACAAGTCGGGTTTTCGATTCCGTTTGGGGGAAAGCTGCACTAGGTTTCGGGCAAACCGAGAGGATGCCCGATGAATTACCCCTGTTTCGCGATGGCTGCTGATTCCGTACGTGACGTGACCGTGGTCCGGACCGAAGGATATGACGAATGGCTGACAGGTCAGTCAGCCACAGTTCAGGTCTGGCTGCGGGGGTCGGGTTTTGAGGCCGGTCTGGGCGAGGTTCGGTTGTTGCCGGGGCCGGATGGGTCGGTTTGCGCGGCGGTACTGGGCTTTGGCACGGCACGGGCGCGGGCGCGTCAGCGGTTCGGGGCGGCCAAGGCGGTGGCTAGCCTGCCCGCCGGGGCATGGCGGGTGGTGGGGGATCTGACCGCGCCCGAGCGGGACGAGGTGGCGCTGGGCTGGCTGTTGTCGCAGTACCGTTTTGACCGCTATCGCAGCCCCAAGTCCAGCGATCCGGCGTTGCTGGTGCCCGAGGGGGTGGATGCGGCGCGCCTGCTGATCATGGCGCAGGCCGAGTTTTTGACGCGCGATCTGATCAACACTCCGGCGTCAGATATGGGGCCGGCCGAGTTGGAGGACGCGTTCATGGCGTTGGCGGGGCGGTTCGGGGCGGCGGCCACGGCCATCCGGGGCGAGGCGCTGCTGGAGCTGAATTTCCCCATGATCCATGCCGTTGGCCGTGCGTCGGTGAGTGCGCCACGGTTGTTGGATATGCGCTGGGGGGACCGGGGGCCCCGGTTGACGCTGGTCGGCAAGGGCGTGTGTTTTGACACGGGCGGGTTGGACATCAAGCCAGCCAGCGGCATGCAGTTGATGAAGAAGGATATGGGCGGGGCGGCCACCGTGATGGGGTTGGCGCAGATGATCATGGCGCTGGGGTTGCCGGTGCAGTTGCGGGTGCTGGTGCCCGCAGTGGAAAACTCGATTTCCGGCAATGCGCTGCGGCCCAAGGATATCTTGCGGTCACGCAAGGGGTTGACGGTCGAGGTGAATGACACCGACGCCGAGGGGCGGTTGGTGTTGGCGGACGCGCTGGCTTATGCCTGCGAGGAGGCGGTGGATGTGGTGGTGTCGATGGCCACGTTGACCGGGGCGGCACGGGTGGCGGTGGGGCCGGATCTGGCGCCCTATTATAGCGACGACGATGGGATCGTGGCCGCATTGGAGGCGGGGGCGGTGGCCGGGTTTGACCCGGTCTGGCGGTTGCCGTTTCATGACGCCTATGAGGTGGTGATCGAGCCGGGGATTGCCGATCTGGACAATGCGCCCGGCTATGGTTTTGCCGGGTCGGTGACGGCTGCGCTGTTCTTGCGGCGGTTCGTCGAGGGGCCACGGTATCTGCATTTCGACATTTATGGCCATACGCCTGCCGATCTGCCGGCCCGGCCCAAGGGCGGTGTCGGCCAGGGGGCGCGGGCCGTCCTGGGGGCGTTGCCAGCGGTGTTGGGGCTGTGAGCGACCGGCGGTATTGGCCCGCGACGGAGCGGGTGGCGCATGAGGCGCTGCGGGGCCAGGTTGAGGGTGTGCCATTCACCGCGGGGCAGGCGCTGCGGGTCAGCAGGGCGCTGGTGGACCTGTTGCAGTCGCCGGGTGGGGCACGAGAGCGGCAGTTGGTGCTGGGCGAGGGGTTCACGGTGGTGGACCGTGACGGGGCCCATGTCTTCGGCTTTGCCCGGAAAGACGGCTACTGCGGCTGGCTGCCCGAGGGCGCGGTGGCGGATGGACCGGCGCCCAGCCATTGGGTCGCGTCCGTTGGAACGCATCTGTACCCCGAACCGCGTTCTGCGTCACGGGAACTGGCGGCTCTGCCGATGGGTGCGCGGGTTCAGGTGGTGGGGCGGGTGGACAAATGGGCAGTAACCACGGTCGGGTATGTGCCGTTTGGCCACCTGCGGGCGATCGGCGACTGGTGGGACGATCCGGTGACGGTGGCCGAGGGGTTTTTGGGCACGCCCTATCTGTGGGGTGGCAACAGTCGGGCGGGGATTGATTGTTCGGGGCTGGTCCAGGTGGCCTTTGCGGCCTGTGGCATGGTGCTGGGCGGGGATTCGGACTTGCAGGATTCCGCCGGGGTCGCGGTGGAGGGGCCGTTGCGGCGCGGCGATCTGGTGTTCTGGAAGGGGCATGTGGCGCTGGTCGTCGATGCGGAGCGTCTGATCCATGCCAACGGGTTCACAATGTCGGTGGCCTATGAAGAGACCGGCGCGTGCATCGCCCGCATCGCCGCCGAGGGGCCGGTCACAGCGCAGCGTCGGGTTTGGGGATGATGGGCAAACCCCGCATTCCGCCAAGGCGAAAAGCGGGAACTGCCCATCCTACAAGATCGGCCCTCGGCTTGTAGGATGGGCAGTTCGTCGTTTTCGGAACGAAAAGGACTGTTTGCCCATCATCCTCAATCCACCTGGCGGATCGCCTTGATTTCCAGCACCTGCAGCACCCTTGCCAGATCGTTGCCGCGGCGCAGGATGTGGCCGTCTACGGCGACCACGGAATACATCCCCTGTTTCAGCCGCAGTTTGGGGCGTTTTTCCACGCGGTACAGCGGAAACTCGGCCGCACGGCGAAAGATCGAAAAGACGGCCACCTCGCGCAGCGGTGACAACCCATAATCCCGCCATTCGCCCAAGGCGACCATCCGGCCATAGACCGCAAGGATCTTGCCCAGTTCGTGGCGATCAAAACAGACCTGCTCGGGCAGGCGGTGGGCTTCGGGGAAGGGGGTCGGCGTCAGGACCGTCATGGTTCCAGCTTATCCGGCCCGCGTCACAAATCAAGCAAAACAGCGGTGCCGTGAAAGCGTCGTGAAAGGACCGCAGGCGCGGCATGAAACTGTCGCATCGTTGCCATGATTGGGCGGCAAAACAGGCATACCGAATGCAGGCAACGGCGCGGCGGGTCTTAGCCCCCACCCAGCCCGCTGCGACGGTGTCTGCTGTAAAGGAGGCCTCCACCAGAATGGTGGGGGCCTTTCTTTATGGACGCGTGTCCACGCGCGGACACTTTTGAAAACCGTTACATTACATATGGTTGGTGATTTTCATTAACCAGGTGGAAAGGTTTGAGTGGCGGGTTACACCCACCCTACAGCAGGCTTTTCAGCACGCCCACCTCTAGCCCACGCCAGTTTTTCAGGGTCTGGTTCAGCCGTTTCATCGTGTATTTGTGGCCCGCATCCAGCACGCCCAACCGCACCAGAATCGCTGCAATCGCACTATCAGACGCGCGGTAGCCACCATCGGTGATTTTCAACGCCACACCCAACCGCAGCTCGGGGAGGATGGCCACATGCACGGCCTCGGCCCCGCCTTTCAGGGTCACGCGGCCATCCATGGCGCGCATCAATTCGGTGTCGCAGGACGTGTCACCCGCCACCAGTTCGGGATAGGCGGCCATGGCGCGGGTCAGGCGGTGCATGGCGCGGTCGCGCCCGTCGCCCGTCCCGGTTGCCCCGGCAAAGCGGCCCATCGCGCGGGCCAGACCGTGCAGCGAGCAGGCAAAGTTGGGGGCCGAACAGCCGTCGATGCCCCAGCCTGCCGACACCTCGCCTGTCACCTCCTCGAACGCCTGTTTGATCTGCACCTGCAGGGGGTGGTCCACCTCGGTATACTCGGGACCGCCGCCAATATGGCGGTTCATCGTCAGCATGCCCGAATGTTTGCCCGAGCAGTTGTTGTGATACTGGCAGGGGCTGCTGTCGGTTTTGATCAGGCGGTGGCGTTCGACGCGGTCGTTGGGTTCGTGCGACCCGCAGCGCAGGTCGGCGTCGGTCATGCCCAACCCTTCCAGCCATGTTTGCGCCATTTGCACATGCAGCGCCGATCCGTAGTGGCTGGCGCAGGCAAAGGCGGCATGCGCCTCGGTCAGGCCAGCGGCGTCAAACGCGCCGCTTTCCATCAGGGGCAGCGCCTGCACCATCTTGCACGACGAGCGGGGAAAGATAATCTCGGCCGGGTTGCCCCAGCTTTCGACGATGTCACCCGCGGCGTCGCAAATCACGGCATGACCCATATGCACGCTTTCCAAAAGGCCGCCGCGCCACAGTTCGGCCATCGGTTGTGCAGTGTGATTGGTCATTTTCTGCCGTCCTTCATCAACATTCAGCGATTTTCTGCCCATGGGGCTTTCGCCAAACAGTCATTATCGGTTATGCAGGCAATATCGAGTAGGAATGTCCCGCGCCACAGGAAAAACCCGCGTTCAAGCGGTGTGACAGCGGCGGGCAGAGGCGGCTGGAGGCCTAGGAACTATGACAAGCTGGATGACGCGCGCCGCGATGGCTGCCGTGACGGGTGCAAGCCTGACAATGCTGGCAGGCGGTGCCTTTGCGCAGACCACAACCGGACAATCGGACAATCTGGTTGCGACCAAAACCGACTGGAGCGTTTTCACCGAAGAGACGCCCAAGGAATGTTGGGGCGTGTCCAGCCCCAAGCAGACCGTGAACAGCCGCGACGGCAAGCCCGTGACGGTCAAGCGCAGCGACATCTTGCTGTTTGTCACCTTTCGCCCCGGTCAGGGCGGGGCCGAGACCAGCTTTACCGGGGGTTACCCGTTTGCGCCCGGATCGACCGTGGCGCTGAATGTCGATGGCACCACGTTCCAGATGGTGACGGACGGCGAGTGGGCATGGTCATCCAGCCCGGACGAGGATGCCAAGGTGTTGGCAGCCCTGCAAAAGGGTGCATCGGCGGTTTTGACTGCACGGTCGGCCAAAGGCACCCAGACCGAGGACACCTTTTCGCTGCGCGGGTTCACGGCGGCGATGACCGAAGCGGCGGATCGCTGTAAATAAGGCGCTGCAAGGGGCGGGTTTGCCCGCCCCCTGACACCTACAAAAACACGTGGAAATCGTCGAAGTTAATCGCTGCGCGATTGGACAAAACCGCGAACCTGACGGCTGCCGCGCCGCCCGCGCCATCGACGTCATAGTACAGATCGCCAGTGGTGGAGTTATAGATCACGCGGTGATTGGCGGTGGTCGCTGTGGTGGCACCCGCCCCGCCACGAAACTGGTTGGCAACCAAGAACTCGGCTGTCAGGTCGCCCCATTCGGAATCAACCCAGATTTCATCAAGCCCGACCTGCATGTCGGTTATGGTGTCGATGCCCTGTTGGTTCAGGGGGCCACCAAAATTGAAATCGTCGTTACCGGTATTGCCTGTCAGAGTGTCGTTGTCTTGGCCGCCGCCCATGTGGTCATCGCCGCTGCCGCCGACCAGACCATCATTTCCCCAGCCCCCATTCAGAAAATCCTCGCCGCCACCGCCATTCAGGGTGTCATTGCCGTCATCCCCGTCGAAATGGTTGGTTTCGTTTCCGCCCGTGAACCTGTCGCCAAACCGGGTTCCGCCATAGCTTTCGATGCCAAATGCGGTTTCGACATTGCCATAGCCGTCATTCTGAACATTCGCCGCAAGGGTCGTGTTGATGACAATGCCACGGCCAAGGCCATTTTCGCCGCTATCCCAAAAGGCAAGATGATCAAAGCCGCCTGCACCGTTAATCACGTCCACACCCGCACGGCCCTGAAACTCCTCATCCCGCGCGCTGCCTGTCAGGGTGTCGTTGAATATGGTGCCGCGCACCTCCTCGATATTGCTGATCGTGTCGGTGCCGTTCCACGAATCGCGGCCAACGCCGGTGGCAAGGTTCACGTTGACGCCGTGCTGGGCACCCCAGCGGTCGGCCCGACTGTAATCCAGCACATCCCAGCCACCGCGCCCATTGACCAGATCGTTGCCGCGCGTGACGGCGAACTGTTCATAGTCGACATCCGCGCCTTTCAAAGTGTCCGCAAAAAGCGTGTCCCTATACCGTTCAAAATTCGAGAACGTATCGGTGAAGCCAAAGCAATCAATCGCAATGCCCGTGGCAGCGTCAAGGTTGACGCCCTGAAAGCTATCCCAGCGCCAATTGGCCTCGTCATAAGACAGGGTGTCAAAACCGTCGCCACCGTCCATGGTGTCGTGGCCCGCCTCTGCGCCAATATAGTCATCGCCAAAGCCGGCGTTGATGCTGTCGTTGCCGATACCGCCCCGAAGGTCATCATCCGAATCCGACCCCGTAACCAGATCATCGCCGCGCAAAGCGGACTGGATAAAGCTGTAAGGGTCTGGATCCTCGATGCGGCCATTGTCACGGGTAAAGCCGAACAACTGCATCCCCGCACGGCCGAAATCGACCGTGGCCCCAGTCAGGTTCGCCAGTGTCACGCCGTTCAGGACGATGACGAAACCGGTGACGATGCCACCCGAGGGCAAGCCGTCGTCGTCATAGGTCAGGCCCGTTCCGCGCAGGGTGACGGTATACCCCTGATCAGAGGTATAGGTCATGCGGGTGGCCTGCCGCAGGGTGATGACCCCACCCCCCAGGCTGTCTGGCGGCCAATCGTCAAAAAAAGAAGCGGTGTATGTCAGTGATGCCATGATATCCCCCAGTTCAAGTTTCATTGCCAAGTTTCATTGTCGTCAAATTGGCAGAACAGTTTCACAGCGCGGTGAGTCGGTCAATCCTGAGGCAATCCCCCTTGATGGAGCATCGCCTGTGCAAAGGCGGTTCCCTTTTGGTGCATCAGGCCCTATATGCGCCTATCCCCAAGGATTGATATGCCATGCCCGCAACTGCCCCGATTACCCAAGACGTGCTGACAATCCCGCGCAAGCTGCCCGAGGGTGGGTTGGTCAATCTGGTTGGCCTGACGCGCGATCAGATGCGCGCGGCGTTTCTGGTGGCGGGCACGCCGGAAAGCCAAGTCAAGATGCGGGTCGGGCAGGTTTGGCAGTGGGTATACTATTGGGGCATCCGGGATTTTGACCAGATGACCAATCTGGCGCGCGAGTACCGGATGTTGCTGGCCGAACACTTTACCATCGCATTGCCGCAGGTGGTGACGCGGCAGGTATCGGCGGACGGGACGCGCAAGTATCTGGTGCGGATTGCGGGCGGCCATGAGGTTGAGGTGGTCTATATCCCCGAGACGGACCGCGGGACGCTGTGCATCTCCTCGCAGGTTGGCTGCACGCTGACCTGTTCGTTCTGCCATACCGGCACGCAAAAACTGGTACGCAACCTGACCGCGGCAGAGATTGTCGGTCAGGTCATGCTGGCGCGCGATGACTTGAACGAATGGCCGGTCAAGGGCCAGCCCAAGCCCGAGGTGCGGTTGATTTCCAATGTCGTGCTGATGGGCATGGGTGAGCCGCTGTATAATTTCGACAATGTCCGCGATGCGATGCGGATCGTGATGGATGATGAGGGGATTGCGCTGGGTCGGCGCCGGATCACGCTGTCCACATCCGGCGTGGTGCCCGAGATTGCCCGCACGGCAACCGAGATTGGTTGCCTGCTGGCGGTGTCGTTCCATGCCACCACGGATGAGGTGCGCGACCAGTTGGTGCCGATCAACAAAAAGTGGAACATCGCCACCCTGCTGGACGCGCTGCGCGCCTATCCGGGGCTGTCCAACAGTGAGCGGATCACCTTTGAATATGTGATGTTGCAGGGCGTCAATGACAGCAAGGAGGATGCGCACCGGCTGGTCGAGTTGTTGCGCGGCATACCGGCCAAGGTGAACCTGATTCCGTTCAACGAATGGCCGGGCGCGCCCTATAAACGGTCCAGCGGCAACCGGATCCATGCCTTTGCCGACATCATCCACAACGCGGGCTATGCCAGCCCGATCCGCACCCCACGGGGCGAGGATATCATGGCGGCCTGTGGGCAATTGAAATCGGCCACCCAAAAACAGCGCAAGTCGGCCCCCAGAACACCGGCGTGATCCGGCGGGCGGTATGGGCTGGCCAACGGACGCTTTTTTTCAGCGGCACACTGCCGCAGGTTAGTGCGAAAACCGATTGACCCAGCGAAAGGGCTTCCCCGCCGCTGGAAAACCGTTCATGATCTGCTAAATCCAGAGTGATAATCTGGTTTCACCGAGCGAAAGTAAAACTTTGCCCCCTTCAATGCACCCTGCAAAGGCCCCCGTATGACAATCACGACCGAAGCCGGCCAGTCCCGGCAGGAAAGCGCCCGCCAATGGGTTTTGAAACTTGCCCGCTATCGTGAACCGTCCACGTGGCGCAGCATCTATGAGTTGTTGGTGACGCTGGTGCCATTTGCATTCTTGTGGGTGCTGGCATGGGCTGCGATGGATGTGTCGCCGTGGTTGTCGTTGGCGATTGCCGTGTTGAACGGCGGTTTTCTGGTGCGTCTGTTCATCATCCAGCACGATTGCGGCCATGCGTCCTATCTGCCCAACCGCACCGCGCAGGATTGGCTGGGGCGCGCGCTGGGCGTGTTGACCCTGACGCCCTATGACGTGTGGAAGCGGACCCATTCGGTCCATCATGCGCACCATGGCAATCTGGATCACCGGGGCATTGGCGATGTGATGACCCTGACGGTTGAAGAATACCGCGCCAAGGGGTTCTGGGGGCGGCTGGGGTACCGGCTGTACCGCCATCCGGTCGTGCTGTTTGTGCTGGGACCAAGCTATCTGTTCATCCTGCAAAACCGTCTGCCGATCGGGCTGATGGCGTCAGGGTGGCGGTATTGGGTGTCGGCGATGGGGACCAATGCCTTTGTCGCGATGACGGTGGCGTTGATCCTGTGGCTGGGCGGGCTGATGCCCTTGCTGCTGATCTATATTCCGACGCTGGTGATTGGGGCGACGATCGGGGTCTGGCTGTTCTATGTCCAGCACCAGTTCGAAGAAACTCAATGGGAAAAGGGCGATGCCTGGCAGGTGCATGACGCAGCACTGGAGGGGTCGTCGCATTATGTGCTGCCCGCGCCGCTGCAATGGATCACCGGGAACATCGGGGTGCATCATGTGCACCACCTGTACAGCCGTATCCCGTTTTACCGCCTGACCGAGGTGCTGCGTGATCATGCCGCGCTGGCGCAGGCACAGCGTCTGACCATCCGGGAATCGCTGGCCTGTGTGAAGCTGAACCTGTGGGACGAAAAGGCCCGCAAGCTGATCAGTTTCCGCGAGGCGGCGGCGCAGATCTGACCCTGCAACACTGCGATTTCCGGCACCGTCGTTCAGGCGGTGCCGGGGTCGGCCTTGGCGGTGCCGGGGTCAGCCTTGGCCATGTCGGCATCAGTTTGCGGGGATAAGGGGTCAGGGTTGACCGGGGCCACAGTGGGACCGGGCGCGACCTTGGCGGCCAGATGACGTTCCAGCAGGTGAAACAGCACCGGGTTCAGCAGGATCGACACCAGCGCCCCGGCGACGACCAGATCGCGCGCCTCGGGCGGGACAATGGCCAGATTGACGCCCATCACGATCAGGATAAACGAAAACTCGCCGATTTGCGCCAGGCTGGCGGCAATCGTCATGGCGACCCGTTGGTCATGGCCAAAGGCGCGCACGAGGCCGTAGGCCGCGAACCCCTTGACCCCCACGATGATCAGCACGGTGGCCAGCAAAGACAGGGGCGCGGACAGGATCACGCTGGGGTCAAACAACATGCCGACCGACACAAAGAACAGCACGGCAAACGCGTCGCGCAGGGGCAAGGTATCCTTCATCGCCTGGGCTGACAGGCTGGATCCGGCCATCACCATGCCGGCAAAAAACGCGCCCAGTGCAAAGGACACCCCAAAGAAGGTGGCCGAGCCATAGGCCACCCCCAGCGCCGTGGCCAGCACGCCCAGCCGGAACAGTTCGCGTTGGCCGGTATGGGCGGTGTAATGCAGGATCATCGGGATCACCTTGCGCCCGACCACCAGCATGAGCACGATGAAGCCTGCCACCTTGACGGCGGTGATCATCAGCGTGGCGGCAACCGGGCCGAACCCCAGGCGCGCAACCTCGGCCGCGCCTTCCTCGATGGGCACCGCGCGACCGCCCAGCAGGCTGGACAGCGGCGGGATCAGGACAAGGACGACGACCATTACCAGATCCTCGACGATCAGCCAGCCGACGGCGATGCGGCCGCGTTCTTGCTTGACCAGGCTGCGTTCTTGCAGGGCGCGCAGCAGCACGACGGTCGAGGCGACCGACAGCGACAGGCCAAAGATCAGCCCCGCCCCAAGGCCCCAGCCAAGGGTCCAGGCAAGGGCCACGCCGCAAAGGGTGGCGGCTGCGATCTGCGCGAGGGCGCCGGGAATGGCGATGCGGCGCACCGACATCAGGTCACGCAGGGAAAAGTGCAGGCCGACGCCGAACATCAGCAAGATGACCCCCAATTCGGCCAGTTCGGCAGAGATGCTTTGATCGGCGACATAACCGGGGGTAAAGGGGCCGATCACCACGCCCGCCACCAGATATCCCGCAATCATCGGTAGCCGCAGGCGGTTGGCGATCATGCCAAACACAAAAGCCAGCACAAGGCCGACGACGATTGTCGTGATCAGGGGTGTGTCATGGGTCATGGCGCAACAGTAGGACATGAACCGGGGGCTGCAAGGCGCGAATACCGCGTTTGCAGTCACAATTTCCGGCTTTGTCTTTCAGGTTGTTACATGCGGGCGGTTGACCGCGCCACCGGGCCTGTTACGCCTGTTGCATGACCCGTCCGCTGCTGACCAATTCCGCCGCACGCCGCCTGTTTCTGGACCGCCACGCGCTGGCCGAGGCGCCGGTTGGCCCGGCGACCGGGGCTGATCTGGCGGCGCTGATCGACCGGATCGGGTTCGTCCAGATCGACAGCATCAACACGGTCGAGCGGGCGCATCACATGATCCTGTGGAGCAGGCGACAGACCTATCGCCCCGAGGCGCTGAAGGCGTTGCACGAGCGCGACCGGGGGGTGTTTGAGCATTGGACGCATGACGCGTCGATCCTGCCGATCCATCTGCACCGCTACTGGCACCACAATTTTTCGCGGCGCGAGGAACGGATGCGGGCGAACTGGGCCAAGTGGTTTCGTCCGGGGTTCGAGCCGCAGTTCGCGACGATTCTGGCGCGGATTGCGGCCGAGGGGCCTTTGACCACCTCGGATGTCGGCGCGGGCGAGGCGCGCGGGTCGGGGGGCTGGTGGGACTGGAACCCGTCCAAGACCGCGCTGGAATGGTTGTGGCATACCGGCAAGCTGGCGATTGCGCGGCGGGACGGGTTTCAAAAGGTTTACGATCTGGCCGAGCGGGTGATCCCGCAGGTGCACCGGGGGCCGGCACCCCATTCAGAGGAGATGATCGACTGGGCTTGCGGTGCGGCGCTGGACCGTCTGGGCTTTGCCGATCCGTCGGAATTGCGGGGTTATTGGTGGTTGGTGACGCCGGCCGAGGCCAAGGATTGGGCGGCAGGCGCGGTGCGGCGGGGTCAGGTGATCGAGGTCGATGTCATGGGTGCCGGGGGGCAGGTGCAGCGGTCCTTGGCGCGGCCTGACGTGGTTGAGGTCGCGGCGCGGGTGGCGGAACCGGTGGGCCGGTTGCGCATCCTGTCACCCTTTGACCCCGCGCTGCGCGACCGCGACCGGGCCGAGTTTCTGTTCGGCTTTGCCTACCGGATTGAGGTGTTCGTGCCCGAGGCCAAGCGAAAATTTGGCTATTATGTCTTTCCGGTGCTGGAGGGTGACCGGCTGATCGGGCGGATCGATGTCAAGGCGTTTCGCGATGCGGGCGCGCTGCGGGTCAAGGGGTTTTGGCCTGAGGCAGGCATCAGGATGGGGGCCGGGCGGATGGCGCGGCTGGAGGCGGAACTGGACCGGCTGGCGCGGTTTGCGGGGTGTGACCGGGTCGAGTTTCTGGGGGGATGGTTGCGTGAGAGGGTGGTGTGATGGACCGCGGGCGGTGGGGGGGGGGGCACACCACAAACAACAACCCCACAGGGGGG
>JANNAF010000189.1:0-3833 GCA_031384005.1 Rhodobacterales bacterium | reverse complement strand
CCTGTGCGCGGCGGTAGACATCGGTGCCTTGCAACATGCTGCGGTCGGTGCCCATTTGCGCCGATTGCCCGGTTTCGCGGCCAAGGGGGTCGCGTTGGCCGTCGGGGGCATCCTTGGTTGCGGCTTGACCGTTCTGGCCGTTCTGCTCTTCGTTTTGGGCCTGTTGCGCCTCGCCCAGATTGCGGATGCCGCCGCGCAGGGCGTCCAGCGCCTCGGCCTGTTTGTCCAGCGCGTCGGGCAGGTTGCCGTCACGCAGGGCGCGTTCGGCATCCTCCATCGCGCGTCCGGCGCGGTCCAGTTCGCGGCGGCCCTCTTGGCCCTTGGGGTCGCCTGCACCGGGCAGGTCGCCACCGTTGCGCAATTGGTCCAGTTGTTGTTGCAGCCGTTTTTGCCGTTCGGCAAGGGTTTCACCGGTGCCCTGTTCACCCTCGCCCTGTTCGCCCTCGGGGCCGTTCTGCAGATCGCGAAAACTGTCGTCGGACAGGCCCTGTTGGTCGCGCAGGGTCTGGCCCAGTCCCTTCATCGCCTGATCACCCGGCGAGCCCTGACCGCTGCCTTGGCCCTCGCCTTGGGTCACGCGCATGTTGTCCATCAACTCGCGCAGTTGCTGCATCAGTTCCTGCGCCTCGGCGGTCTTGCCCTCTTTCATCAACTGTTCCAGCTTTTGCAGCATCTGGTTCAACTGATCTTGCGACATTTGCATGGACTGGCCGTTTTCCGAGGTTTGCGGCTCTTCGGTCTTGCCGTTCTGTTCGGCCTGTTGGCGCATGTAATCGTCCAGCGCGTCCTGCATTTCCTGCATCAGCGCCTCGATCTCGGCAGGGGAGGCGCCGTTCTTGATCGCCTCATCCACGCGGTCCTGGGCGCGTTTCAGGCGTTCAAGGGCCGAGGCCAGATCGCCCTCCTCGACCATCAGGGCAATCTGCCACAGCTCCTCGGTCATCTCGTCGCGGGTGGGGGCGTCCAGGGTTGTGGCGCGGGCGTCAAGGCTGGTTATCAAGACACGCAGGCGCAGATAGGCCTTTTCGTTGCGGATAAATCCTTCGGGCGCAAAGGTCACCGCCTTCAGGATTTGTGCTACGCGGGGGGCGTTCTGGCGGTTCCACATCAGGTCGCGGCGCATTTCGATCAGGGCGGCGGCAAGGGGGTCGAAAAAGCGGCGGCCGGGCAGGGTGGTTTTCAGGGGCTGGGAACGGCCGGTTTGGCTGGCCGCATCAGTGGCGGCAAAGGTCATGGTGACGGGCAGGTTGGCCAACAGGTCCTTGGACAGGTCATCGAACAGCGTCTGGTTTACCGAGCTGCGGTCACGTTTCATGGGCATGGGCAGATCGAGGGTGACCGGTTTGGCATCCTCGGGCGGCAGGGTCAGGCCGTGGCGGCGGATGGTCTGGTCAAGGTCAAGGGCAATGACCACCTCGCCCCGCAGGACGCCGTAGTCATCCGATGCGGTAAAGGCCTGTTTGAAGCGGCCATCCGCCTCGCGGTCCATCGCGCCAGTGGGTTCGATGGCGGGGGAGGTGTCGGGCTGGACGGTGATCAACCATTCGCGCCCGCTGTCGCCCTGAACCGACAAGCGGCCCGATTGGGTTACGGTAAACTCGTGCACGGCGTCCGAGGCGGGGGGCGCATCGGTCCGGCCCGATACGGTTTCGGCAAGGATCAGCGTGCCGGGTTCACCATAAAACCGCAGGGAAAGTTTGGTGCCAACGGGCAGAACCAGCGCCTCCTCAACCTGATCGGCCAGATAAAGGGCGGGTTTGCCGGTATAGGCGGGGGGTTGCGCCCAGCCTTCCCATGCCGGACCCGTTGCGGCCTGAGCGGCGCTGCCGCCGGGTCCAAGATCGGACAGCGACGCCACACGCCACAGCGACCCAAACAGCAGCGCGGTCACCAGCAAGGTCAGCGCCATGTAGCGCAGGCCATAAGGGTCGCGCGAGGCAAGGCGCAGGTTTGGCTCGACCGGTTTGGCGGCGGCGGCGCGGGTGGCCATGCGGGCGCGGTGGGCGGCCCAGACCGCCTGCGCCGCCGGGTCGTCGGCCCCGGTTGCCTGCGTGTCGCGCAACGCCGCCAGCGGGCGGCCGGGCAGGGTGGCGTCCAGCCGGTTCAGCGCCTGATCCAGCGTCGGGCGTTCAAACTGCCGCCAGCCGTGAAGGGCGGCCCACAGGATGCAAATCAGGGTGGCGATCAGGCCGAACCACCCCGCCTCCAACGGCAGATGGTCCAGCACGCCAAAGGACAGCAGGCCCAATGCGGCAATGACCAGCGTCCACAGCGGCCAAAAGGCACGCGTCAACCGCTCCGCCCACAGCCCGTACAGGGTCAGGCGAAGGGGGGCCGCAATCTGTCTGAGGGCCGGTTCGGGCTTGCCTTGGTCCATAAGCCTTTCGCTGTCATGGCCGCATTACAGCCATGCGGGGTAAGGCTGTGACACAGCCGTTCTGGGTTAGGCTGTTTCACAGCCATTCTGGGTAAGGCTGTTTCAAAGCCACTCTGGAATAGTATCGCGCCTTAGGATTTCGTCAAAGGTGGGACGTGCACGAATGACGGCGAAGTGATCTTGGGACACCAGCACCTCGGGCACAAGGGGGCGGGTGTTGTATTCGGACGCCATGACCGCGCCATAAGCCCCGGCTGACCGGAAGGCGACCAGATCGCCCTCGGCCATCGCGGGTAGGTCGCGCTGTTTGGCAAAGGTGTCGCCGGTTTCGCAGACAGGGCCGACCACGTCAAAGGCCCGCAACTCGCCACCCGGGGCGGGTTCGATGATCGGGATGATGTCGTGATGGGCGTCATACATCGACGGGCGGACAAGGTCGTTCATCGCGGCGTCAAGGATCAGGAAATCGCGCCCCTCGCCCTGTTTGTTATAGATGACCTTGGACACAAGGATGCCCGCGTTGCCAGAAATCAGGCGACCCGGTTCAATCTCGATCTCGCAGCCCAGATGGCCCAGTGTCCGCTTGATCATCGCGCCATAATCATTGGGCAGGGGTGGTGCGTCATTGGACTGGGTATAGGGGATGCCAAGGCCGCCACCCAGATCCAGCCGGGTGATGCTGTGACCTTGGGCGCGCAGCAACAGGGTCAGATCGGCCACCTTTTGAAAGGCCAGCTCAAACGGCGCAAGGTCGGTCAGCTGCGACCCGATATGCACATCAATGCCGACAACGCGGATCCCCGGCAGGGCTGCCGCCTCGGCATAGATGGCGGGGGCGCGGGTGATCGGGATGCCAAACTTGTTTTCCTTTTTGCCCGTCGCAATCTTGGCATGGGTCTTGGCGTCAACATCGGGGTTGACGCGGATGGCGATGGGGGCCACGACGCCCAACTCGGTCGCGACCTGCGACAAGGCGCGCAACTCCGGTTCGCTTTCCACGTTGAACTGACGGATGCCGCCTTGCAGCGCGACACGCATTTCGTCGCGCGTTTTGCCCACGCCGGAAAACACGATGCGGTCCCCCGGCACCCCGGCGGCGCGGGCGCGCAGATATTCACCGACCGACACCACATCCATGCCCGCCCCCAGATCACCCAGCAATTTCAGGATGGCGATATTGGACAGCGATTTGATGGCAAAGCACACCAGATGCGGCATGGGCGACAGCGCCTGTGTGAACAGGGAATAATGCCGCGTTAGCGTTGCGGCGGAATAGCAATAAAACGGCGTGCCAATGGTGGCGGCGATGTCGGTGAGCGCAACATCTTCGGCATGCAACATGCCGTCACGGTACAGAAAATGGTCCATTGCGCATTCCTTTGGCTGTCCTCAGTCCTAGCGCAGATGGGGCGTGCGGGCAATGCGACAGGACGGGGCCTGCGGGCTTTTCGCGGGA
>JANNAF010000154.1:0-16209 GCA_031384005.1 Rhodobacterales bacterium | reverse complement strand
ACCGACATGCAGGCCTGGCTGCAGGACTGGATCAACAAATACGTCGATTACAATGCCGAGATTTCGGGTGAGGCTGAAAAGGCGCGCAAGCCTTTGGCCGCTGCCGAGGTTGTTGTTGAGGAGGTCGAGGGCAACCCCGGCTACTATTCCTCGAAGTTCTTCCTGCGCCCGCATTACCAGTTGGAAGGTTTGTCGGTGTCCCTGCGCCTCGTCTCGAAACTGCCATCCGAGAAGGGCGGCTGATCGCCAAGGGCCCACCGGCATGCGTCATGATTATCAACCGCCGCAAGGCAACACTTAGAGAGGGTTTACTAAAATGGCTGCAACAATGTTTGTTCTGATCAGTGACATCAAAGGAGATGCCACGGAAAACTCGCATAAGGACTGGCTGGTTGTGTCCAACCTGACATGGTCGGTCGAGCGTGTCAGCGAGGAAGAGGGTGGTTCAGCCCAGCGCGGTTTTGGCAAGTCGGTATTCAAATCGGTCGAGTTGGAATCGCAACTGGGCAAGGCGTCGATGCAGCTGATGCTTTCGGTCGCCAACGGCACCTACCGCAAGGAAATCGAGATTCACATGTGCCGGTCCGGCGATGACCCGAAAAAGGGTCTGGAGCCCTATCTGATCTGGAAGGTCAAGGATTGCTACCTGCAAAGCTATGGCGTCGATGGCAGCGAGGAATCGATCCCCAAGGAAAAATGGGCGATCAAGTACAACGCGATCGAGGTTGAATACAAGGCGACCGACATCAAGACTGGCAAGCTGACCAAGTACAAGGACTTCAAGTGGGATCTGGCCTCTGGCGAGATGGGCTGATCTGAAACCTCTTGCGTGGGGCGGCTGCCCCACGCCGGAACCCTTGGCAGTTGGAGTGCGGCATGACGCCCGAAGACCATTTGAAATCCGGCGACCCGCAGGCCGCGCTGGAGGCGTTGCAGGCGTTGGTCCGGGCCAAACCGGGCGATGCCAAGTTGCGGATTTTTCTGTTTCAATTGCTGTGCGTGCTGGGCGACTGGAACCGCGCGATCCGGCAGTTGAAGGTCTGCGGCGAGTTGGACCCCGGCGCGTTGCAGATGTGTCAGGCCTACCGCGAGGCGATCATCTGCGAGGTTTACCGCGAAAAGGTGTTTGCCGGCGACAAGGCGCCTTTGGTTTTTGGCGAACCGCAGGAATGGCTGGCCTGGCTGATCGAGGCGCAAAAGGTTCTGGCGCAGGGCAATGCGGCGGCAGCAGCCGAGTTGCGCGCCCGTGCGTTTGACGCAGCCCCCGCGTCCAGCGGTGATATCGACGGCACCCGGTTCGACTGGATCGCCGATGCCGATATGCGCTTTGGTCCGGTGCTGGAGGCGGTCGTGAATGGCCGCTATTTCTGGCTGCCGTTCTCGCAGATATCGTCCATCGCGTTTGACCCGCCGACCGACCTGCGCGATGCGGTCTGGACGGCGGCCACGATCCGGCTGGCGAATGAAGGGTCGGTCGTGGCGCTGATCCCGTCGCGTTATCCCCTCAGCGGGCAAAAGGGCACGGCGGCGGAAAAGCTGGCACGGGCTACCAGCTGGGTCGATGCCGGGGCCGAGACGTTTGTGGGCACCGGGCAGCGCCTTTTGTCCACCGATCAGGGCGATGTGGCGCTGTTGGATGCGCGGTTGATCACGTTCGACAGCGCGGCGGTGTAACATCATGGCGGACAAGATGATGTCCGAACGGTTGCAGCCTTCGCTGCTGGACCGTTTGACGGATGAGGAACCGACCAGCCAAGTCGAAAGCCGTGATGCGCGGGTGATCGACATTCGCCGCCTGCGCGAAATCGTGCAGCGCGATCTGTCTTGGCTGCTGAACACCGGCAACGCCGATGGCTGGATTGACGCCAAACGCCATCCCTTGGCGGCCAAATCGGTGCTGAATTACGGGGTGCGCGATGTGGCGGGCGATTTTGCCGCCAAGGACCGCGCCCTGCTGATCCGCAAATCCATCGCGCAGGCAATCGAGACCTACGAGCCGCGCATCCGCAAAGGCAGCACCCATGTCGAGATGCGCAGCGAAAACGTGTCGCGCAACACCATCATATCCTTTGATATTCGCGCCGACATGTGGGCTGAACCGATCCCGATTGAGCTGTATCTGCGGTCATCGATTGATGTGACCACGGGGCAGGTTTCGTTGGAGCGGTCGGGCTGATGGACACGCGGTTATTGTCCCATTACGAAAGCGAACTGGCCTTCCTGCGGGATATGGGGGCCGAGTTTGCCGCCGCCTATCCCAAGATCGCCGCCCGTCTGGGGATGGAGGGGATGGAGGTGCTGGACCCCTATGTCGAGCGTTTGCTGGAGGGGACGGCGTTCCTGTCGGCCCGTGTCCAACTGGCACTGGAGATGCAGTTTCCGGCGTTTACCAGCAATCTGCTGGAGATTGTCTATCCGCATTTTCTGGCGCCGACACCGTCGATGATGGTGGTGGCGTTTGATCCCGACCTGGGCAATGCCGGGGTCAAAGAGGGGTTCACGCTGAAACGCGGGTCGCGGCTGCGGTCCAAACCAATCGAGGGTGAGCAGACGGCCTGCATGTTTCGCACCGCCGCCGACTGCGTGCTGTGGCCGGTCGAGATTTCCGAGGTCGAGTATATCGATAGCCGGGGTGGTTTGGTGGCGGCCGGGGTCAGCCGTGATAACCCGGCACGGGCCGGGATCAGGCTGCGGTTGAAGCGGCGTGATGGCGGGGCGATGGCGGCGCTGCCGATGAATGCCCTGACCTTGCACATGACCGGGCAGGGCGCCGAGGCATGGGTGCTGCACGAGGCGCTGTCGACCAAGGTGACCGGCATGGTGGGCCGGTCGGTGGACCGCCGTGCCGACTGGACCCAACCCTTGCCAGGGGCCAAGGCTGTCCCCAAGGGGTTCGAGCGGGACGAGGCGCTGTTGCCGACCCCGCGCCGCAGTTTTGATGGATACCGTCTGTTGCAGGAATATTTCGCGATGCCGGAACGGTTTCACTTTGTGGAACTGACGGGGATGCTGCCAGCCCTGAAGCGGGCGCAAGCGGCGGAGGTGGATCTGTATTTGCTGTTGGCCGACACGCTGCCCGACAACGGCGCCTGTGTGCGGCGTGAAACCTTTGTGCTGAATGCGGTGCCGGCGGTCAATCTGCTGGAACGCCAGTTCGACCGCATCCACATGACCAACAGCGACACCGAACAATATGTCACGCCGAACCGCACAGCGCCCCTGGATTTCGAGGTGTTCGCGATTGACAAGGTTGTTGGCATTTCCGGCAAGAACAACGAGGAAACCGAGTTTCGCCCGTTTTATTCCGCCACTGACATCACCGCAGCCGGCGAAAGCCATCCGGCCTATTACACGATCAACCGGCGGATGCGGCAGCGCAATGAAAAGGAACGGTTGCGCGGGGTGCGCACCTCTTATCTGGGGTCCGAGGCGTATTTGTCGCTGGTCGATGCGACGCAGGCCCCCTATGCGGCGGACCTGACGCAATTGGCGGTGTCGGGTCTGTGCACCAACCGGGATTTGCCGTTGTTGCTGTCGACAGCCGGCAAAGATGCATTCCATCTGCCGGATGGTGGTCCGGTGCTGGGGATTTCGACGATTGTCAGCCCAACACGGCCCCGGCCCACGATTGCCCAAGGCGAGACGGCGTGGCGGCTGATCAGCCATCTGAGCCTGAATTACCTGTCGATCACCGACACCGAGGGCCGCCAGAACGGGGCCGAGGCGTTGCGCGAACTGGTCGGCCTTTATGCGCCATCCGGCGACCGGGTGATTGCCAAACAACTGGAGGCGCTGCGCGGCGTGTCCACGCGGCCCATCGTGCGGCGAATGACGGATGAGGTTTTGTCCACCGCCGTCCGTGGGTTAGAGATCAAACTGGATTTCGACGAAAGTTTTTTTGACGGGTCGGGGGTTTATGTCCTTGCCTCGGTGCTGGAGCGGTTCTTCCGCAAATATGTGACGATCAACTCGTTTACCGAGACCGTTCTGACAACCCAACAACGCGGGGAGATCACCAGGTGGCGACCGGAGAGCGGGCTCGGCCGGATGATCTGACGCATTACGCGCAGCTTCAGGCCAACCCCAAAAGCTTTCATCTGTTTCAGGCGTTGCGCATCATCGAGGCGCAGCATTCTGACCTGCCACGTCTGGGGCAATCGCGCCGGTCGGCGCAAGACCCGGTGCGGTTGGGCCAAGAGGCAGAACTGGCGTTCCCAACCTCGACCATTGCCGATTTTGGCCCGGACAAGACCGGCCATATGCGGCTGACCAACCGGACCTTTGGCCTGTTCGGGCCGCAGGGGCCCTTGCCGCTGCACCTGACCGAGTTTGCCCGCAATCGCCGCCGGAATGACCGGGACACCACCTTTATCGCATTCGCAGACATGTTGACCCACCGTCTGTTGGGGCTGTTTTTCCGGACATGGTCAGCGGGCCAGCCCGCGCCCAATTTCGACCGGCCTGAACAGGACAGTTTTGAACGCAAGGTGGCGGCGTTGTCGGGCTATAATTCCCGCGCGATGCGCGACCGGGACGAGATGCCGGACATGGCCAAGCGCCATTTTGCGGGCCATCTGGCGTCCGGCACCAAAACTGCCGAGGGGCTGGTGTCGATGCTGTCGGCGTTCTTTTCCGCGCCGGTGCATTTGCAGCAGTTCGTAGGAGCATGGCTGGATCTGGAACCTGATGACCGCTGGCAACTGGGCGCAGGCGTGCTGGGGCGGTCCACCAGCATTGGCACACGGGTTTGGTCGCGCGCCTCCAAGTTTCGCATTCTGGTCG
The DNA here is from genome assembly GCA_031384005.1 of Rhodobacterales bacterium. Taxonomy (GTDB): domain Bacteria; phylum Pseudomonadota; class Alphaproteobacteria; order Rhodobacterales; family Rhodobacteraceae; genus Stagnihabitans. Next base: position 11,427 of record JANNAF010000154.1, on the reverse strand, counting down.
GCCCGGTGACGCTGGCCGATTACAAGCGGTTGTTGCCGGGGCAGGGGTCGCTGGAGCGGTTGGAATCGATCGTGCGCAACCATGTCGGCGACAGTCTGGATTGGGATGTGAACCTGATCCTGCGGGCCGCAGATGTGCCGCGTGTGGCCTTGGGTGGTGTCAATGCGGCGCTGGGCCATACCACTTGGGTCGGGTTGCGCCGGGATGCGGGCCATGATGCCGATGATTTGTACCTTTCACCGCCGCATGTGCTGGCGCGTCAGCGCCCTGCGGCCAACATTAATACCCTAGGGAGAAAAACATGAGTGAAATCAGCCGCGTGGCGCTGTTTGGCAAGCTGAACCGTTTGGGGTATCAGGCGGTTGAGGGGGCGACGGTGTTCTGCAAGTTGCGGGGCAATCCCTATGTGGAACTGGTGCATTGGTTGCATCAGATCCTGCAAAACCAGAACAGCGACATCCACCGCATTGCCGAGCATTACAAGCTGGACCCCGGCAAGATGGTTGGTGACATGCAGCGCGCGCTGGACGCCTTGCCGCGCGGTGCGTCGTCAATCTCGGATCTGAGCGAGCATCTGGAGGATGCGACCGAGCGGGCCTGGGTCTGGGGGTCGCTGTTGTTCAACGCGTCTCAGGTGCGGACCGGGTTCATCGTTTTGGGGATGCTGAAGACACCTGCGCTGCGCAACATCCTGTTCGGGATTTCGCAAGAGTTCAAAAAGATCAAGCCGGATGATCTGGCCGAGAATTTCCGCGATGCAGTGAATGGCAGCCCCGAGGAGGGGCAGGGGGCGACGGACGGCAGCCACGTTGGATCGGGCGCGCCGGGCGAAGAGGCGGGCGCGATGGCCCCGGCGGCAATGGGCAAAGAGGAGGCGCTGAAGAAGTATTGCACCGATCTGACCCAACAGGCGCGCGATGGCAAGATGGACCCGATTGTCGGCCGGGATGAGGAAATCCGGCAGGTCGTCGACATCCTGATGCGCCGCCGCCAGAACAACCCGATCCTGACCGGAGAGGCGGGTGTCGGCAAGACGGCGGTGGTCGAAGGCTTTGCGTTGCGGATTGCCCGGGGGGATGTGCCGCCCGCGTTGAAGGACGCGCGGATTTTGGCGCTGGACGTTGGTTTGTTGCAGGCGGGCGCCAGCATGAAGGGCGAGTTTGAGAACCGTTTGAAGGCGGTGATCGAGGAGGTGCAGGCTTCGGTTACGCCGGTGATCATGTTCATTGATGAGACGCATACGCTGGTCGGTGCCGGTGGTGCGGCGGGGACGGGCGATGCGGCGAACCTGCTGAAGCCCGCTTTGGCGCGGGGGACCCTGCGCACCATTGGGGCGACGACGTGGGCCGAGTATAAAAAGCATATCGAAAAGGACCCGGCCCTGACGCGGCGGTTCCAGACGGTTGTGGTGGATGAACCCAGCCCGACCAAGGCCATTTTGATGATGCGCGGCATCGCGTCGATGCTGGAAAAGCACCACAAGGTGCAGGTTCTGGACGAGGCGATCGAGGCGGCGGTGAACCTGTCGGCGCGCTATATTCCCGCCCGGCAATTGCCGGACAAATCGGTGTCGGTGCTGGACACGGCCTGCGCGCGGGTTGCCGTCAGCCAGCACGCGGTGCCTGCCGAAGTGGACGATTCACGCCGCCGGATCGAGGCGCTGGTGACCGAGTTGGGCATCATCGACCGCGATGAGACGGCAGGCTATGACGTGACAGAACGGCGGGCGGCGATCACCGCGCTGAAAGGCGAGGAGGAGGTCCGGCTGGCTGGCCTGACCGAACGTTGGGACGCTGAAAAGGCCGTCGTTGTGGCGATCCTGGACTTGCGCGCCAAGTTGCGCGAAGGCGGCGCGGTGGTGGACCCCGGCCCGCTGGTTGTGGCAAGTTCCGAGGCAGCGGAGGTTCAGGGTAACAGCCCCCTGACCGAGGAGGCGCGCGCCGGCCTGATGTCCGAGTTGAGGGCCAAGAATGCCGAATTGACCGCAATGCAGGGCGACAGCCCGCTGATCCTGCCCATTGTCGATGCGATGGCTGTCGGGTCGGTGGTCGGCGACTGGACTGGCATCCCTGTCGGGCGCATGCTCAAGGACGAATTGCAGACGGTGATCGACTTGGCCAAGCTGCTGGCCAAGCGGGTGATCGGGCAGGATCACGCGATGGAGATGATTGCCAAACGGATTCAGACCAGCCGCGCCGGGTTGGACAATCCGTCCAAGCCGATTGGTGTGTTCATGCTGGCCGGAACCAGCGGTGTGGGCAAAACCGAAACCGCGCTGGCCTTGGCCGAGGTGATGTATGGTGGTGAGCAGAACGTGATCACCATCAACATGAGCGAGTATCAAGAGGCCCATACGGTGTCGTCACTGAAAGGCGCCCCGCCCGGTTACATCGGTTACGGTGAGGGCGGCGTGCTGACCGAGGCGGTGCGGCGCAAGCCCTATAGCGTTGTGTTGCTGGACGAAGTGGAAAAGGCCCATCCCGACGTCCACGAAATCTTCTTTCAGGTCTTTGACAAGGGCCGGATGGAGGATGGCGAGGGCCGCAGCATCGATTTCCGCAACACCATGATCCTGCTGACCACCAATGCCGGCACGGAACGCATCATGGATCTGTGCGCCGATCCTGACCTGATCCCGTCGCCTGATGCGATTGCCAAGGAGTTGCGCGAGCCCTTGCTGAAAATCTTCCCGCCCGCATTGCTGGGCCGGTTGGTGGTGATCCCGTATTTCCCGCTGTCGCCCCATATGATTGCCGAGATTACCAAGCTGCAATTGAACCGCATCAAAAAGCGGGTCGAGGCAGCGCATGGCGTGCCGTTTGAATATACCCAAGGTGTGGTTGACCAGATTGTTGCACGTTGCCAAGAGGTTGAGAGCGGTGGCCGCATGATCGACGCCATTGTGACCAACACCATGCTGCCCGATATTTCGGGCGAATTCCTGCGCCGGATGATGACAGGCGTTCCCGTCGCCCGCGTGGCGCTGGATGTAAGCGGTAGCGATTTTACCTATAGTTTTGATTGAGTTGCACACAACAAGAGGGAGATAGAAAATGGCAAAGTATGTCGTCATTGATATCAAGAAGGCCAAACTTGGCGTGTCGGGCCTGAAATATCTGACTGAGCCCGCGCTTGATTTCAAAATCGAAGTTGAACTGCCCAAGGAGATTGAAAAGGAGGCCGCCAAGGACCCATTGCTGCAACAGGAGTTCAAGGACGGCGCCTTGAAGATCATGGAGATGGCCAAGACGGAAACCGCCAAAAAGCTGAAGGCGTTTGATGCCCTTTTTGAGGGGATGATCAAAAATGGCGCCGATGCAAAGGCGGTTCAAAAGCAGGTCGATACCGTCAACTCGGTGATCAAGAACGATCTTGCGATCTACAAACTGGCGGCCGAGCAATCCATCGACAAGGCGTGGAACGACCTGAAGTCCAAGCGCAAGGAGTGGACCAAGTTCAAGATCAAGGTCGGGGTGTCGATCTTTGCCACGTTGGCGGGTCTGGCCGTGAGTATTGCGGCCATGGCGTCATCGCCGTGGACCGGGGGGGCCGGGGCAGCCTTTGCCATCATCGGTTTCATCAAGGCGGGGGCGAAACTGTCGCAGGATATCGCCAAGATCGCCATGGATATCGACGGGGCGAAAAAGCAGGTCGAGATCAATCTGAAGGTTGTCGAAAGTGCTGTCAAAAGCAAAGGGCTGAACGCCTTGAACGAGGTCAGCGCTGCGGTGTTTCAAGAGTTTTTGGGCATTTCGCAGCCATCGGTCAAGACCACTGGCGCGGCGATGGACACGCTGAAGGCGAAATATGCACAGATGGTCGTCAACGTGCATGATCTGGCCAAAACCCTGAACAAGGCGCTGGAAAGTCAGGACAAGCTGAAAAAGGAATTTCTGGCGCAGGCGGCTGAACGGTTGAAAAAACATCCGACCCCCGACAAGGCCGGGCAGTTGAAAAAGATCCAGGCCAATTTCGAAAAAGAGCTGTCCCGGCTGGGTGCCAAGGTGATGGATCTGATCGGCAAGGTTGGCGTCTTGTACGACAAGATCAAGACCTGGGCCAAGACTGTCACCGATCTTGGCAAGCGCGTCAAAGAGCTGGAAATGAAGGACCCCAAGGCGCTGAAAGTGTTCCGCGAGGCGTTGAAGTTCTGCATGCTGGCCACCGCGATTTTCGATGGTGACAAGGTGGCCACCGAGATGTCGAACATCGGCACCGGCATCATCGCGGCGGGCGGGTCATATGCCTATGACAAGCTGACCAGCCTGGCGCTGGACGGCACCATCTTCGACGCCGCCTGACCCTTTTCTTGCGGGCCGCCGACCGGGCGGCCCGTATCCCTTTTTTCGTGATCAGGAGCCGAGCATGGCCAAAAAAGCGGAATTGTCGATGGAAATGTCCTTTGGCCAGATGTCGGCCGATCCGCTGACCGGTGGTAAACCGGCGCGGTTCCGAATTGCGCTGATGGGCGATTTTTCGGGCCGGTCGGCGCGCGGCGAGGTTGCGATCGGATCTGACCTTGCGGCGCGGCGGCCAATCAAACTGGACGTCGACACGTTGGAAAAGGTGATCGCCGGGTTTGGCGCGACGCTGGTTCTGCCCATCGGCAAAAAGGGGCAGGGGATCGAGGTTGATCTGCGGTCGATTGACGATCTGCACCCGGATGAGTTGTTCGAGAAGGTCGAGATGTTTGCCGAACTGGTGGCGCTGAAGCGGCGTTTGGCCAGTGGGGCCACGGCCAAGGGGGCGGTGACGGAACTGCGCGAATGGGGCAAGGAATTTGGCAAGAAGGTAAGTCCGCCGGCCCGCAATTCGGGTGGCAATGCGGTGCCTGCGGACCGCAAACTGACCGATTTTGCCCGGCTTGTGGGGGGTAAAGGCGCGCGCAAGGCCGCGGCCTCGCCTGCGGACGAGCTGATGTCGCGCATCGTTGGTCCCTATATTCAGGCGTTGCCCGATCCCAATGCCGCCGCGATGCAAGAGGCTGTCGAGGATGCGTTGGCCGGGGCGATGCGGCTGGTTCTGCACCACCCCGAGTTTCAATCGGTCGAGGCGCAGTGGCGGATGCTGGATCTGATCACCCGTTCGGTCGAGACGGATGCCAAGCTGGATATCGTGCTTTATGACATTTCGGCCGAGGAATTGGCGGCCGATATGGCAGCGCAGGACGACCTGACCCAGTCGGGGTTCTGCGAATTGCTGGTCGAGGGGACGCCGGATGGCCGGGGGCGGTTTTCGGCTGTGTGCGGGCTTTATACCTTTGAGGAAACGCCACCCCATGCCGAATTGCTGGGCCGCATTGCCAAGGTTTGTGCCCATGTCAACGCGCCGTTTTTCGGGGCGATCAGCACGGGGTGCATGGAAACCCCGATGGATGAACGTCACCCCTTGGTCGCCCAAGCCTGGGATGCGCTGCGGGCTTTGCCCGAGGCCGGTTATGTCGGGCTGGCCAGCCCACGGTTTTTGCTGCGACGTCCTTACGGCGCCAAAAGCGAGCCGATCTATGAGTTTGATTTTGAGGAGTTCACCGAGGCCGAGGGGCTGTCGGGGATGCTGTGGGCCAATCCGGTGGCGCTGGTCGTGATCTTGCTTGCGCGGTCGTTCCGCAAGACCGGGGCCAGCCTTGGGTTGGGGCAGGTCATGTCACTGGGCGGCATGCCTTACCATTTCGTCAAGGACCGTTACAGTGATCAGGTGGCGCTGCCCTGCACCGAACGCAACCTGACCCAGACCCGCACGCAGGCCGCCGTGGCGCGCGGATTGATGCCTGTCGTGTCGGTCAAGGGGCGCGACGAGGTGCGGTTGGCGTCGTTTCAGTCGCTGGCGGGGGCGACGGTGCTGGGGTCATGGACCGATGTCCCGCCGCCCAAACCAAAAGAGGCGCCGCCACGGGCCGAGGAACCCGAAACCAGCGACGACGCCTATGACAGCGATGCGCCCGCTGACAGTGCCGGGGACGACGATCTAGCGGCGTTGCTGGCTGGGTTTGACAGTGAGACCCCAGACGACAGCGACGACAGCGCCAGTGCGGACGATGACGAAATGGATGCCGATTTGGCTGCCTTGTTGGCAAGCCTTTGATGGCGCAGAACCGCAGAACATGGCACAGTGAAGGGATGAATAGGGTGACAGGGGCCGAAACCTTTATTTCAAGGCATGGGCCGAGGCTAACGGGCAGGGCGGTGCCGTTTTTTCGGCACCAGCGCCCAGGCCGAGAGAGGTAATTCATTATGCCAAAAATCAGCAGACAGATCGACAAGCTGTTCCTCAAGCTGACCGGCCCGGCTGCGTCGGACCTGATCTGCCTTGGTGCGCGGGTCCGTGACCAGTTAAGCCGCATCCCCGAGATGCGAATGGAGTTCTATTCGAAATCGACCTCGTTCGACCCTGCCTCGGTGCTGGGAACCAAGTTGACGCTGGAGGCCGAGAATGGGTTCAAGTTTTCCGGGCTGGTGATTTCGGTCGAGGATCTGGGCCATCAGGATTCCATCGACCTGTTTGCCGCCGAGATCCGCCCTTGGCCATGGTTGCTGTCGATCGGGTCGGACAACCGGGTGTTTCAGGGCCTGACCACGCCGGAAATCGTCAGGAAGGTTTTCAGTGATGCGGGTTTCACCGATGTCACCGACAGCACGACCGGCACCTTTGAGCCGCGCGAATATTGCGTGCAGTTTGGGGAAAGCAACCTCGACTTTGTTCATCGGTTGCTAGAGGAGGAGGGGATATACTATTTCTTTGACCATACTGGCGCGACCGAAAAGATAGTGCTGGCCGACAGCGTGTCGGCCCATGCCAACAATGGCAAGGTGCCGTTTTCAACCAGCAATCAGGTGGGCGAACGGCAGGCCAATTCCAATTCCGTGTTCGAATGGGCCGAATTGGGCCGTGTCGTGACTGGCAAGGTGTCGCTGTTTGATTATGACATGATCCTGCCGACAGCCGACCTCAAGGTGCACCGTCTGGTGTCGTCGGGCAATCATTCACATGACAAGATCGAACACTACAAGGCCAGCGGGCACTATAAAAAGGCTGACAAAGGCGAGGCGCAGGCGCGCAGCGAAGTTGAGGGTCATGCCGCCGGCAGCCAGCGCGCACGCGGTCTGAGCAATGATGCCAAGGTGGTCACGGGCGGGATATTTACCCTTGAGCATCCCGAGCGGTCCGCCGTGGATGGTGATTATCTGGTGACCCGCGCGACGCATTACATGATGTTCAACCCCGGCTTTGGGGCTGAAAACAAACATTCGGTCAACCGCCACGCCGAACGCATCGACTATCCGCCTGAAATGGCCCTGTATGAGACCGAGTTCGAGGTTCAGAAAAGCGCGGTCCAGTTTCGCCCGGCCAAGCTGACCGGCTGGCCCGAGGTTCCCAGCCTGTTGACCGCCAAGGTCACCGGCCCTGCGGGGGACGAGATTTACACCGACGAATATGGCCGGATCAAAGTGATCTTTCCCTGGGACCGTCTGGGCAAGCCGAACGAAAGTTCGTCTATGTGGGTGCGGTCGGTGATGCCGTGGGGCGGCAAGGATTGGGGGATGTTTTCGGTGCCGCGCATCGGGATGGAAGTGATCATCCAATTCGAACGCGGCAATATCGACCGGCCCTATTGCACCGGCGTTGTTTATAATGGCGTGAACAGGCCGCCCTATGCCCTGCCCGGCGAGATGACCAAGACCGGCATCAGAACCAACTCCTCCAAAGGCGGGGGCGGGTTCCATGAACTGACTTTCGATGACAAAAAGGACGCTGAAAGCATCCTTTTCCAGTCCGAAAAGGATTATAAGCAGATCATCAAGAACAACGCCGAAATCACCATCGGCATGGAGAAAAAGGACAAGGGCAGCCTGACCCAGACCATCTGGCAGGACAAGACCGAGACGATCAAGGAAGGCGATCTGACCCTGACCGTGGAAAAGGGCAACCGCATCACCAAGGTCAAGACCGACGACACCGAAACCATCGAAGGCAAATCCACGACCGAGATCACCGGCGACACTTCGTTGACCATCAAGACCGGCAACAAGACCGAAAAGATCTCTAAGGGCAATTCCAAGCTGGAGGTGTCGAACGGCAATCTGGAAACAAAAGTATCGCTGGGCAACGTTACGATTGATGCGTCGCTGGGCAAGGTCACGATCACCGCGATGCAGGAAATCACGCTGAAGGTCGGCATCAACTCGGTCAAGATCGATACCACGGGGGTTACAATTTCCGGCGGGGTAGTGGCGCTGGATGCCCAGGGTTTGAACGAGGTCAAGGGTGCGATTGTCAAAGTTGCCGGAACTGGGATGACCCAGATTTCCGGCGGCGTGGTACTGGTCGGATGATGGGGGGCATGACAGTGAACACACGCTTCTTGAACCTGACTAAAATCCCAAATCAGCCCGCCGCGCGGTTGCTAAGCCTGGCCAATGCCGAGTTGGACACCGAACTTGTGGCCCCTGCCAGTGCCTCGGTCGAGGTTGTGCTGGAGGAGTTGGAGCAGAAGGGTGCGCTGATAGACATGCTGCGGCTGTTGTCGGTGGCGCTGCCTGCGCGCGAACGGATCTGGTGGTCCTGCCTTGCGGCGCGCGACACGCTGAAGGACGGGGCCAAGCTGCCGCCGCCCCTGGCTGCGGCCGAGGCGTGGGTGTTCAAACCGACTGAGGAAAACCGCGCCGTGGCCCATCACGCCGTGCAGCATGCCAGTATCAAGGATGATACCAAACACTGCGCCATGGCGGTGCAGTTTTGCGACGGCACGTTGGGTCCCGGTGATCTGGCGCAACACGCCGCCCCGCCCGGCGGGTCGGAAGTGTCGGCCTTTGCGATGAATGTCGTGGCGATCGGGCGGTCTGGCAAACCGCTGGAAATTGCGGCGGCCTTGCTGATCGACCGGGCGCTTGATATTGCGCGCGGTGGGTCTGGGCGGGTCGAAAAACAACCAACAGTGGCGGGGGCCTGAACGTCATGATGCCAGCAGCACGCGTCAGCGACATGCATGTTTGTCCGATGTTTACCGGCCCGGTGCCGCATGTCGGCGGACCGATCCTGCCGCCCGGCGGGATCACGGTCATGATCGGTGGATTGCCCGCCGCGCGGGCAACCGATCTGTGCACCTGTGTCGGGCCGCCGGACGTGATTGCGGCGGGGTCGACCAAGGTGCTGATCAAGGGACTGCCAGCGGCGCGGGTGCTGGATTCGACCGCACATGGCGGGATGATCATTCTGGGCTGCTTTACCGTGTTGATTTCATAGGGGTCAGATGAGCGTTTCGTTACAGTTTCAATCCTCTGGTGCCGTGCCCGGTGATGGCCGTCCTGTCGTCATGCGCGGGCCGTCGCTGACCATCGGGCGAGGGCCGGAAAATGACGTGGTGTTGCCGGACCCGGACCGCCAGATTTCCAAAACCCACTGTGTGGTGGAAAACCACAATGGCAATCTGGTGGTGGTCGATTTGTCGACCAATGGCACCTTTTTGAACTATGGCAAGGTTGCACTGGGCCGCACGCCGACCCCGCTGAACGACGGCGATGTGCTGATCCTGGGGCCTTATGAATTGGTGGTTCAGGTGTCGGCACACCGGGCTGAACCCGCGGCACCCCTGATGGAAGAGCGTGCCTCGTTCGGCAATGCGTCGCGTGCACCGGACCCGATGCGCCTGTTGGATGACGCAGGGCAAGGTGGTGATTTTCTGGACAGCCTGTTGGGCAGCGACAAGCCCAAAGGGCCAGCCCAGTTTCGTGGGCGGCAGGACGAGTTTGCCGAATTGCTGCCCCCCTTGGGCGATGTTGGCCCCTTGCTGGGCCCGGCCCCGGTGCAGCATGGTGGCCCCGCGATGCGCGACCACTCGCCCAGTGGATCGGATGCCTTTCGCGCGCCGGTGGCCAGTCGGTCCGCCATTCCGGATGATTGGGACGATTTTCTCGCCCCGGTGAAACCAGCTGCCGCCCCCTATGTGCCGCCCGCGCCGTCGGGTTCGGCACCTGCCCAGATCCCGGATGACGACATCTTTGGTCTTGCCCCACTCGACCCGCCCCCACTCGCCCCGCCCGCACTGGCCCCGCCCCCACTTGAGGCGGCCCCGGTCGCGGTCGCGGCCCTGCCGCTGGAAACCGTGCCGCCGCCGCGTGCCGAGGTGCCCGAACCTGCCACCGCCGACCTGGGCGCCCGCGAGCCTGCCACTGGCGAGCCTGTTGCGGACCTGCCGGCGCAGGACCCGGTCGCAGCCCCTGCCTTTGACCCGTTTGCAACGGCGGCTGCCCCGTTTGATCCCTTTGCGACCGACCCCAACCGCCCGGGCCGGTCCAGCCCGGTTCCGGCAGATTCAGCCGTCGTGGCCCCGCCACCCCCCGCACCCAGTGCCGCACCGGCACCCCAGCCCGCAGGCCCCGCCACAACCAACGCGGCTCGCGCCTTTCTGGCCGCTGCGGGGGCCGCCGACATGCGCATCACGGACGCTGAATTGCCCGAAACCATGGCGCGGTTGGGCAGCACGCTGAAAACCATGATCACCGGTCTGCGCGAGATCTTGATGACCCGCACCTCGATCAAATCCGAGTTTCGGATCGAGCAGACCATGGTCAATGTCGGCGGCAACAACCCGCTCAAATTCTCGGTCAGTCCGGAACAGGCGGTCGAGGCGATGATCAAGCCCACCGTGCGCGGCTATTTGCCCGCCGAGAAGGCCGCCGAACAGGCGCTGGAGGATATCCGGGCGCATGAGGTGGCCATGGTCACCGGCATGGAGGCCGCGCTGAAGGGGGTTTTGTCCAAACTGAACCCCGCCCTTTTGACCCAAAAGATCGAGGCGAAGGGCGGTTTTGGCGGTTTCCTGAAAAATCGCAAGGCGCAGTATTGGGAAACCTATGAAGCCATGTATGCTGAGATTTCAGATCAGGCCGAGAATGATTTCAACGAGCTGTTCGCACGGGAATTTGCCAAGGCTTACAAAGACCAACTGGCCCGGCTAAAGGCCGAAGCCCGCCCGCGCAGTGAATAAGGAGACGGCATGTCCTGGGACAGCAAGGTATTGTGGACCGAGGGGCTTTTCCTACAGCCGCACCATTTCCAGCAGGCCGACCGCTATACCGAGGCGCTGGTCACCGGGTTGGCCCGGCGCATCCTGCCCTATGCCTGGGGTGTGACAACGCTGGAGATTGACGAGGCGGCGTTGAAGGTTGGCCAGTTCGCCATCAAATCTGCCTCTGGACTGACGCAGGACGGCACGGTGTTTCGCGTGCCCAGCGCCGATGACCACCCCCCCGCGCTGGAGGTGCCGCCGAATATCAAGGATTGCGTGGTTTATCTGTCGGTCCCGCAGCGCCGCCAGGGCGCGTCCGAGGTGGATCTGTCGGGGGCCGAGGCGTCGGTGTCGCGTCTGCGCCCCGGCGAGGTCGAGGTGATCGACACCATGAGCCAGGACCGCAAGGCCGTGGTTCTGGG
>JANNAF010000111.1:0-12357 GCA_031384005.1 Rhodobacterales bacterium | reverse complement strand
CAGCACCATTTCGGCACCGATGCCCGCGACCTGACCGCAACCCAATCCGCCCGCCTCGCCGCCGTGCTGCCCAACCCCAAGGAATACAACGCCGGCAACCCCGGCTCTTATGTCCGCCAACGTGCCCGCCAGATCATCTCTGGCGCAGAGACGATTGCCGCCGACGGCCGCGCCGCGTGTTTCGAGGTCAAAGACTAAGCATCCCTGTTGAAATTCCCGCCGGTCCGATGCATGGAAGGTCAGTCGTTCCCCATAGGCCCGCCCATGATCCGTCTGTACCATTTCCCGCTGTCCCCGTTCTGTCGAAAGGTCCGCCTGACCCTCGCCGAGAAAAAGTTGGAAGTGGAACTGGTCGAAGAACGCTATTGGGAGGCGTCCCCTGACTTTCTGCGCCGCAACCCGGCGGGCAAGGTGCCGGTTCTGAAAATCGACAACCGCGTGATGTCCGAAAGTCAGGCGATCTGCGAATATCTGGACGAAACCTATCCCGCCAACCCCCTGATGCCCCGCGACGCCGATACCCGGTACGAAGTGCGCCGCCTGTGTGCCTGGTTCGATGACAAGTTTCAGACCGAGGTAACCTCAAAACTCCTGTACGAACGCATCCATAAAAAACTGATGGGGCAGGGCTATCCGGATTCAAAGAACGTCAAATCAGGTGCCGCCCGCATCAAACACCATATCGATTATTTGAATGCCATTCTGGAACAGCGCCGCTGGCTGGCGGGCGATGTGATGACGCTGGCCGACTTTGCTGCGGCCGCCCATCTGTCCTCGCTCGACTATATTTCGGATGTCGATTGGAACCGCTCGGCCGCTGTCAAGGACTGGTACGCCAAAATCAAATCGCGCCCGTCCTTCCGCACCCTCTTGGCCGATCAGGTGCCGGGCTTTCCGCCACCCGCCCACTATGCCAATCTGGATTTTTAGGGGCGGAAACCGCTAGCCGATGACGCCCCGGATACCGCCGGTCTGGCCACGGTCCAGCAGGAAATGGTCGGCCAGAACCAGCGCCATCATCGCCTCGCCGACCGGAACCGCGCGGATGCCGACGCAGGGGTCATGCCGCCCCTTGGTGATCAGATCAACCTCCTCGCCGCGCGCGTTGATCGTCCGGCGCGGCGTCAGGATGCTGGAGGTCGGCTTGACCGCGAACCGGCACACCACGGGCTGACCGCTGGAAATGCCACCCAGAATCCCGCCCGCGTGGTTGCTCAGAAACTCGGGGCCCGCGGGCCCCATCCGCATCTCGTCGGCGTTATCGACCCCGGTCAGCGCCGCTGCCGCCATCCCGTCGCCAATCTCAACCCCTTTGACCGCGTTAATTGACATCATGGCGGCGGCAAGGTCGCTGTCCAGCTTGCCGTACAGTGGCGCTCCCAGGCCGGCAGGCACGCCCTCGGCGACCACCTCGATCACTGCACCCACCGAATTGCCAGACTTGCGCAACCCGTCCAGATACTCGGCCCAGTCCGCTGCCGCCACCGGATCAGGGCACCAGAATGGATTGAGGGCCACCTCAGCCATGTCTGCACGGGCGCGGTCAATACCGCGCGGCCCCATCTGCACCATATACCCGGTGATCGTCAGTCCCGGAACCAGCGCCGCCAACATGACCCTTGCCACACCGCCCGCTGCAACGCGTGACGCGGTTTCCCGTGCTGACGACCGCCCGCCGCCGCGATAATCCCGCACCCCGTATTTCTGATGATAGGTGATGTCGGCATGGCCGGGCCGGAACGACTGGGCAATGTCGCCATAATCCTTGGACCGCTGGTCGGTGTTGTCGATCATCAACTGAATGGATGTGCCCGTGGTCAGGCCCTCGAACACACCCGACAGGATGCGCACCTGATCGGCCTCTTGGCGCTGGGTGGTGAACTTGTTTTGCCCCGGCTTGCGCTTGTCCAGCCACGGCTGCAAATCCGCCTCGCTCAGCCGCAAACCGGGCGGGCAACCGTCCACGGTGCAGCCAATTGCCGGCCCGTGGCTTTCACCCCAGGTCGTAACGCGGAACAGATGTCCAAAAGTATTCAGGCTCATCAGCAGTCTCCCTTTGCGCCCTCCTAAAGCGTCTGGCGTTTTGATGAAAGCATCTTCCGCGATTGTGCTCGCTTGCGCCTGCCCTGGACCACGGCTTTCGCGCGCCCTGATTCGCAAATCATGGTTAACAGCGGCCAATTCGGGCAAACCTTGGAAATCCTGTAGAGGCAATGTAGGCCAATTGTAGGTGCAATGTAGGTCGTTAACATTCCGGTAACTTGGCCAATTAACACAGCGTTCCCAATGCCTTGACCCATCCACTTTACCACCCCCCTTGCGCACACCCGGCAATGGCCTATGTTCCCTCTCACCTCGGGGTGTCTGGCAACAGACTGAGATGCGCAAGCGGACCCGTCGAACCTGAACCGGATCATACCGGCGGAGGGAAGGTGCTGGGCAGTCCCATCTCCATTCCCGCCCGTCGCAAAATGGAGAATGATATGCGACCCACTCATCTTGCACTGGCGTTTTCTGTCATGGCCTCAATGGCCCATGCGCAGACACCCGTGCTCAAAGTGCTTACCTACGACAGCTTCACCTCTGAATGGGGCCCCGGCCCCGCGATCGAAACCGGGTTCGAGGCGACGTGCGCTTGTGACCTCCAGTGGGTCACCGGTGGCGATGGCGCCGCCATTCTGACCCGTATGCGACTGGAAGGGGCCGGTTCCGATATCGACGTGGTCGTCGGCCTTGACACCGCACTGACGGAAAATGCCAGTAAAACCAACCTCTTGGCTCCGCACGGGCTGACTGTCGCGCATGACCTGCCGGTTGCCTTTGCGGATCCGCTGTTTCTGCCGTACGACTGGGGTTGGTTCGCCTTTGTTTACGACAATACCAAGCTGACCAACCCTCCGAAATCGTTCAAGGAATTGGCAGCGTCCGAGGTAAAGATCGTTATTCAGGATCCACGCTCGTCAACTCCCGGTCTTGGGCTGCTGATGTGGATAAAGGCAGCTTATGCCGCTGAATCGGCAGCGATTTGGGCTGACCTTGCCGACAACATCGTGACGGTCACGCCGGGTTGGGATCAGGCTTATGGTCTGTTTTTGGCGGGCGAGGCTGACATGGTGCTCAGCTACACCACCTCTCCCGCCTATCACCTGATTGCCGAACAGGACGGCACCAAATCTGCCGCGGCTTTCACCGAGGGCCACTATATGCAGGTAGAGGTTGCCGGTCTGCTTGCCTCCTCTGTCAATCCTGATTTGGCCCGCAGCTTTTTGACCTACCTAACCTCCGAGGCTGCGCAATCCGTTCTGCCAACCACCAATTGGATGTATCCCGCCAAAACCCCTGCGACCGGCCTGCCTGCTGGATTTGAAACTCTGATCAATCCCCCCAAGTCGCTGCTGTTCTCCGCAGTCGAGGCAGAAGGGTTGCGGCAATCGGCCGTTGAAGAATGGCAAACCGTACTCGCCCGCTGAACCTTACCGCCCTCATCCTGTCGGGCTTGGTGGCCGCACTGGTGCTGGGAACAGCATTAGTGTTGGCTCTGGGCGCTGACAGCTTTACGCTGCGACCAGCCGAGTTTGCTGCGCTGACCTTCACAGTCAAACAGGCCGCCTTGTCGGCGTTGCTCGCCACGCTCTTGGCGATACCTCTTGCGCGCGCCCTTGCACGCCGCAGGTTCCCCGGTCGGTGGTTGTTGATTGCCTTGATGGGGGCACCCTTTTTGTTGCCCGCCATTGTCGCCGTGGTCGGCATACTGGCGATCTACGGAAGAAATGGTGTCGTGAATCAATTGCTTACCGCCATGCACCTGCCGACCGTCTCGGTTTTTGGCTTGCAAGGCGTCGTGCTGACGAACGTCTTTTTCAACCTGCCGCTTGCCACCCGGATCCTGCTTAACGGCTGGTCTGCCATCCCCGCTGAACGTTTTCGTTTGGCCGAAACGCTGAACTTGCCACCATCGTCCATCTTCCGGCACATCGAGCTGCCTTTGCTGCGCGACCTGCTTCCCGGTGCTTTTGTCGTTGTATTCTTGCTGTGCATGACCAGTTTTGTCGTGTCTCTTACCTTTGGCGGCGGCCCCAAGGCTACAACACTAGAGCTTGCGCTGTATCAGGCGCTTCGTTTTGACTTCGATCTTGGTCGTGCCGCCATGCTGGCTGGTCTGCAATTTGCGGTGTGTACGGTGGCGGTGTTGATCACGGGCTTGGCGACCTTGCCCAACAGCTTTGGTACTGGTCAGGACCGGGTCCAATCCATGCGCTTGGCAGGTTTTTGGCCAAGCGTTCTGGATGCCCTGATTTTGGCGGGGGCGGCTGTTTTTCTGCTTTTACCGTTACTTGCGGTGCTGTTTAATGGTTTGCCGGGCTTGCTGTCTCTACCGGGTTCGGTTTGGCAAGCTGCGGTCAGGTCTGTTGTTATTGCCCTGGCCTCTGCCGCCATCGCGACCGGCACGGGCCTTTGTCTCGCTATTGCCGTTGCAAATCAATCCCGGGCAAGTGGGTTTATCGATCTTGCCGCAATGCTGCCGATGGCTGCCTCCGGCCTTGTGCTTGGGGCAGGGTTATTCCTCTTGCTTCAACCGATCGTGCCGCTGGACCTGATTGCCTTGCCGGTCACTGCAGTGATAAATGCGGCGGTTGCGTTGCCCTTTGTGTACCGGTTCCTGCTCCCAGAGGCTCGCAGTTTGGTAACAGGCTATGACCGGCTTTCTGCCACTTTGGGACTGCATCGCTTGTCGCGCCTTCGCTTTGTCACACTTCCCCGTTTGGCCCGCCCCCTTGGCCTTGGTGCGGGCATTGCAGCGGCGCTTTCAATGGGGGACCTTGGGGTCATCGCTCTGTTTGCGGGCGATCAATCGGTGACCTTGCCATTGATGGTCCAGCGCCTTGCGGGCGCTTACCGAATGGATCAGGCGGCGGCAGCCTCGCTGCTTCTGGTCACCCTCAGCTTTTCGCTTTACTACGCCATTGACGCAGGAGGACGCCGTGCTGCGCCTTGATCATCTCTCACTGAGTTATCCTGGTTTTCACCTTTCTGCCAATTGGACAGCCGACCCCGCACAGATCATCGCCTTGATTGGCCCTTCGGGCGCCGGTAAATCCACGCTGCTTTTGACAATTGCGGGATTCTTACCGTTGGTCGATGGGCGCATTGTTTGGCATGACCAGTCGCTTGGCGATCTTCCGCCGGCAAACAGGCCAATCAGCATTCTGTTCCAGGACCAAAACTTGTTTCCGCACCTCACAGTGTTTCAGAACCTTGGGCTGGCCCTGTCACCTAACTTGCGGCTCAGTTTGGCCCAGAAGGCCACGATAGATGCTGTGTTGGAACGCCTTGGATTGCAGGGCCTTGGATCAAAGCGTCCAGCCGAACTATCGGGTGGTCAACAGGCGCGCGCTGCCTTGGGGCGTGTGTTACTTCAGGGGCGGCCGATACTCTTGCTGGATGAACCCTTTGCGGCACTTGGTCCGGCCTTGAAAACGGACTTGCTGGAACTGGTGCGGGACCATGTAGTCGGGACGGGTGCCTTGGCCTTGATGGTTACCCACAACCCGCAAGACGCGCTGCGTTTTGCGGGTCAAACGGTCCTTGTGGCAGAGGGCATTGCCGCAGCACCGGTTCAGACAGAAGAGCTTTTTGCCAATCCAAGCCGCGCGTTAAGGGATTATCTTGGCTTGTGAAACAGAAAAACCCCGCCTTTTGGCGGGGTTTTTAAATGTTGGCTCAATCAGTTCAGGCGGTCTTCTTTTTGCCTTTGACGCCAGCCCAAAGCCGTTTGTTTGTCAGGTAAAGCAGTACTGACAACAGTGTCAGCAGCAGGACAGCCTTGAAACCGGACTCTTTGCGGACCATCATTTTTGGCTCGGCTGCCCACATCAGGAACGCTGACACGTCCTCTGCCATGTTCTCGACCGATGTTTCAGTTCCATCTGCGTAGGTGACCTGATCAGCCGAAATTGGTGGGGGCATCGCAATCCAGCCACCTTGAAAGGCGCTGTTTCCATAGAACGTCACACCGGCAGTTTCTTTCTCTTCACCGGTATACCCGACAAGGGTCGAGTAGATGTATTCAGGCCCACCCATGCCTTTGAACAACTGATTGATCCCCAGACCGTAAGGTCCGTTAAAACCAGCCCGTGCTTTGGCCATGACAGACAGGTCCGGGGCATTGGCTGCAACGTTTGCCGGAAACCGGTCAGCGGGCGTTGCGGTGCGTTCTTCACCGGTTTCGCGGTCAATCACGGACAAGCCCTTGGCATAGGCCTTGACTTGTTCCTCGGGCAGGCGCGGGCCGCCAACATCAGCAAGCGCACCGATGCGAAGGTATTTCAGCCCGTGGCACCCCGAGCAGACCTCAGTAAACACTTGAAGGCCGCGTTGAAGCTGGTTCTCATCAAAGGAACCAAAGGGCCCTTCGAAGCTGAACGCAACGTCTTCGATGTGCGTTTCAGTCTCGGCAGCCAAAGCACCGCTTGTCAAAAGCGTCAGAGCGGAAACAGCGCTGATTGCGATCTTACGTATCATCTCAGTCAGTTCCTTTCGCTCACTCGGCCGGGTTGGCGTAGTGCGATTTGAAGTCATCTTCGATCGTCGCCGGTTGTAGAAGTGGCTTTTCCAGCACACCCAGCAGTGGCAGCACGACAAAGAAATAGGCGAACCAATAGGTCGACGCGATCAGACCAACCCAACCGGTGAATACACCGGGTGATTGCGAGCCGACCCACATCAACACGACAAAGTCGATGACCAGAACGGCAAACCACCATTTGAACATTGGGCGATAGCGACCCGACCGCACCGAAGACGTGTCCAGCCATGGTGCCAGACCCATCGCCACGATTGCGCCTGCCATGGCAAGAACGCCAAACAGTTTGCTATCGATGATTCCGAACGTCAGGAACTGCACCAACTGCACCGCCCAGACCGTATTGTCGAAGGCCCGCAGGATTGCATAGAACGGCAGCAGATACCACTCAGGCACGATGTGCGCAGGCGTCGCCAGTGGGTTTGCCTGAATATAGTTGTCCGGGTGCCCAAGGAAGTTTGGCATGAACCCGACAACCGCAAAGAACAGGGCAAGGATCAACGTCAGTGCGAACAGGTCCTTAATGACAAAGTAAGGCCAGAAGGGCAGAGTGTCTGCTTCAGCCTCGGCCTTTGACCCGCGACGAACTTCTACGCCAGTCGGGTTGTTGTTGCCAGTCGTGTGAAAGGCCCAGATGTGGATGCCAACCAGGCCCGTGATCACGAAGGGCAGCAGGTAGTGCAAGCTAAAGAACCTGTTCAGCGTTGCGTTTTCCACTGCAAACCCGCCCAGAAGCCATTCTTGAAGGGCACCGCCTATGCCAGGGATCGCCCCAAACAGTCCAGTGATAACGGTTGCACCCCAGAACGACATCTGGCCCCAGGGCAACACGTAGCCCATGAATGCCGTGGTCACCATCAGGAAATAGATGATCATACCGACAACCCATGTCACTTCACGTGGGGCCTTATAGCTGCCGTAGTACAGCCCGCGGAAGATGTGCAGGTACACGGCAAAGAACATCAGCGATGCGCCATTAGCGTGCAAATAGCGGAGCATAACACCACCATTGACGTCACGCATGATATGCTCGACCGAAGCAAAGGCCATGTCAACGTTGGCCGTGTAATGCATGGCCAGAACAATGCCAGTAACGATCTGCAGCGCCAGACAGAAGGTCAGGACAATACCCCAGATCCACATCCAGTTCAGGTTCTTGGGCGTCGGAATCGTCAGCGTGTCATGCAGAAGGCTGACAATCGGAAGGCGGCTGTGAAGCCATTTTGCAAACCCGGACTTGGGTTCATAGTGGTCATGCGGGATCCCGGCCATCTTGGTATTCCTTACCCGAGCTTGATCGTTGTTTCATTGACAAATGCGGCGACCGGCACTTCCAGATTCCGCGGGGCGGGGCCTTTGCGCATCCGACCCGAGGTATCGTATTCCGACCCGTGGCAGGGGCAGAACCAGCCGCCGAACGACCCGGCACCATCCCCCAAAGGCACACAACCCAGATGAGTGCACACCCCCATCATCACAAGCCATTTGCCTTCTGCATCCATCGACCGGTTTACATCTGACGCATCCGCCTCTGCTGACAAGTTAGCGTTCTGGGCCTTCTCGTCAATTAGACCAAGTTCGGTAATCACGACATCGCGCGCAGCGGTGATTTCGTCCGCCGTGCGGTGCCGGATGAAAACCGGCTTGCCACGCCATTTCACGGTCAGCTGAGTACCCTCGACCACGTCAGTGATATCGACCTCGATGGAAGCGAGGGCCTTTACATCGTCTGAAGGGTTCATTTGGTTGACCAGCGGCCAAACCGCGGCACCAGTGGCCACAACACCCGCTCCGGCGGTCGCATAATAAAGGAAATCCCGGCGAGTTCCTGAGTGATCGTCAGCTTGGGACACGAGTGCTTCTCCCTTCAGGTGGCCGCAGCGCGTGCGACCGATGTGACAATTGGGCCGCAGTATACTGCGGCCTTGCCGGGCGGGTTTTAGACAAGGATTGCGGGGCCGTCTAGCGGACAAAGCAGCGCAGTAGCAGGCATTTTCTTGAATCACCCATCACCAGCGGTGCAAACTCGCGAATCGTGCGTTTCATAGCACCGGTTTGGTCGCTTGCATCGCGGGTCTCTCGGCGAATCCTTCCCACCATCCCGCCAGCTTTGGCCGACCTTGACGCCAATTGCGGTTGGCATGACGCAAATCCAGATGCCCACAGGCGCACCCCAATGCGATTTGACCAATGTCCAGCGTCCCGGTCAGGTGATGGGTCCATCGTTGCTCGACCAAATCAAGCGTCCTATCAACTTTTGCCCACTGGCCCTCAACCCAAGGACTGTACCGCAGTTCCGGCGGACGGATGCGCGTCTCATAAACCATCAGGACTCCCGCATCCATAATCCCGTCCGCAGTGGCCTCCAAAATCAGGCTATCCCACATGGCCGCGCCCAAAGGATAAAGGTCAGGCCGCGCCATTTCTGCCAGATAGCGACAAATCACGCGGCTGTCGTACAATGTGCGCCCGTCATCGCACAGCAGCGCCGGGATCTTGCCAAGAGGGTTGACGTCAATCGGCATCGTCCCAAGGTCGACTGCATTTCCTGCAACAAAGACAGTTTCGACACGGTCCCCAAGCTGCGCCTCCAGAACGACAACCGCCGCCTTTCGGCCAAAGGGTGTCGTGGGCGAGGTGAAGAGTTTCATATCATGATTCCAGTTTGGACGCGTCAGGTTAGGCGACCCAACCCAACCCAAGCAGTCCACATGATACCTAACCCAGTTCGCGCATCGCCTGCGCAATTTCATCTTCTTCACGTGCAATCCCACTGAGCGCGGCGACAACGCCCTGACGTGCTTCGGGGGACTTGTTCTGGTTCAGCTTCCACGTTCCCTCGACCCGGTCGATTCGCAATCGAAATGGCACGATCATCCGCATCATGCGTTCCATCACCCCATCCGTCATTTTTGACGCTCGCCACATCGGTTTTGGCTGCAGCCGTGCCTCGAATTCTTCAGATATGGCGTGAAGATGGGGCTCAAGGGCTTCTGGCGGCATTTGGGCGAGCGTTCCGCGCAAATGCACCGCGATGTAGTTCCACGTAGGCACTTGGTCAGGCACACCATACCAATCCGGTGAGACATAGGCGTCTCGCCCGCTGACTGCCAAAACAGCCGGCCCGGCGGCCCCAACCAACGGATTCGACCGCGCCAGATGCAAGTCGGCAAAGGTACCGTCTTTGGACAGCAAGAACGGCACATGCGCCAGTGTCGGGCCTTCAGCACCATTCGCCGCCAAGACGCCAAATCCCCGCCGCCGTGAAAAGCTCAGGTTTTGGTCGGTTGGCGTCTTTCGAAAACTGGGATTGGGGTGCATGGCCTTCCTGTTCAACCAATGAAAAAGCCGCCTAAGGTTACCCTCGGCGGCCCATCATGCGTGATTTGCGCTTCTCAACCCTGACGGGCCTTGTAGCGCTTTTGCGTCTTGTTGATCACGTAAACGCGGCCTTTGCGGCGCACGACCTGGCAATCGCGATGACGCGTCTTCAGCGAGCGGAGCGAGTTTGACACCTTCATAGCGGCACTCCCTGTTCGCGGTGCGTCTTCGCACCAGTTTCATTGTGCCCCAAGGGGCGGTGAATGGTGGGGGGTACCAGGTTCGAACTGGTGGCCACTACGATGTCAACGTAGTGCTCTACCGCTGAGCTAACCCCCCACGCGCCGTTGACCCCACCCGTTCCAAACAAAAGGACGCGGGCGGAACCGCGTCGGTGACGGGTCTATAAATAGAGTCGCCGCCCGTATCAAGGCCTTTCCGAACGCAATTTACCCGCTATAGCTTGGAGATGCCGAGGATTTCATGACAGCAGACAGTTTTCGCCTTCACCGGCCCGAGCGGCAGGAAACCAGTGTGATCTTTTCGTCGCCCCATTCCGGACGCGACTACACCGCTGACTTCCTTGCGATAAGCCAGTTGGACCTTGCGCAACTGCGGTCTTCCGAAGACGCTTATGTCGACCGCCTGTTCGCGCGTGCCCCCTTGCACGGCGCCCCACTCATCTGCGCGACAGCGCCGCGTGCCTATGTTGACCTCAACCGTGCCTTTGATGAGCTTGACCCCGCAGTGATAGAAGGGCTCGAGCGTCATTCCCACAATCCACGCGTTTCCTCTGGTCTAGGCGTTATTCCTCGGGTCGTGGCGGGCAGCCGTGCCATCTACCGCGGCAAGATTTCACTTGTCGATGCCCAGCGCCGCCTGTTGCAACACTGGCACCCTTACCACGCCGCATTGAATGGCTTGATCGAGGACACACATGCCAGCTTTGGCGAGGCAATTCTGATCGACTGCCACTCGATGCCCCACGAGGCGATTGATTCGCATGCCCGGCCCGGTCACCCAAAACCCGAAGTCGTTCTGGGCGACCGCTTTGGTGCCGCCGCCGCCCGCGATATCGTTGGTCAGATTGAGGCTGTGTTCATTGCCGCCGGTTTTCGTGTTGCCCGAAACTCTCCGTTTGCAGGGGCCTACATCGCCCAGCACTACGGACGACCCCTTCTCCGCAAACACGTCATTCAAGTCGAGATCGATCGCTCTCTCTATCTCGACGAAACCCGCATCGAGCCAAGCTCCAACTATTCGGCGACCTCGGTCCGATTGAACCGCGTCGTGGCGGACATCGCCGAGATCGGCCGCCGCCGCCTGCCCCTCGCCGCCGAGTAGGGCGTTCACCGCAGCGACCTGCCCTTGATGATGGCATCCGAGCCGAACTTGGCCCGGATGGCGTCAGCGGCCCGTTCGGCAGCCGCGCGCTTTGGCGCATCGGGGTCCAGCAGGTCCGCACTCAAGTCAGCCAACGCCTCGGGGCCAAGGTCGCTGATGCCCACGCCGATCAGCCGGAACGGACCCTGCGGCGCCTGAGCGAACAGATCGCGGGCGGCGCGATAGATGCGGTCGGTCAGTTGGGTGGGATCGGACAGGGAGTGCCGGCGAGTCAGGGTCTGGAAATCGCTGCGCTTCAGTTTCAGGGTCACGGTGCGGCCGGACAACTGTTTGGCCTTGGCGCGGTCGGCGACTTGTTCGCTCAGCCGCCAGATGTGGCCGTCCAGCAGATCGGGGTCACAGGTGTCCTCGTGAAACGTGGTTTCCTTGCTGATCGACTTCAGCTTCTCATCCCGCACCACCCGCCTTGTATCCTGACCTCGGGCCAGAGAATACAGCCGGTCGCCCATCTGGCCGAATCTCGAAGTCAGGTCGGGGCGGGTCCAGCGGAGGAGGTCGGCGATGGTTCTGATGCCTGCCCCCTCCAGCGCCGCCTGGGTAGCGGTGCCGACACCCCATATGATGCGGACGGGTTTGGGTTTCAGAAACTCCTCGGTCTCCTCGCGCCCGATGATCGAGAAGCCGCGGGGTTTATCAAGGTCGGAGGCGATCTTGGCGAGGTATTTGTTGTGGGACAGGCCAACTGATCCGGTCAGGCCCAGTTGGGTTTCCATGTCGCGGACCAGACGGGCCAGCATCACGGCGGGGGGGTGGCCGTGGAGGCGTTCGGTGCCGGTGAGGTCGAGGAAAGCTTCGTCGAGACTGAGGGGTTCGATGGCGGGGGTGAGGGTTTCCATCAGGGCGCGGATGGCGCGGGAGGCTTCGATGTAGGCGGGGAAGTTGGGTTTGACGACGACGGCCTGGGGGCAGAGTTTCAGGGCCTGGAACATGGGCATGGCGGAGCGGACGCCGTGGATTCGGGCGAGGTAGCAGCAGGTCGAGACGACGCCCCGGGTACCCCCTCCGACGATGACGGGCTGATCCCGCAGGGCGGGGTTATCCCGCTTTTC
>JANNAF010000090.1:0-4035 GCA_031384005.1 Rhodobacterales bacterium | reverse complement strand
CTACTGCGATGGCCCGTGCGATGGCCAGACGTTGCCGCTGGCCCCCGGAAAACTCGTGCGGAAAGCGTGACAGGATGGTGTCAGGCAACCCGCTGTCGCGCAGCGCCTGTTTGACCCGTTCGATCCGGTCGGCCCCGTTTTTGCCGATCTTGTTGACGATCAGCCCCTCTTCGATGATCTGACGCACCGACATGCGCGGGTTCAAACTGGCAAAGGGGTCTTGAAACACCACCTGCATCCGGCTGCGGTACGGCTTCATCTGGCCGCGTTCAAAAGTTTCGATCCGCTGGCCCAGAAACGAAACCTCGCCCGCCGTCAGCTTGTTCAACCGCAACAGCGCCTGGCCAAATGTGGTCTTGCCAGACCCGCTTTCACCCACCAACCCCAGCGTCTCGCCGCGTTTCAGGTCCAGCGACAGCCCGTCCACCGCCTGCAAATCGTGATAGGAGCCGCGAAACGCGCCGCCCTTGCGCAGCTTGTAGGTGACGCGCACGCCCCGCCCCTCCAGCACCGTCTCGGGCGTGCCTGTCAGGGCATTGGCGCGGCCCGTGGGTTCAGACCCCAGCAGACGCTTGGTATAGGGGTGCTGCGGGTTGGCAAACAGGGTTTCCGCCGCCCCCTCCTCGCGCACCAGCCCGTGCTGCATGACATAGACGTAATCGGCAAACTGCCGCACCACCGTCAGATCATGGGTGATCAGGATGACGGCCATCCCGGTCTTGACCTTCAGCGCGGCAATCAGGTTCAAAATCTCGGCCTGCACCGTCACATCCAGCGCGGTGGTCGGCTCGTCCGCAATCAACACATCGGGGTTGTTGGCCAGCGCCATGGCGATCATCACGCGCTGACGCTGGCCGCCTGACAATTGATGCGGAAACTGGCTGACGCGGGCATCCGGGTCGGGGATCTGCACCTCGGTCAACAGATCAATCGCCTTTTTCCACGCATCGGCCTTGCTGATCTTGTTGTGGATGCGCAGCACCTCGACCAGTTGCGCGCCGACGGTGTAAACCGGGTTCAGCGACGACATCGGTTCTTGAAAGATCATGGTCAGCCGGTTGCCGCGCAGACGGCGCATTTCGTCCTGCGGCAGTTTGGCCATGTCGCGGCCATCATAGATGATTTCGGTCTGCGGCGTGACCACGGCCCGCTTGGACAACAGCCGCATGATCGCCCGCGCCGTGACAGATTTGCCGGACCCAGACTCGCCCACCAGTGCAATCGTCTGGCCCTTGTGCAAACGGAACGACACGTCGCGCACCGCCTCAACCTCACCGCCCAGCACCTTGAAGGTGACGCCGATGTTGCGGGCGTCGATGACCAGATCGCCAGTTGTGTTGTCGTTCATGTCCAGCACCTCAATAGGGGTCAACGGCATCGCGCAACCCGTCACCCAGCGCGTTGAAGGCAAACACGGCCAGCAGAACAAATCCCACCGGCGACAGGATCCACGGATGCGACCCGATCGAGGTAAAGGTCTGCGCGTCCTGCAACATCAACCCCCAGGAAATCAGCGGCGGTTTCACGGCAAAGCCCAGGTATCCCAGGAAACTTTCCAACAAGATGATGGTCGGAATACCCAAGGTCACCGCGACGATGACATGGCTAAGGACGTTGGGCAGGATGTGCCGCGTGATGATGCGCCCATCCGATGCCCCCACCGCCACCGCCGCGCGGACATAGTCAATCCGCGCCATCGACATCGTCTTGCCCCGCACCTCGCGGCTTAACTGCGCCCAACCCAGACCCACAATCACCAGCACGACAAAGGTGATGAACAACCATGGCGGCGAGGTCGGCGGGATCAACGTGGCCAAAGCGAGGTACAAGGGCAGTTGCGGAAAGGCCAGGATCACCTCGACAAAGCGTTGAAACCACATGTCAAACCGCCCGCCGATATAGCCCGACGTGATGCCCAGCAGCGTGCCTATGGTGGTGATCATGGCAATCGACACCAGCGAAATCGCCAGCGACAACCGGCTGCCATAAATCCCGCGCGACAGCACGTCACGGCCCAGCTTGTCCGTCCCCAACAGATGCAGCGGCGATCCGTCTGCCACCCCGATCAGATGCCGCTGCATCGGGATCAGGCCCCACAATGCGTAAGGATCACCCTTGGCGAACAGCACCAGCGGACGCGGGTTTTCCATGTCAGGCGCCATGATCGGCTGATAGGTGACCGGGTCCAGTTCCGCCCCCTCGACAATGGCATAGGCGACGGGCCACAGGGTAAAGCCGTCCTTGTCGAAAAACGACAACTTGTCCGGCGGCGCGAAAGATGCCGAATTGGCGTTGGGGTCGTTCGGTGCAACAAACTCGGCGAATATCGCGGTCAGCAACAGCAGGCTGACCAGAACCAACCCGATCATCCCCGGAACCGACCGTTTGAACCGCCGCCACACCAGCGCCAGATAGCCTTGGCTGGCGGTCGGGGCGGATGAGATGCGGTCGTCGGCGACCTCGCCTTCATGTGTGGTCATGTCATTCGTTCCCCACCCGGATACGGGGGTCCAGCCACACCAGCAGCAGGTCCGCGATGATATTGCCGATGATCAGTGTCGCCCCCAGCACCAGCAACAGGCTGGCCGTGACGAACACATCCCCGATGGCCATCGACCCCACAATGGCCGGCCCGATGGTGGCAAGGCCAAATACGATGGCCACCTCGATCTCACCGGTCAGCATATAGGGCAGCACGACGCCCTGATAGGCGACCAGCGGATGCAACGCGTTGGGCACCGCATGGCGCATGATCACCCGCCCCTCGGACAGACCCTTGGCGCGGGCGGTTTCGACATATTGCATGTTCAGCGTGTCCAAAAGGTTGGCCCGCATGACCCGCATGTTATAGGCCAGCCCGCCTATGGTGGCGACGGCGACCACCGGCCAGACATGCTGGATCAGGTTCCACAGCTTGGCCCAGTTGAAATCGAACCAGCCCAGCCAGTATACCTGACCGCCAAACTTGGACGAATAGAATGACCCGATTTCCTGCACGTTGAACTTGTAGGCCAGCAGATACAGGATGATCAGCGCCATCAGGAACCGCGGCACGGTCATCCCCAGAAAGGATATGAACGACAGCACGGTATCGACCCAGGTATACTGCCGCGTGGCCGCCAGAATACCGAAGCCAATGCCAAAGAACGATGCCAGAATATGGCAGGTCAGCGCGATGGCGATGGTGGCGGGCAGTCGCGCCATGATCACTTCGCTGACCGGCTTGTTGTACAGATAACTTTGCCCGAAATCGCCCTCGGACACGATCCCCCAGATCCAGCGGATGTATTGCAGCGGCATCGGGTCATTCAACCCATGCGTTTCGCGGTATTCATCGGCGGCGCGCTGGGCGGCCTCGACCGATGCGTTGCCCTGCACGATCATGTTGGTGCGGATGAAATCGCCATAGTCACCCGGCGGGGCCTGAATGATGGCGAAGGTGATGATCGACATCACCATCAGCACGGGGATCGCCTGCAACAGGCGGACGACCAGAAATCGCAGCATGGCGCACCTGAATGAAGGGGGGGGGATTTGGCGGGCAGGGTTACCCCCTGCCCACCGGGAACAAGTCCCTTAGTTTACCGCGACCGGACCTGCCGACCCGGGCGCACCGGGCAACATGTTCGGGTGCAGTTCAGCACCGATCTGCTTGTCTGCGGGCACATAGACGCGCTCGCGGACGATGTTGTCCTCGGCCCAGTTGTACATGAAGATCGGGGCGCCTGCCGGGATGTTGGCAAAACGCTTGTTGATGATCAATGCACCCGGATAGGCCGTCAGGCCGATCCCGTCGAGGTTGGCGGTGTACAGGTTCTGATAGGTTTTCATCAACGCAATCCGCTCAGCCGGATCGCGGCTTGCGGAAAAGGCGTTGACGGCCGCAACCATCTCGGCCTCGTAGGGCAGCAGATCCATCTCACCCGCCGCATTGGCGCGGTGGTTGACGTCGGTCGTCGGCCCAACCGGGGCCAGCGCCGTGGTGTTTTGCACCACCGTGATCAACTCGGTCCCGTTGCGCACAACGATCCAGTC
>JANNAF010000075.1:0-2122 GCA_031384005.1 Rhodobacterales bacterium | reverse complement strand
CGACACGCGGATTTTCAATCCGCTGCTCTACCGACTGAGCTATCTGGGCACCGTTGGAAAGGCGTGCCTTTCGGTCGGGACGTCTTAGGCGAGGGCCGGGTCAGTGTCCAGAGGGGAATTGGGGTTTTTTCTTGTTCAGTGGGGCAGGTCGTCGCTGCGGGGTTGGGCTTCGTCTTGCGGGTCGGTGCTGGTCGCAGGGACGCGGTAGGTTTCGTTCAGCCAGCGGCCAAGATCGATGTCGGCGCAGCGGCGCGAACAAAACGGGCGATACTGCGCGTCGACCGGTTTGCTGCAGATCGGGCAGGTCACCGCAGCACCTCGGCCAACGGCAGGCGGTCGCGCTTGCGGGTCATCTCGAACAGGCCCAGCGTCGTCCAGCCCGCCAGATTGGTCTCGGCGGCCTCGGTCTTGAACGCCGCTCGGATCACCTGATCCAGAATCGCGCGTTCTTTCTTCGGCATCGGCGCGAAATCAACCACGATCTGGCCGCCCAAACCGCGCAGCCGCAACTGGCGCGGCAGGTCGCGGGCGGCGGCGATGTTCACCTTCAACGCGGCCGCGGGCGAGGTGTCGGGGCCGGTGTTCACGTCAATGGCGACCAGCGCACGGGTCGGCTCGATCAGCATGTTGCCGCCGCCCACCAGCGGCACGCGCACATCGCGCAGCGCCGCCAGCATCTCATGCACGCCCTGCGCCTCAAACCCGCCTTCGACCACCTCATCCGGTTCGGGATCGGCCCAGTCGCGCCATGCGGTCTCATGCGCCCCTGCGCCCTCGACCAACAGTTCCGGCCCGCCGTCCAGATCGCGCATCACGGCCTCGGCCAGTGCGCGCATCGCGGCGATGTCGTCTGCGACCTCATCCGCCTCGGCCCGCTCGGTCACCGACCGCAGGATCAGGCCCAACGTCTCGGACGCGCCGGCCATCCCTGCGGCGGCCAGCGCCTCCAACTCGGCGCGCACATCCTCGTCCTTGATCCGGCGCGAGATGTTCAGCCCCGGCGCCCCCGGCGTCACAATCGCCAACCGCGACTTGAACAACAGCCGCGACGTGACCGGCAGCGCCTTGCCGCCCTCGGCAGGCCCGGTGACCTGCACGATGATGCGCTGACCCGGTGCCACGCCGTCAGTCTGGCGCAGGAACCCTGACCCGCCCGGCAGTTTGACGAACATGCCGCCCTGGCCCTTCATCGGGCGGTCGGCCACGGCGCGGTAAATCGCGCCGGGCAGGGCGGTGTCATCGGCCGGGTCGACCAACAGCTCTTCCAATTGGCCATCCACGATCAGCGCCGCAGCGGCCTGATCGCCCAAACTGTCCAACACCACCACACGACCAATCATGCCTGCCTCCAAACCGGATATCCTGCCGCCTGCAATACGGCCGCCGTCTCGGCCAAGGGCAGGCCGACAATGCCGGTGAACGAACCCGAAATCCACGGGATGAACGCCCCGGCGGCGCCCTGAATGGCATAGCCACCCGCCTTGCCCTGCCACTCGCCCCCACTCAGATAGGCGTTCAACTCGATATCGGACAACCGCTTCATCTTGACCGCGGAAACCGACTCCCGCTGCCAGATCTTGTCGCCCCGGCGCACGGCCACGGCCGTGATCACCTGATGGCGCCGCCCGCCCAAGGCCAGCAGAAACTCGGCCGCCTGCGCCGCATCGGCAGGCTTGCCCAATATCCGCCGCCCCAGCGCCACCGTGGTATCCGCCGTCAACACGATGTCATCGGGGCCCGCGACCACGGCAAGCGCCTTTTCCCGCGCCAGCCGCACGCAATAGGGGCGTGGCAACTCGGCACGGCGGGGGTCCTCGTCAATGTCGGGCGGCAGGATCGCATCGGGCACGATGCCCAGTTGCGCCAGCAATTCGCGGCGCCGCGGGCTGCCCGACCCAAGTATGAACTTCACTTGAACCGATAGTTGATGCGACCCTTCGACAGATCATAGGGGGTCATTTCCACCTGCACCTTGTCGCCTGCCAGAACGCGGATGCGGTTCTTGCGCATCTTGCCTGCCATCACCGCAATCAATTCATGGCCATTGTCGAGTTCAACCTTGAATGTCGCGTTCGGCAAGAGTTCCTTCACGACACCGGGGAATTCGAGGATATCTTCCTTG
>JANNAF010000517.1:0-2390 GCA_031384005.1 Rhodobacterales bacterium | reverse complement strand
TGCAGGATGTATTGGTCAAAGACCGACTGATACAGCCCCTGAATGGTGGGGTTGACGGCCGAGGGGCCGACAGTAGGGTCCCACGACGGCAGGGTGACGTTATAGGCGATCACCAGTTCGGTGATCTCTTGGGCAAAGCTGGGCAGGCTGACGGTGCCAAAGGCGACCGAGGCTGCGGACAGTTTCAGCAAACTGCGTCTGTTGAGGTTCATGGTTTGGGTCCCTGTTGTTTCAAGTGCCGACAAGTTTTTTGGCCAAGAGGTATCCCGACCCCGCGCCCGTTCCCGCACCGGGCCACACGGCGGCCCCGGTCAGGTAAAGGTTCGTGATCGGTGTCGTGCCGTCAGCAAGGCCAAGCCCCGGACGGAAAAGGAAATTCTGGGTCAGGTGGTGGCTGCCGCAAACCTGGTCGCCGCCAACGAGGTTGGGGTTGTCGGCCTCCAGGTCCAAGGGCGTCACGAGGCGCTGGGCAAGGATTTTGGCGCGGGTTCCGGGGGCATGGGATTCGAGAATG
Organism: Rhodobacterales bacterium; assembly: GCA_031384005.1. Classification (GTDB taxonomy): domain Bacteria; phylum Pseudomonadota; class Alphaproteobacteria; order Rhodobacterales; family Rhodobacteraceae; genus Stagnihabitans. Next base: position 1,876 of record JANNAF010000517.1, on the reverse strand, counting down.
TCCAGCGCACGGGCGGCAAAGGGGGCGGCGGCGCTGGGCCAGTCACGGGCGGTGATTTCGCCTTTGGCGTCGCCGAGGATCGTACCGGGGGCCATGCGAACCTGCACCCAAAGGGTGTGTTGGCCGGGCGGGGCGCGGGTGGGGTCGAACACGGTGGGTTGGCCGACGACGAGGATGGGTTCATCGGGCAGTTGGCCTGCCGTGGCTTGGGCATAGGTCCGCGCCATTTGGTCAAGGCTGGGCGCAATGTGAACATAGGCAAAGGATTTCAACCCTTTGGCCCGCCATTCGGGCAGGTCGGACAGGGCAAGGTGGATCATCATGGTGCCCGGTGCATGGGCAAACCGCTGCATATGGGCATCATGGGCGGGGGTTGTGCCGCCGGTCAGGCGGGGCAGGGCGCTGGGCGCGATGCCTGCGATCACGGATTTGCTGGCGGTGATCTGGCGGCCATCGGCCAGGACGACCCCGGTTGCCTTGCCGCCGTGATGCAGGATGCGCCGGACGGTAACGCCACATTCCACAACCCCGCCACGGGCACGGATCGCGGCAACCAAGGCTTGCACGATCGTATCGGCACCGCCCGCCCCGATCACCATTCCGAATGCTTGCCCTGCCATACCCTCCAGATAGGGAAACATCGCGCCGCCAGCGATGTCGGGTGCAAAATCAAGGTGCATCCCCCAAGCGGCGAGCATGGCCTGAACCTGAGAGTTTTCAAAGGTTTCGGTCAGCCAGATGCGGGGGGAGGACAGGAGGAACCGGGTGAAATCCAGCGTTCCGGTCAGTCCCTTGGCCCGCCATGTCCTAAACAGATAATATGCGAGTGCACGCATGTTCATGGGCGCACCAAGCAGGCCAAAGAGGTGGGGTGCCTGCGCGCCAAAGCCTGCGACGAGGTTGCGCCAAGTGGTGGCATCCTTGGGCGACAGGGCGGCGATCAGGGCTACCGTCTCCTCCAGATCCATCGAGACGCCAACATGGCTTCCCTGTTCAAAGCTGGAGGCGAAGGGGCGGTTGACGGGGGCGAATGCCAGTCCATGTTTCATCAACTCTGCGCCGTACACCTTGAAAAACGGGCTACCGGCAAACAGGGACAGGTTCATCGCGGCCCAGTCGTGGCGAAAGCCGGGCAGGGTATATGCGCCGGTTTTCACAGCCCCCCCCGCCACATCGGCCTGTTCGAACACCGCCACCCGCTCCCCGCGCGCCGACAGGTGCAGCGCCGCTGCCAGCGTGTTCACGCCCGCCCCGATCAGCATTGCGTCGAACTGCGTCACGCTGTCACCCCACGAAATGTTGAACGGGATATTTGCAAATGCATTTAAATCTGTCTAGCATGATTCGTGGAAATCGAGGACCTACAACGCACCTACATTTCCCCTACAAAGCATCTACAAAAACAGCGCACAGGGAGACTTTCATGGGATCGACAAATGTTCTGGGTGACTTGGCAGAACTGCTCGCCTCGGGTGGGGTCGAGGTGGTGGATTGCACTGGGGTACTGGGGCCGGAAACACCCCTGCTGAAGCTGCCGCCGGATTTCGCCAAGGACACCCCGGCGATCGAGATTCACCGGATCAGCGAGTATGATCAGGACGGGCCGTTCTGGGCGTGGAACTGGTTGAAGCTGGGCGAACATTCGGGGACGCATTTTGATGCGCCGCACCACTGGATCACCGGCAAGGACTATGCCGATGGTTATACCGACACGCTGCCGGTGCAGCGGTTGGTGGCCCCGGTCAACGTGCTGGACTTTGCCGCGGAATGTGGGGCGAACCCGGATTTTCTGTTGACCATCGACCATGTCACGGCATGGGAGGCCAAGCATGGCAGCATCCGCGCGGGCGAGTGGGTCGTGTTGCGGTCTGATTGG
>JANNAF010000499.1:0-3893 GCA_031384005.1 Rhodobacterales bacterium | reverse complement strand
GAGTTCATCGGCGCCGGAATATGACCGGCCTTGGGTGGAAACTCCGCCGGCAGCGCCCTTGGGTGAGGTGCCCGAGATTGGGGCGATTGATGCCCTGTCGGTGCTGATCACCTCGCCCAGCTATGCCCACAAGGCCTGGGTGTGGGAGCAGTATGACAGTCAGGTCGGTGCCGATACGGTGGTGCGGCCCGGCATGGGGGCCGGAGTGGTGCGGGTGCATGGCACGGGCAAGGCGCTGGCATTCACCAGTGACGTGACGCCCCGTTATGTGATGGCGAACCCGTTCGAGGGCGGCAAGCAGGCGGTGGCGGAGGCGTATCGCAACCTGATTTCGGTGGGGGCCAAGCCGTTGGCCACGACGGACAATCTGAACTTTGGCAACCCCGAAAAGCCCGAAATCATGGGGCAGTTGGTGGGGGCGTTGCGCGGCATTGGTGAGGCTTGCATCGCGTTGGACATGCCCATCGTGTCGGGCAACGTGTCTTTGTACAACGAGACGGATGGCAAGGGGATCATGCCGACGCCAACCATTGGCGCGGTGGGGATTTTGGCGAGTTTGGGCGAGTTGATCGCCGGGCAGCCATCGGACGGCGATGTGGCGGTGCTGATTGGCACGACGCTGGGCCATCTGGGGCAATCGGCCCTGCTGGCCGAGGCATGGGGCATCGAGGCGGGCGATGCGCCGCCGGTCGATCTGGTGGCCGAGCGCAGGCATGGCGAGTTCATCCGGGCAAATCATCGGGCATTGCGGGCCTGCCGCGATCTGTCGGATGGCGGTTTGGCGCTGGCGGCGTTCGAGATGGCCGAAGGCGCGGGGCTGGGTGTGGTGCTGACGGCATCGGACATCCCGACGCTTTTTGGCGAGGATCAGGCACGGTATCTGGTGGCTTGCCGGTCGGATCAGGCGACCAGGCTGTTGGCGCGGGCGGCAGAGGCCGGGGTACCTGCGGCGCGGGTCGGCAAGTTTGGCGGCGCGGTCGTGCGGTTTGGCACGGAGGAGGCGACGGTGAAGGCGCTGTCGGCCAGTTACCGTGGGGCATTTGCGCGGGCGGTGGCATGACGCTGCGGCCCGCCACGGCGGCGGATTTCGGGTTTATCCACGGGCTGACCAGCGATCGAGGCTATGCCGCCTTTGTCGGCGATACCGATGAGGCCGGGCTGGCGGCCTGGGTCGCGGACCCGACGGTTCGGGTGCTGATCTGGGGGGATCGCGCCGGTTTTGCGGTGTTTCGGGAAATTGGCGATCCGTCTGGTGCGGTCGAGTTGTTCCGGCTGGCGCTGGCGCGGGTGAGTGGCGGGGGTGGGGCGGCCTTTGTGCGGGCGCTGACGGACCATGCCTTTGGCGAACTGGCGGCGGCGCGGGTGTGGCTGGATGCGTCGGGCGAAAATCTGCGGGCGCACCGGGTTTATGTGGCGGCGGGATATCAGGTTGAGGGGCGGCTGCGGTCGCAGTGGTATCGCCCGGTGTTGGGGCGGAACGTGGATGTGGTGATGTACGGCATGTTGCGGGATGAGTGGCTGGCATTGCCGGGGCGCTGATGCACCCTTGCAGAGCCCCTGCCCCGGCCCTACATTCGGGTGCGAACTGAAGGAGCGTTTCCAATGGCCATGCAAGCCCAAGACATCGAAGACCTGATCCGCGCCAGCTTTCCGGCTGCAAGGATCACGATCACCGATCTGGCGGGCGACGGCAACCATTGGGCGGCCGAGGTGATTGACGCGAGTTTCAAGGGCATGAACCGGGTGCAGCAACAGCGCGCGGTCTATGCCAGTCTGAAGGGCAAGATGGACGGGGCGCAGGGCGAGTTGCATGCGTTGGCGCTGACGACGAAGGCGCCGGAATAGGTGAATGGGTGACGTTTTCTTGGCAGTAATCGTCGCCATGAAACTGTTGGGATTACTTTTGGCACTCGCCGTCGCCGCATGGTTGTGGGCGGAATTGCCGAAGGTGATGCACAGGACGCTCCGCCCAAACTACCGCCGGAAAATCGAAGAAAAATATGGGCCACAGTCCCTGTGGCAAGATCGCAGAGAAACGCGAAAGGAAATTGAGAAATGAGCGCAGTTGACCAGATCAAGGATACCGTGACCAAGAACGACGTGGTTCTGTTCATGAAGGGCACCAAGATGATGCCGCAATGCGGGTTTTCCAGCCGCGTGGCGGGGGTGTTGAATTACATGGGCGTCGAGTTTGCCGATGTGAACGTGCTGGCCGATGCCGAAATCCGCCAGGGGATCAAGGATTTCTCGGACTGGCCGACCATCCCGCAATTGTACGTCAAGGGCGAGTTTGTCGGCGGTTGCGACATTATCACCGAGATGACGCTGTCGGGCGAATTGGACGCGCTGTTCGAGGCGAACGGCGTCAAGTTCGACAAGGCCGCAGCAGAAAAGATCCGTCAGGCCAACGAGGGTTGAGGACGATGGGCAAACCTGCATTTTCCAAGGGAAAACGCAGAACTGCCAATCCTACAAGGCGACAGTTGACACGGGGTTGACGCAGGCGGGGGAAACCCCGCCTTTTGTTTTTGCCAGCCTAAGTGGGGGTGGCGGGGCGCACCCCGCCCTGCGGGCCCTGTCGGTGGGGAAGTGGGCGGCCGCATTGGCGACAGTGACGGGGATGACCCTGCCTGACGGAGGATCAGTTCACGCGCTCTTCGACCACGGCGGCGAGGGCTTCGGCGCGGGCGGCGAGGTCGGCCAGGGTATCGGTTACCTCTTGCGGGATCACCGGCACCTCGACGCGGACCGCGGCGACGGGGGGGCGGGCCTCGAATTCGGCAATGCGCGATTTGAGGGTGCGGACCTCATCCTCGACGGCGGCGGTACGGTCGGCCAGCATCAGGCCCGCCATGAGCAGCATCCGCGCCTCGGGCAGGCGGCCCAACTGCTGCAAGATGGGCATGGCCTCGTCGTTCAGCATCTTGGCTGCGGCATTCAAGAAATGCTCCTCGCCCTCGCGGCAGGAGACGAAAAAGCTGCGTTCGCCGATTGTGATTTCAAGTTCAGGCATGTGAACGGGCCTCCTCGGCGTCCAGGGTGCCGGACAGGGCAGACAGGATATCGGTCATTTCGGTCACCTCGGCGGCGCGGGCGGTGCGCAGCGCATCAAGTTCGGCCAGCATGGCGCGATTGATCAGGCTGGGATCGACCACGCCTTGTTCGGCCGCCTCGCGCAGGCGGCGCAGGTCTTCGCGCAGCTGGCCGATCGTCGAGGTCAGACGCTGTACGTCAAGGCCCTGCGCATCGAGCTGGCGGGTCAGGCTGTCGATCTGGGCGCGCAGGTCGTCCTGCATGCCGTCGCCCTGCTGAGACAGAACGCGCAGGCGTTCGTTCAACTGGGCATTGGCCATACGCTCTTCGTCCAGCGCCTCTTGCAGGGGGGCGAAAGTGTCATCGGCGGGCGGTGCTGCGGCGGCAACGGCGTTCGGCAGGGCAAGGACACCTGCACTGATGCGCGCAAAGGCGGCCGTGATACGGTGTTCCAACTCTTCGATCTGCCCCATCGCGCGCCCTTTCTGTCCGGTCTGTTCCGGCCGGTGTGGCCAATAGCTTGGCGATGCGCGGCGCCATTCGTCAAGGGTCAACTTGGGTGTGCGGCGTGGTTTGGCGGTCTGACACCGTCGCCTGTGCTTGAACTTGGGCACCAGACTGATATGCAGCTTGGCAACCTTTGGTCAAAACAGGAACAACCCCGTGGACATTCAAACCCTGCGCGCCCGCCATCCCGAACACTGGATGCGCGCCTGCGCCATTCGCACCTTGACGCTGGACGCGGTGGCGGCGGCAAATTCGGGTCATTCGGGGATGCCGATGGGCATGGCGGATGTGGCGACGGTGCTGTTCGAGCGGCATTTGCGCTTTGACCCCAAGGCGCCGCACTGGCCCGACCG
>JANNAF010000186.1:0-6520 GCA_031384005.1 Rhodobacterales bacterium | reverse complement strand
GGCCGCATTTTCCGCGTGAAACCGCGCTGACCTTGGGCTAAATCGCTGCATGACCAGAAAGGGCCGCCCCATGATTTACCAAACCGGAGCCGATTTTCGCGCGGCAGACCAAAAGCGCGTGCTGCTGTTTGGCATGTCGGGTCTGGGCAAGACCTATCTGTCGAACATGTTGCGCGATTCCGGTCAGGCGGGGGCGGGCGGCTGGTTCCATTACTCGGTCGATTACCGCATCGGCACCCGCTACATGAACGAATACATCGCCGACAATTTCAAACGCGAGGCGATGAAGGTGCCGCTATTGCGCGAACTGCTCCTGACCGACAGCGTCTATATCGCCTCCAACATCACCTTCGACAATCTGGCGCCACTGTCGACCTACCTTGGCAAACCCGGTGATCCTGGTTTGGGCGGTGTGCCCTTTGCCGAATATCAGCGCCGTCAGACCCAACACGCCGGGGCCGAGGTGGCGGCCATGCTGGACACCACCCGTTTCATCGACCGGGCGCAGGATATTTACGGTTACGCAAACTTCGTCTGCGACACCTCGGGCTCGATCTGCGAGGTGGTGAATGCCGATGACCCGAACGACCCCGTGATGACCGAACTGTCGCAACATCTGCTGGTGGTCTGGATCAAGGGGTCAGACGCCCACAAGGCCGAACTGGCCCGCCGTTTTGCCCGCGCGCCCAAGCCGATGTATTACCGCCCCGAATTTCTGACCACCCTGTGGGCCGAGTTCACCCAAGGCCGCGACCCCGCCACCGTGGACCCTGACGCCTTTTTGCGGTTCGGCTATGCCCGCCTGCTGGAGGCCCGCCAACCGCGCTATGCCGCCATGGCCAACTGGGGCGTGACCGTATCGGCCGAGGAGGTGGCGCAAGTGCGCGACCCCGCAGGCTTTGACACCCTGATCGCCACCGCCCTTGATCGGCGCAGCGCCACCGCCTAACTACGCCTGCTGGAGACTGACACCATGCCCATCACCCTGCCCGCCAACCTGCCCGCCTTCGACGTTTTGTCGAACGAAGGTGTCATGGTGATGACCCCCGAACGCGCCGCGACCCAGGAAATCCGGCCGCTGCGGATTGCCCTCTTGAACCTGATGCCGAAAAAGATTCAGACCGAAAACCAGTTCGCCCGCCTGATCGGTGCCACGCCGTTGCAGATCGACCTGTCGCTGATCCGCATGACCGAACACCAGACCAAAAATACCGCCGCCGAACATATGGAAACCTTCTATCACTCCTTCGCCGAGGTGGCCGAGTCTGGGCAAAAGTTTGACGGCCTGATCATCACCGGTGCCCCCATCGAACATCTGGAGTTCGAGGAGGTGACCTATTGGCGCGAACTGGTGCAGCTGATGGACTGGACGCAAACCCATGTCCAATCGACCTTTGGCGTTTGCTGGGGCGGGATGGCGATGATCAACCATTTCCACGGTGTCCGCAAACACATGCTGCCCGCCAAGGCATTCGGCTGCTTTCCGCAAACCAACCTTGCGCCGACCTCGCCCTATCTGCGCGGTTTTGCCGATGACATCGTCATCCCGGTCAGCCGCTGGACCGAGATGAAGCAGCCCGAGGTGGACGCAGCCCCTGCCCTGCGCACCCTGATCGGGTCCGACCTGACCGGGCCATGCCTGATCGACGATCCGGGTCACCGGGCGCTCTATATCTTTAACCATTTTGAATATGACAACGACACGCTGAAACAGGAATACGACCGCGACATCGCGGCCGGCACCCCAATCAACGTGCCAATGAACTATTACCCCGATGACGACCCGCGCCGCAAACCGGTGAACCGCTGGCGCAACCACGCCCATCTGCTGTACGGTAACTGGATAAACGAGATTTACCAGTCCACCCCCTATGACATCCAATCCATTGGCACTTAGCCTGATCCTTGCGGCCCTTGTGGTGGCACTTGCCCTGTTGACCAATGCGCGGGCAAACCGGCGTGCGGCGGCAGTCGAGGCGGCATTTCCGCCCATCGGTCAAATCCTGCTGGTGGACGGGCTTCGGGTCCACGCCCTCACCGTGGGCAGCGGGCCGGACCTGATCTTGATCCACGGCGCATCGGGCAATCTGCGCGACCTGATACCCCTGATGACCCGTCTGGCACCCACATACCGCGTCACCGCTTTTGATCGCCCCGGTCTGGGCTGGTCCGATCCCATCCCCGACAGCGCCAGCCTGTCGGCGCAGGCGCGGCACCTGTCTGCCGCCGCCACGCAACTGGGCATCACCGACCCCATTCTGTTAGGGCAAAGCTACGGCGGGTCCGTCGCGCTGGCCTGGGCGCTGGATGCGCCGCTGAAACCCCGCGCGCTGGTGCTGGTGTCGTCGCCCTCACTGCCCTGGCCCGGCCCGCTGGACCCCTGGTACCGTCTGACCAAAACCTGGATCGGCAAGGCGGTCGCCATCCCGCTGGTCGCGGCCTATTTGCCCGACAGCTATATCCACGGCACCATCACAGGCATCTTTGCCCCCGATCCGGTGCCCGCCGATTACCGCGCCCTGATTGGCGAGGGGCTGTCGATCCGCCGCCCCTCGCTGGTCACCAACACAGCTCAGGTGAACGGGTTGCGTGACCAACTTGTGGCACAAGAACCGCGCTACCGCGACCTGACCCTGCCCATCGAACTGATCCACGGCGACGCCGATACCATCGTGCCGCTGACCATCCATTCCGGACCGCTGTCCACCCTGCTGCCCCAGGCCAATCTGATCGTTCTGCCGGGCACCGGCCACATGCCGCACCACGCCCATCCGCAGACGATCCCCGATGCCATCGCCCGCGCCGATCGCCGCTCGGCCGTGCAGCAGGCGCCCTGACCCGGCCCAGACCCTATTTGCCCTTCTTTATCGGCTCGATGATCCGCTTTTCCAGCGCCTTCAGGTCGGCCATTGTCACGCGGTCCTTTTGCAGCTCTTCCACCTGCTTGGCCCCCCGAGCCCTTACAACCTGCTCGAACTTGGCAATCCTGAACTCGACCGCGTTAAGGTAATTACCATCAACCTTTGCCCATTTCAGGCTGACTGCATGCAGTTTCGCCGTCAGACTATCCATTCTTTCGGTCTGCTTCTTGATCATTTCACAGAAGTCGGCATCACGGTCGTCACCCGGCCCTGCAGCCCTGCAATTTCCTTACATGAACGATGGCCAAAACCTGCAACCCCAATGCAACGCAGCAAGCAGAATGTCGGCGATTGCGTTAGCCGCACCAACCGCCATACTGGCGCAAAAGCGGAGGACACCATGGACCTGCCATTCAACGGCGCAATCAGCAAATACTTCAAGAACGACGCCCCCAAAGACGTCCGCCGCGCAATCGAGAATTGCGACAAGGACCAGATCATGTCGCCCAGCTATCCGTACCGCGTGGATATGAAGCGCCGCGATTACGATACGCAGATGGACGCGTTGCAACTGCAACTCGTGCGCCTGCAGGCCGATGTCAAAGCGACGGGCAAACGGATCATCTGCGTGTTCGAGGGGCGCGATGCGGCTGGCAAGGGCGGCACCATCTCGGCGTTGCGCATGCACCTCAATCCGCGCGGGGCCAATGTGGTGGCCCTGTCCAAACCAACCGAACGCGAACAGTCGGAATGGTATTTCCAGCGCTACGTCGACTATCTGCCCCTGCTGGGAGAGATCAACATCTTTGACCGCTCATGGTACAACCGTGCCATCGTGGAAAAGGTGTTCGGCTTTTGCAGCGACGAACAGCGCAGCCGGTTCTTTCGCCAACTGCCCGATTTCGAAAAGATGGTGGTCGAAGAGGGGATCATCCTTTTCAAATTCTGGCTCGAGGTGGACCGCGCCGAACAACTCAAACGTTTTCTGGACCGCGAAAAGGATCCGCTGAAACAGTGGAAACTGTCGCAGATCGATATTGATGGTCTGCCCAAGTGGAAAGAATACACCGCCGCCATTGACGAAACCATGGCCCAAACCCATTTCCCACATGCACCCTGGACGATGATCCTGTCGGCAGACAAGCTGCGCGCGCGGATCGCCGCCATCCAGACCGTGCTGCATGCCGTTGATTTCAAAGGCAAGGATGTGGCGGCAATCGGCCCCATTGACCCCGCGATCTGTGGCGACCCGAGTTTGAGGACCAAGTGAAGCAAGGCTACCATCACGGCAATCTGCGGCAGGCTTTGGTCGATGCGGCACTGACACTGATCACCCGCAACGGCCCGACCGGTTTCACCCTGTCCGAGGCCGCCAAGGCCGCCGATGTCACCCCCGCCGCCGTCTATCGCCACTTTGCTGGCCGCGATGACCTGTTGGCCGAGGTGGCACGGCAGGGCTATGACATCTTTGCCGCCCTGATGGAGTTTGCCTATGCTGGCGGCCAACCCTCCGCCCTTGCTGCGTTCGAGGCGACGGGCCGCGCCTATCTTGCCTTTGCCCGCAAATATCCCGGTCATTACATGGCGATGTTTGAAAGCGGCCTAAGCCTGAACGCCCATCCCGATCTGGCGCTGGTGGCGCAAAAGGCGCGGGCGGTGCTGGAAACCGCCGCTGAACACCTCAGCCAACACATGCCGCAGGGCCGCCGCCCACCGCCTTCGATGTTCTCGGCCCATATCTGGGCGATGAGCCATGGCGTGGTCGAACTTTACATGCGCGGCGCCCCTGGTGCCAAATCGCCCTATTCGCCCGAAGACCTTTTGGAGGCTGGAATCGGCATTTATCTGCGCGGGTTAGGGCTGCTGCCGCCCGATCATTGACCAGGTAGGGTGCGTTATTCACGCACCGTTGCGTGCAGGCTGCGTGAAATCACGCACCTTACCGGAACATCACCAACGCACCCGGCGACCAGCCAACCCGTGTCCGTGTGCCGATGTCCAGCACAGGACGGCCAAACACATTGCGCATCGACAACCGCGACGCTTCGGGCGCGCCGTCCAGACGGACGTCATAATAGGTCATGTCGCCATAATAGACGACCTCCTCGACTGTCGCCATGGCTTCGCGGTCGGTCGCCTGCTGGCCATCGAACAACAGGGTCAGCGTCTCGGGGCGGAACCCCACTGTGGCACCGGTTGGCGTCGGGTCGCCCGTCACCTGCTTGTCCTCGTCCATCTCGAACCGGCCAAAGCCGGCCGCCTCAACCTGCACGCGGCCACCCGCCGCCGACATGATCTGCCCGGGCAAAAAGTTCATCGTGCCGATGAAATTGGCCACAGCGCGGGATTTCGGCAGGCGGTACAGGGTTTCGGGGTCGGCCAGTTGGGCAATCTGCCCCTCGAACATCACGGCGATGCGGTCAGACATCACCAACGCCTCCTCTTGGTCATGGGTGACCAGAATAAAGGTGATGCCGACCTGACGTTGCAGCTTGATCAATTCCATCTGCATATTCTCGCGCAACTTCTTGTCCAGCGCCGACAAGGGCTCGTCCAGCAGCAACACCTTGGGTTTCAAGATCAGCGCCCGCGCCAATGCCACCCGCTGCCGCTGCCCGCCCGACAGCGCATGCGCCGCCCGGTTGCCATAGCCGGCCAGACCGACCATCGCCAGACTGTCCTCAACCGCACGCGCCTTGTCCGCCGCCGACCGCGGATCGCGCCGCAAACCAAACCCGACATTTTCGGCCACCGTCAGATGCGGAAAGATGGCATAGGACTGAAACACCATATTGGTTGGCCGCTTGTTGGCCGGCACATCCGCCACATCCTTGCCGTCAATCAGCACAACGCCTTTCGATATCCCCTCAAACCCCGCAATCGTACGCAACAGCGTGGTCTTGCCACAGCCCGACGGCCCCAGCAGACTGAAAAACTCACCCGCCCGGATCGTGGCATTGATCCCCCGCAGCGCGTGATAGTCGCCATAATACTTATGGACGTCCTTGAACTCGATCATGGTCTGTTTTGGCATCGTGGGTTTCTCGGTCATACAAAGCCTCCGGAATCCTTGGCACCGGTCTTTGCCAGACCACGGCGGCGGAAATATTCTGCCAACGTCAGCAGGGTGATGGAAAGCACAACAAGGATGGTCCCCAAGGCCATGATATTCGGCACATATTTGGGAAACCGCAACTTGCTGTAGATATAGGTGGACAACAACTCCTCACCCGACTTCAAAAAGTTCGAGATGATGAATTCATCCAGCGATATGGTGAATGTGATCAGCAAGGACGAGATGATCCCAGGCAGAACCAACGGCAAGATCACCAGCCGGAAGGTTGACACCGGCCCTTCGCCCAGATCATAGGCCGCCTCCTCCAGCGACTTGTCCAGTGATTGAAAGGCCGAGGTCAGGATGGCCACCGAGAACGGCGTGCAAACCAACACATGGCCCAAAATCACCGTGAACAGGCTCAACTTGATCCCCAGCGACAACAGCACCACCAACAAGGACATTGCCATGATCATCTCTGGCAGCACCATTGGCAGCATGATCAGCCCCATCACCGGCGCCTTGCCGGGAAAGGCATATCGGGTGCTGGCCCGCGCTGCAAAGACGCCAAATGTCGTGGCCAGAACCGAGGTTGACGCCGCCA
>JANNAF010000458.1:0-2661 GCA_031384005.1 Rhodobacterales bacterium | reverse complement strand
ACGGTGACGATGGCATATTGGCTGTTGCGATGCGGCGTCAGGTTGGTGTCGGCCCAGGCCCGGAACACCGGATCGGCCCGATAAAAGGCGTCATAGGCATCGGTCGGCGCGTGGCGGTAGGCGGGCGGCGCAAAGGCGGCGCGGATGTCGGCCAACAGCGCCTGATCATGGCCGCCAAACAGCGGCTTGATCTCGGCAAAGCGGTCCTCGATCATCCGGGTGATTTCCGCGTGGCCCGTCTCATGCACGGTGATCTTGATGCGCGCCTTGTATTTGTTATCGCGCCGACCCAGCATGTTATAAACCGACAGCACGGCCTCGACATAGGGCAGCAGGTCCGCCACCGGCAGGAAATCCCGCACCATATGGCCGATGAACGGCGTGCGGCCCAGACCGCCGCCGACCAACACCTGAAACCCCGGTTCGCCGTTTTGCCGCGTCATCCGCAACCCGATGTCATGCGCGGCGGTGACGGCGCGGTCATTGGGGCTGCCGGTGATGGCGATCTTGAACTTGCGTGGCAGAAACTGAAACTCCGGATGGTCGGTCGACCACTGGCGCAGCAGTTCGGCATAGGGGCGGGGGTCCTCGATCTCATCCGCCGCCGCACCGGCAAAATGGTCGGCGGTGACGTTGCGCACGCAGTTGCCCGAGGTCTGGATCGCATGCATTTCCACATCGGCCAGCGCGGTCAGAATGGCGGGCACGTCGGGCAGTTTGGGCCAGTTGAACTGGATGTTCTGCCGGGTGGTAAAGTGGCCGTACCCCTTGTCCCAGGTGTCGGCAATCAGCGCCAGCTGGCGCATTTGCGTCGGGTTCAGCGTCCCGTAGGGGATCGCCACCCGCAGCATATAGGCATGCAGTTGCAGATACAGGCCGTTCATCAGGCGCAGCGGGCGAAACTCATCCTCGGTCAGCGACCCATCCAGACGGCGTTCGACCTGATCGGTGAACTGCGCCACACGGGTGCGCACAAAGGCCTCATCAAAGTCGTTATAGCTATACATTGTTCAGATCTGCCTGCTTGCCGTGGTTATAGTTCGACGGGCCGCGCGTGCGGAACGCCTCGCGGAAATGGGTGGGTTCGGGGCCGTTCGGACCGGCCTTGGCATCGGCCAGATAGGCGCCGACAATGACCAGACGCTGGGCATTGGCATGCAGCAGCCGCATCTGGGCATGGGCCTCGTCTTCGATCAACTCGGCCTGATGGTGATGCGGCGACCAGTGGTCATCCGGGGTCAGGTAGACCACATCGCCTTCGCGCAGCAGATTGGCAGTCACGACCTTGGGGGTAAAGCGGCTCATGCGCGGGCTTCCTTGCGTTCGGTGAGGTTGACGGCCTGACGCGGGGCCAGTCCCAGCAGAATGACAGCGGGGCCCGACAGCGCCGATGCCGCCTCGGGCAGGGCGGCCAGCGTGGTGGCCAGAATGCGCTGGTCGGGGCGCGAGACGTTTTCGACCAGCGTGACGGCGGTGGCGGCATCCGCGCCATGCATCATCAGGCGGCCCTGGATAAAGCGGGCGGATTTCTTGGCCATATATACGGCGGTGACCTGACCCGGTGCAGCCATCCCGCGCCAGTCCTGATCGGCAAAGCCGTCCATGTCATGGCCGGTGACAATCCGCAGCGCCGCATTGCGCCCCCGCCGCGTCAGACTTTGCCCGATGCTGGCCGCGGCCACGGTGGCCGAGGTCAGGCCCGGCAGGATGACAAAGCCAACCCCCACCGCCTCCAGCGCCTCGATTTCCTCGTCCAAACGACCAAAGATGCCGCAGTCGCCGCCCTTTAACCGCACCACGCGGGCCCCGGTCAGCGCCTCGGCCACCAGCGTTGCGTTGATATCGGCTTGCGCGGCCGAAGGGCCAAACCCCTGTTTGCCCATGTCGATCAGGCGGGTGGCTGCCGGGATCAGCGTCAAAACCTCTGGCCCAACCAAACGGTCGTGGATCACGACATCCGCCGCCTGCAACGCCCGGTACGCGCCCAAGGTCAGATGATCGGCAGCACCCGGTCCGGCGCCGACGAATATCACGGGGTTGGGCAAAACGGTCATGGGCGCGGATCCTATAAAACTGACCCCTAATATAGAATATTTTCCCCATCCGCGACCAGTGGCCCTTGCCAATAAGGACGTTTGTTCTGATATTGCTGCCAGTTGGAACGCAGTTCCACCAAACAGGGGATAAGGCGAATGGCAGCCCAATTGGATGAGTTGGACCGGAAAATCCTTGGGCAATTGCAAGAGGATGCCGAGCAGTCCTTGGACGAAATCGCCCGCAAGGTCGGCAGTTCCAAGACCCCGGTCTGGAACCGCATCCGCCGGATGCGCGAACAGGGTGTGATCAAACGTCAAACCGCGATCCTGGACCCTGAGGAGTTGGGGTTGGAGGCGTGTTTCTTTGTTCTGATCCGCACCAGCGAGCATGAGGCAGGCTGGGAGCGCCGCTTTCTGGACGTGGTCCGCCGCCGCCCCGAGGTGCTGGAGGCGCACCGTCTGGCGGGGGACGTCGATTACATCCTGAAGGTCTGGGTCAAGAACGCCCGCGCCTATGACGCGTTTTATCAGGCGCTGATTGCCGAGGTGAAGATCTACAACGTGACCGCACTTCTGAGCATGGAAGAGATCAAGATGACGACGGCGCTGCCGCTGTAGGATAGGC